>CALMBF010000194.1 GCA_937860145.1 uncultured Geobacter sp.
AGATCTAGTACGGTCTCGTGGGCTCGGAGATGTGTATAAGAGACAGGATATGATCTGCTCTCCGGATAGCCAGCAGGTTACATCCTGGTAAAGATGGTGTTGCAGCTAAATCTGTCTTGTAACGAAGCTGCGGTTAGCGCTATAGTGTGCAACAATCCGAACCAAGTGAGAGGTTGACAACGCATGTCCTTTGTCGGTGATCTCGAACACCTCCCCATAGTGGACGTAATTCAACTGCTCCATGCCACACGGAAATCCGGGACCCTCTGCCTGAAGAGCACCAGGGGTGAAAGCCAGCTGGTTTTCAGCGACGGCTGCATCGTCAGCGCAAACCACTCCAACAACAGTGTTCGTATCGGCCAGATACTCGTGCAGATGAATGCCATCTCCCGGGAAGAACTGGACAGCACCCTCCTCGCACAGAAAAACGCCGGGGATAACCGCACCCCCCTGATAGCCGCCTTGATCGAAGGGGGCAAAATCAAAAAGGAAGACGCCTTCAAAGGGCTTGAGACTCTCATCGAAATGACCATCGTCGAGGTCCTCACCTGGACGGAGGGGACCTTCGAGCTGGATGTGGACACCACCGTCGTCTCCGACGAGTACCGCTACATCCCGGAGAAACTCAAACAGGACCTCAACCTGAACACCCAGAACGTGCTGATGGATGCGCTCCGTATCTATGATGAGAAAAAGCGCGATGGCACCCTGATGGCCGATACGTTCCCCCGCGAAGAACCGACGCCATCCCCTCCACAGAGCACCGAGAACGACGGACAGCTGATATCCATCGACGATCTTGGTCTGGATGTCCTCGACAACCTGGAAAAGGTTATCCCCGGCTTTTTCACGCCGGTCAAGGTGAACGACCCGACACTCATCCACCGCGACAAGATAGGGAGGCAGCTGGCCGAACTCTCTCCGGGCGACCAGGAACGCCTCCTCGCCTTCCTGGTGACGCTGGGAGAGACACCCGCCGCAAACGGCGGGCAGGAGACGTCACCCCATGCCGTCATCCTCTTCAGCCGGAGCGAATACATCAGCCACATCGTCATTACCGCCTGCAAGCACGACGGTCTTTTCACCTTTTCGACCGATGAGGAAGAGAACCTCGACCATATAATGGAGCAGTCCCTGGCAAAGAATCTCCTCCCCGTCCTGGTGATCGACCCGCCGGCAAACAGACTGGATGCAGCAGAGGAAGAAGAGATCGGCAACCTGATCAGGCATGTGCAGGAGAAATATCCCGTTGTGGCGATCTTCCAGCTTGCCCCGCCAGGATGTTACGATCTGGCACTGAACGCCATGAGATCAGGGGTTCGCGCCGTACTTCCCAAGCCTGACATCGAGAACCGCAAGAAAACGTTTGTCCAGGATACCATCACGTTTCTCGACACGCTGAAACAGGCCGTCAAGATTCCCCCGCCGGCCGCCGGCGGCGTCGATACATACCACTTCAAGGAGTGCATGGATGCCCTGATAGGGCTCAAGGGCCTCGGCGACATCACCTCCGTGCTCGATCGCTTCGCAGCCGGCATGCTGGCACGGGCCGTAACCTTCACCGTCCGCAAGTCCGAACTGGTCGCGGAACGGCTTCAGACCGCGGATGGGGTCAAACCGATCGCCATCACCATGACAACCGGTTCGATTCCCCTGTTGCACAAGGTCGTCTCCGAAGGGGCACCGTATTTCGGGCCTCAGGAGGATGCGGCACTGTCGGAGAAGTTATACCCGGCCATCGAGCCTCCCGCGGTGAAGCAGGCACTTCTCCTCCCCCTCAAATGCCTGGGACGGGTTCTCGCCGTAACCTATGCCGATTTCGGCACCAAGACACCATCTCCTGTACAGCTTGAGCTTGCAGAAATTCTGGCCAGACACGCCGGCCTTGTCTATGAAAATTCGCTTTACAGGAAAAAATTCGAGCAGATGATTCAACAGCAGCAGTGACTCATTCCAGCCCCACTGGCTGACTGAATGCCTGTACGGAAGGATTTACCATGGACGCAAAAATTCTTACGCAGATACTGGAAATTGCCTTTCAGAAAAAGGTTTCAGACCTTCATTTTGAAGTCGACAACCCTCCGTTTTTCCGGGGTCGCGGCCAACTGATCCGCTCGAAACTCCCCAACCTTACCCCCAAGGATACGGAGTTCATTGCGGCGACCGTTCTGGAACATAACGGCCGCAAGCTGACCGACGACATCAAGGAACTGGACGCCTCCTACGCCCTCCCCACCGGTGGCCGCTTCCGCGTCAGCATCTTCAAGCAGCGGGGGAGTTACGGCATCATCATGAGGGTCATCCCTCCCCACATCGGCACCCTGAACGAACTGAACCTCCCCCCAGTCCTTTCGGAAATCGTCAAGGCACCGAACGGCCTGATCCTCGTCACCGGACCGACCGGCAACGGCAAGTCCACGACCCTGGCATCCATGCTCAGGCTTTTGAACGAAAGCCAGAACTACAACATCATCACCATCGAAGACCCCATCGAATTTCTCTTCACCTCGCAGAAAAGCTGCATTATCCAGCGCGAAGTGGGCATTGACACCGAGGATTTCAACGCCGCCCTCAAGGCGGCCCTGAGGATGGATCCCGACGTCATCATGGTCGGCGAACTGCGGGACAAGGAGACCATCGACTCCTGCATCAAGGCGGCGGAAACGGGCCACCTGGTGCTCTCCACCCTCCATACCCAGAGCGCCGTGTCAACCATCAACCGGCTCCTCGGGAACTTCCCCCCCGAGTCCCAGGAGATTGTCAGGCAGAGGCTGGCGGACATCCTGGTGGCGATCGTCTCACTCCGTCTCATCAAGGACCGGACCGGGGAAAAAATCTTCCCGGTCGTCGAGATCATGCGCTCAACCACGACCATCCAGTCGTGCATCCGTGAAGGGCGCCTCGACGAGATTGAAAAGCATATAGAAAACGGCCAGTCGCTCTACCAGATGCAGACCCTGGACCAGCACCTCCTCCAGCTGTTCAGACAGGAAATCATCACCATGGAAGACGCCAAGCGCCTCTCCCACTCCATGGACCTGGAGAGAAAGCTCATGTTCGACAACTGACATCCGACCGTACCGGGTCCTGCCGACGGCAGGACCCGGTACGTACCAGCCTGCAGCGCCGGCCGATCAACCACCCACGCAAAGCGATCCCCCCCATGACAAAATCCGCAGCCATTGCAATCATCCTCTTTACGGTGCTCCTCGTCTGTTTTGCCACATGGCAACTTTTCAAGGGGAACCTGGAAGCAGCCTTCATGCCGCTCCCTTTTCTGCTGGTCATCTATTTTTTCATCAGGGAGAGAGAGCGTTAACCCTCAAGTGGGATACCGTTTGTCGTCGTGGTCTTCCGGATCGTTCTCCGATTCGGAAAAGGGGCGGGCGAAGCCTGGACAGCGGGATACAGGCTCCGGTTCTGGGGAGCTATTTTTTCATGGCACGAATAAGTTCGAATGCGTGCTTTACCCTCGACACGATCCGGATCGGCTGCACCGGCTTGGGGATAAAATCGAGGAATCCCGTCTCGAATGCTTTCTGTTCCTCTTCCCCACTCGCCTTTGACGTAAGGAGGATGACCGGAATGGCCGCTGTTGCCTGGTTGGCACGGAGGGCGCGCATCATGGCGAAGCCGTCCATGCGGGGCATGACGGAGTCGCAGATGATCAGGTCGGGATGCTCGGACATGGCCAGTTTCAGCCCCTCTATGCCGTCACCGGCTTCCACCACATCGTACCCCTCCTTTTTCAGGGCAACGCTGATGATCGTGGCCACCGACTGGGAATCATCGACCACCAGGACCTTGTGCCGGTCAGGACCGGCCTCCCTTCCCCGCAGATAGTGATTGCTGATCGCCTTCACTATCTCCTGGCGGGTGGAGAGCACCGGCAGAATTCTCATCCCCGTCTTCTTGGCAAGATAATCGAACGTCACGATGTCGAAGGGGTCCGTGACAGCCACGGCAAGCATGCCGTCCTGGACCTTGAGGGGGAAAAGGGTCTTCTCGACCGCCATGTCCTCGTGGACATGGCCAAGGATACTCTGGGGAAAGGAGTAGTCGGCGAACCCCTTGACCGTCTTGAACCCGAACTGCCGCGCGAGGGCGTCAACCAGCTCTGAATCCGTGATAACCCCCATCTCCTCCAGGACTATCCCCAGCTTCTTGCCCGACCCCTTCTGCCGTTCCAGTGCCCGCTCCAGGGTCTTGACGGTTATGAGCCCAGCCTCCACCAGCAGTGTCCCGAGTTGCTTCTTGTTTTCCATGCCCACTCCCCATCACGGTAAAATCGTCTTAATCTACCATACAATCCGCTACATTACCACTTTTTAACGGGCGCCACCACTCCCCCGGGAACCGGTCAGTAACGATTCGCTTACCATGTTTTATTTTACAAATATGGCAAACATCTAAACAGGTTTATCTTCCAGATTCCGGCGTAATGGCGATGAAACGCTATTTTATTTACTTGCAGATATTTTTCCAGTATTTTAATGTATTAGGGAGTCCACGTCCGGAGTCAGTGACAGTTCCGTGCGACATCAATGACGAAAACCCTGCCACCCGGGAGCCAGGCATGACCAAGAAACTTTCCGTCAAAATCGTCGGCATACTCATCATTGTCATGATCGCGATCATGTCCGTCTTCACGTTCTATTTCGTCCGCTGGCGAAGTGCCAACATGTACGCCGACCTGCTTGCCAAGGGGCGGATCCTGGCGATTACCGGTGCAGCAAGCATGGAGCGGGTCCTTGCCGAAGCCGTGGCCGAAAAAAGGCTCACCGTTGACGAGATTTTTGACACCAACTACCTGACAATACCGGGGAGCAACCCGCCAAAATACACGACTAGGTACGACGCCTACCTCGAACGGGTCGTCACCCCCCTGGAAGATGCATTCCTCAAGGACGATCAGATAGTCTTTGCCGCCCTGGTGGACCACAACGCCTACCTGCCGGCGCACAACAGCAAATTCGCCCTCCCCCAGAGCGGCAACCCGGAAAAGGACAAGGCATTCAGCCGCTCCAAGCGGATCTTCGACGACCCCGTGGGGATCGCCGCCGCACGGAACACCCAGGAGGTCCTGAAGCAGGATTACCGGAGGGATACGGGGGAAAACATGTGGGACATCTCCGCACCGGTCTATGTGAACGGCAAGCACTGGGGGGCATTTCGCATCGGTTTCTCCATGGCCAAGACCGAAGCACGGGTCGCGGAACTCCGCTCCCACATCATCGGCGCCATGCTGGTCATGCTCCTGGCATCCACCCTCACCATCATCGCCGTCGTCACCCTGCTGATCAGGCCCCTGAACAGGCTCACCGCATCGGCAAAACGGATTGCGGACGGGCAACTGGAAGAGGAGATCCCGATTGTCAGCGACGACGAGATCGGCACGGTGTCCGCCGCCTTCAACCGGATGACCTCCTCCATAGTCAAGAACCTCCGCACGGAGATCGACAAAAGCAAGCGGCTCTTCGTGACCATCAAGGGGGCCGTGTTCCAGCTGGCCAGCTCGTCGGGCAGGCTCACGGCGATCAGCGTGCAGCAGTCCTCCGCAGCAACCGAACAGGCAGCATCGGTGCAGCAGTTGACGACGACCGCCGAGGAGGTGGCGATCACCGCCCGACAGATCATGGAGAATGCCCGCCTGGTCGAGAGCTGCGCCGATGAAGCCAGCTCGACCTGCCTCTCGGGCTCGAGCGACGTGGGGGCGGCGATTGCCGGCATGGAGACGCTCCGCGACCAGGTCCAGCAGATCGCCCGGAGCATGCTCCGGCTCGGGGAGGACAGCCAGAGGATCGGCGGCATCGTGGAGATCATCGATGAGATCAGCGACCAGACGAACCTGCTTGCCCTCAATGCGGCCATCGAGTCGGCAGGGGCGGGGGAACACGGCAAGAGGTTCGCGGTTGTTGCCAAGGAGGTGAGGAGACTGGCCGAACGTACGGTGGATGCCACCCGGCAGATCCGGGGGCTCATCGATGAGATCCGCCAGGCGACCAACAGCACCATCTTGGTGACGGAAGAAGGGACAAAGGCGGTCGACACTGCCAGCGTACTCGTGGACAAGGTGGACAGGTCATTCGCGCAGCTGCTGAAGGTCGTGGACAACACCGCCCAGGCCGCCCGGGAGATAACCATCTCGACCCGCCAGCAGACATCCGCGTGCCAGCAGATCGCGGAGACGATGAACGAGGTGCGCGATGTTGCCCAGCAGGTGGCCGACAGCGCGGTGGAGACCGAGCGGGCGATCGGCGACATCACCGACCTTTCGGAAGAGTTGCGTCATCTGATCGAGGAGGAGATTCGGGAAAAGGGGCGGCGAACGGCACGGGAAGGGGCGGCGATCATGACCGGACTGCTCTCCAGGGCCATGGAGGCCGGCCAGTTGACCAGGGAGGAACTCTTCGACAAGAACTACCTCCCGATCCCCGGCACATCACCCCAGAAGTACCACACCGCCTATGACGGGTATACGGACACCCATCTGCAGGCCCACCTGGACGGTTACCTGGCGGCGGACGACCAGGTGGTTTTCGCCGTGGTAGTGGATACGAACGGCTACCTGCCGACCCACAACACCCGGTACAGCCAACCCCTGACCGGCGACCCGGAACGGGACCGGTTCGGCAACAGGACCAAGCGGATGTTCGACGACCCCGTCGGCCTTGCCGCGGCCCGGAACCTGGACGAAGTCCTGGTGCAGGTCTACGTCAGGGATACGGGGGAAAAGATGTGGGACCTCTCCGCACCGATCTATCTCGCCGGTGAACACTGGGGCGCATTCAGGGTCGGCTACTCCATGTAGGGATCGGGCCTTCTACTTCACCGACAGCCCGAGCAGTTTCTTGTTGGCATTGTCGACCACCCAGAACAGGCTGCCGTCCCAGTCCCCCTTGCCGGTTCCCGGCAGGGTAAACCCCTTGCTGCCAACCACCCCGCCGGTGGCACCAGTGACGGTGACCAGGCCATCCTTCAGCACCAGTAACTGGCCGAGGGCAGAGTCATAGCCCATGTCGCTGACCCCGTTCGTGCTCCAGAGATTTGCGTAGCTGGCAAGGACGGGGAGCGCCCCGCTGACGGCAGTGGTCGAGAACTTGACGAGATTCATGGTGTCCGAGCCGGCGGCCCAGAGGTCCGTGCCGTCCCAGGCCAGGCCCTGGCAGAAACCGGTGGCAGTGGCAGGGCACGGATAGGTGGCATAATACAGGCCGGTTGAAAGAATCCGGTATATCTCGCTTTTCGGCACGGCAGGAGAGACCGAGTTGTCGAAACCGTTGCTGGAGATCCAGAAGGTATTGCCGTCAAAGGCCAGGGAGCTCCCCTCCAGGATGGTAAAGGGCCAGCTGACCCCATTGAGTCTCTGCAGGACCTCGCCGGTTGTGGCATTGATTTTCACGAGGGAATTGGGGGGGGGGCCGCTTGTCCCCGCAAGGAGCCAGAACGAGGCGCTGCTTTTGTGGTACGCAATGTCGCCGACCCAGCCGACCCCGGTGGGGAATGCCAGCGTTTTCTGCACCGTAAAGACCGGGGTAAACGCCTGGGCGGCCGACACGTTTCCGGCGGCATCCTTTGCCCAGGCATAGAGGGTGGTGACACCGGTCGCTGACAGGGTGAACGTTGCCGGAGCAGCAGCTGTCCAACCGCTGTCGGTCGCGGCGGGAACGGTGGCCGACTCGGTAACGAGGAATCCCGTCACCGCCACATTGTCCGTGGCGGTGAATTTTTCGATGGTAGCCGCAAGCGTGCCGCTCTCGGCATGGAAAACGAAGGATGTTACCACGGGAGGGGCAGTGTCAGCCGTCTCGGCCTGGGGAAACCACTCGAAATTGCTCCCGCATCCGGCAAGGAGCAACAGTACCGCCAGCAACCACTCTTTTCTCACGATATCCTCCGTAACAGCGAACGTATTTCCTGACGCCGGAGCAGCAGAACGCACCGGCGACAGACTGAAGTACCGCATACACCGTTCAGCGCAAAGACCGCTGTGCCCCGCCGGTGATCCCGTAATGGAAAAAAGCGATCAGGTTGAACGTCTCCTTGTCATACCCCCGCGGAAACGAGCCGATTGCTCCGACCAGTGAAAGTGTCCTCATCACCTCGTCGTCGAGCATCTTGCTCCCCGAGCTCTGCAGAAGCTCCCTGCCGACTATTTCCCCCCGCCGGTTAAAGGTGATCCTGACCGGCGTAACCCCTTCTATCCCCAGTTTGACAGCCTCTGCAGGGTAGCGCCAGACGCCGTACACGGCGTTTTCGAAGCGACGCAGGAACGACCCGAAGAGGATGTCGTCGGTATTGAGAAAACTGGCGCTCCCCTGGGCAACGTCCGCGCCGTATTTTTTTCGGTACCCCTCTTCGATCCGGGCAAGCCGGGCGGCTGACGGGTAGAGGTTGACGGCCTCGGTGGATCTCCCCTCCCCCTCTTTCCTGCGGAACAGCTCGCTCCGGGAGGAGCGTTCCCC
>CALMBF010000195.1 GCA_937860145.1 uncultured Geobacter sp.
CCCCTGCTCCGTCACCCCCTCCCGCACGGCAAGTTCCCGGCATTTTCCCTTGTCATAGGGGGCCAGTGCCTTGCGGGCGTTAAAGCAGGCACTGGGGTTAAAGAGGTACCCCATGGTACCGCAGAGTTCCGTCTCATCGCTCCGCAGGCGTCTTTCCTCCTGCCGGCAGGCATCGTAGCCACTCCCCGCGAAGGCGGTGGAGCCGGCGGGCACCAGGCAGCACAGCATGGCCAGAAGCAGTCGCGTTTTCATGTCGGTATCCACCCTACTCCTCATACTCGGTGTATTTCCTCGCACTCCCCCGTACCTTGTCGGCCGGGTATTTACGGGCATTTATGGCGATCTTCCTCTCGGCGGCCCCGTACAGGTCGATCCCCAGCTTGTCGGCGATGCGCACCAGGTAGATGAAGATGTCGGCAAGCTCCTCCTCCACCGACGGCCTGACCTTCTCTTCCAGCAAGTGACTCGTCCCCCCTTCGACCCACTGGAAGTGTTCCACCAGCTCCGCCGCCTCGGCAATGAGGGCCATGGAGAGGTTCTTCGGCGTATGGAACTGGTCCCAGTCCCGTTCCGCGGCAAACTCGCGCAACCGGTCGCGGAGGGACTCGATGGAATCGATGTTCCGGTTATCATGCATGACACACCTCCATAGTACCGTCCGGTTTCCTCCGGCAAAACCCTCAGGTCAGCACGGACGGGGCATCACCTGTGCCTGTGGGTCACCACGTGGCCGAGCAGGTAGATGATGACCCCGGCATTGGTCACGAGTACCGTCACCTTGGGCCAGGTCAAGCCGTGGGTCAGTTCGAAGACCTCGAGGGGGATGTAGATCGCGCCGCTCAGGATGCCGAACCATTCGGCCCAGCGCTTGTCGAGCCAGAGCCCGGCAGCCTCGGCAATGCGGATGGCGGCATAGATGAACGCGGCTGCAGCCATGGCCCAGAGACCGGTATCGTGGATCCTGGCGGAGAGATCGAGAAAGATGCGGGGATAATGGCTGGCCGGGTTGAGATGGAAATGACGCACCAGCTCTTCCGCACCATGGTGCAGGTCCTTGTGGATGTAGGCCAGGAGGCCGAAACCGGCGAGCAGGACCAGTACCCCCTTGGCAGCCTCGAACAGTGCGGCGACCTGCAGGCCGACCAGTCCGGAGCGTTTGCCCCGTCGTGATTTGGAAAAGCGTTTTTTCATCCCCTGGCTCCGAAACGTCCTCGCCGGACATGGGGGGGATGGTAGCCCTGCGCCCCGGCCCCCCCGCAAGGTGATGCTAGAAGGAACTGCTGACCCTGACGCCGAAATAGCCGGGAGCGGCCTCGCCGCTGACAGATACCGTGCTGTAGGGGGTGGTGAAAAGGTAGCTGCTGGCGACGCCGATCAATGCTCCGGCCAGCACATCGTGGACATAGTGCTCCTTCGCTTCGACCCTGCTGTAGCCGACAAACGTGGCAACAGCGTAGGCGGGCAGACCGTACTCCCAGCCGTATCGTTTCCTGATGAATTCGGCGGAAGAAAACGAAATGGCAGCATGTCCCGAGGGGAACGAGTGGTCCTCGCCGTTGGGCCGTCTCTCGTCAACCGCGTATTTGAGCACCAGGGTGGAGCCGAGGGAGAGTGCCGTCGATTCGGCAAGCTCCTTGAGCCCGGTGTAATCCCGAAGGATCAGGGATGACATGCCGGCAGTGGCGGGGAGGAGAAACATCGTGACATCACCGGCAGACTGGATGAACTCTCCGGCCACCGCAGGACCGGGTGCCCCGGAGAGGGTGAGGAAGGAAACGAGCAGACAGATCCCGACGACAATCGATTTCATGTTAGAAAAACCGCCCTATCTGGAATAGAAGGGAATTGATCCCCTGGTTGTTGTGATTGAGACTACCGTTGGAGACGTGGTGAAGCCGCACGGAGAAATACGTTCCACCGTCTCCGTTCGCCGGGAACTCTCCCCCCACGCCAACCTGGGGATTGAAGTTGAGCCGCAACCCCTGTCCTTCGACCTGGTAGTCGGTATAAATCCCGCCGATGCCGGCTTCCAGGTAAGGGCGGAAACCGGCCCGCTTCCCCAGGTCGGGATAGTAGACAGACAGCATGCTCACCGCTACGACGGTACGAAGTTCCGGCCTGACCAGGCCACCCAGGACCCCTTCGAGCTTGAACTCCTTGTTCCCGGCGCGAACCCCGTCCCACAGCCGCCCATGGTCGTAGTGCAGGGAGAAATTGGTCGTCACCGTGCTGACCTGGAAGTTCGGGTCATAGCTGCTGGTCACCTGGAGGGCCAGCCCCTTCCTCTCCGTGACCCCGAGCCGGCTCCAGAAGCTATCCGCAGCGGCAGGTGCGGCAACGGGAGGAGGGGGCGTCCCCTCGTTCCTCGACGGCGTGGTAACCTGTCCGACGGGTTCCGCGGCCGCCGGCACCATGGCCGGAAAAGCAAGGAGCGCCAAGGGCAGAAGCAGTATGAACAGCCGTATGTGCATGAACCTTCCGCGCGTCGTGTGGTCTCATACCGGGGCCGGGGTACTGACCAGCCCCCCGTTTGACGAAGCACATTAACCGTAACTCCCCATTTTCGCAAGCGTGAAATCAACCTGCCACACGACTCGAAACGGGGATGGCCCACACCGTGAACCATCCCCGCGACTACGACCACTCACCCACGTTCCAGCTTTACCGTGGACAAGACCGAGTGCTCCACACCTGAGTACATTGTCATCGAGCACCCCACAGGTAGTCGAAAATCGCCTGGGCAACCACCCGATGGCCAGCCTCGTTCCAGTGGTGATCCTCACTCCCCCGGTAGTAGAGCAGATTACCGGCCCGGTGGTTCTTCCTGACCAGGGGGAGCAGATCGAGATACGCAATCCGGTTCGCCGCAGTGAATGCCTGCAGATACGCACTGTTCTCCGCATTCAGGTGGTATTCAAGGGCTGCCATCGATTTGCTCTTCTTCGCCGAGTCACTGTAGGCATAGCCGACGGGGGAGTCGGGATCATCCTCCTTGGCAGGGATGAAGCAGAGAAGGAAGGTCGCCCCGTTGTTTTCGCTGACCCGCTGCATCTCCTTCACAAGCGCCTCGGCAAGTCTGGCCCGTTTCTCCATGTCGGTCTGGGTATAGAAAAAGGACGGCTTGTACAAGCCGGAGAAGTCCTCGCAAATCTTGCACCGGACGAAGGCCTGTTTCACCTTGGTGATGGCATTGAGCTTGCTGACGACGAACTGGTAGGTATGGACATGGTGCCTCAGGAAGGTTTTCACCCGACGGAACAGGTTATCGGGGGAGAGCAGCATCCTGCTCCTGGCCTCCTCGATATTGGGGACCGGGACGTTGTGGAGTACCAGGCCGTTCCGTTCGAGCGTGTAGTACGGTTTCGGGTGGAAGTACATCATGGAGGTTCCGATCTCTTCCAGGTCGTTGTCGGGGAACATGCCGCAGATAACGAGGTCGGGCCGGTACTTGAGCCCTTCCTGCTGCAGCCAGAGCAGTTCCTGGTCGGTGCCGTACCCCGACACGGCACCGTTGATGATCTCGACCCGGTCACCTGCCAACCGCTGCAACTGCTCCGAGAGCACCTGGTCGTCATTGACGCCGTAGCCCCAGAAGAAGGAGTCGCCGATGAGCAGGATGCGTTTCACCCCGGGCGGCTTGGGATAGTCGATCTCTCGCGTGCCACGCAGGCCATGGCTGTTATGGCGCCGGTAAAAATGACCGTTCGCCGTGTACCCGAGCCTGGTCTCGCCGTCAAGGAACGGCTTGTTGACCCACCCCAGGAGGGGGTCGTACTGATCGCTGATGAGCTGGTCGGTGATCTTGTACGGATGGAAGACGGCCAGAAATCCTTCGAAGCAGAGAAGGGCAACCAGGATCGACGCGCAGCAGATCAGGGTGTTGGCGGCAAGTTTTTTGAGGAATATCCGCGGCATTCAAGTATCTGCAGATCTCTTATTTGACCGTGTACCAGAACTTGGCGCTTCTCTCTTTGCCGTCCTGGAGCTTGAACTTGCACATGACTCCGTAACTCCCCTTTTTCACAAGCGTGAAATCGGCGCCGAAGTGACCATGCATCCCCATCAACTCCTTGGTCTGGGTGGTCTTGTCAGGCGCCTGCACCTTTACCGCAACCTGACCTTCGGTAATGGCCTTGCCGCTCTTGACGTCGTTGAACGAAACGGAAATATGGTGCGTCTCCTTCACCCCCTTGGGCATCTCCATCCCCATTGCCTTCATGGCATCCTTCATGGTCTGGACATTGAACGTAGCCTTCACACCATCGACGACCTCCTGGTGGGCGGATGTAGCCGGGGCATTACCGAGATAGTTCATGCCGTGTCCGCTGTGATCGTGTTCGGCAGCAAACGCGACTGGAGTGGTTACGAGCAGAACTGCAGCGATACTGAGAAGTAATTTTTTCATGTCGATTCTCCTTTTGAGTGTGTTCTATCAACGGCTTCGAATTTTGGCCAGATCGCCGCATAAGGAAGCGACGAGGACGGCGCCAAGATGGTGCGAAGATCGAACCCGTATCAGTGCTTCATCCCGCTATACTTCAACGTCCCTTTCCTCAGTTCCCTCTTCTTCATCAGCACGAAGATCACCGGCGTCATGATGAGGACATGGATTGCCGAGGATACCATGCCGCCGATCATGGGTGCGGCGATCGGCTTCATCACGTCGGCCCCGGTGCCGCTGGACCACATGATCGGGACCAGACCAAGGAGCGCCACGGCCACGGTCATCAGCTTGGGGCGCAGGCGGAGCACCGCCCCCTCGAAGGTGGCGTCGTAGATATCCTGCTCCGTGACCGGTCCCGTGAGGAGCTTCTTGTCCAGGGCCTCGTGGAGATAGATGACCATGACCACCCCCGTCTCCACGGCGATGCCGTAGAGGGCGATGAACCCGACCCAGACCGCCACCGACATGTTGTAGCCCAGGGCGGCCACCAGGTAGATCCCCCCCACCAGGGCGAAGGGGACGGAGAGCATGACCATGCTTGCCTCAAGGGCCGAGTGGAAGGTGAAGTAGAGAAGGATGAAGATGATCAGCATGCCGGCCGGCACCAGCAGCTTCAGCCTCTCCTTGGCCCGGATCTGGTTCTCCCACTGCCCCGACCAGGTGACGTAGTACCCCGGCGGCAGCTTCAGCTGTTTTTCCAGCACCTGCTTTGCTTCGGTGACGAAGCCCCCCATGTCCCTCCCCCGCACGTTGAGGAAGACGATGGAGCGGAGCAGCCCCCCTTCGGAGTTGATCTCCGGCGCACCGGTGGAGACCTTCAGCTTCGTCACCAGGGAGAGGGGGACCTGGGCACCGTCCATGCCGCTGACGAGGATGCGGCGGATGGCCGGGATGTTGTCCCGGTAGTCCCGCAGGTACCTGATCCGGATCGGGAATCGGTTGCGACCCTCGACGGTGGTGGAGAGCATCTCCCCGCCGAGGGCGGTCTCGATGACGTCCTGGATGTCGCCGACGGAGACGCCGTAGCGGGCCGCCGCCTCCCGGTCGATGTCGATATCCAGGTAGTTGCCGCCGGTGACCCGTTCCGCAACCACGTCTGCCGCGCCGTTGATGGGTCTCAGGATGGCTTCCGCCCGAATCGCCAGGTCACGCAGGACGTTCAGGTCCGAGCCGAAGATCTTCACCCCGAGGTCGGTCCGCACACCGGTGGAGAGCATGTTGATCCGGTTGATGATCGGCTGGGTCCAGCCGTTGCGCACCCCAATCTGCTGCAGCCTGGAGTCCAGTTCGGCGACGATGTCGGCTTTCCTGATCCCCGGTCGCCACTGCTCCTTCGGCTTCAGGATGATGATCGATTCGAACATGGAGACCGGCGCCGGGTCGGTGGAGGTCTCGGCCCGCCCCACTTTTCCCAGGACGTGTTCCACCTCGGGGACGCTCTTGATGACCGTGTCCTGCACCTGGATGATCCGCTTCGCCTCGGTGATGGAGACGTTGGGGAGGGTCACCGGCATATAGAGGAGCGACCCCTCGTCCAGGGGGGGCATGAACTCGCTCCCCAGCCGCATGAACAGGGGGACGGCGATTGCCAGGGCCAGGATGTTGAGGGCGATGGTGGTCTTCTTCCAGACCAGCACCCAGCGGATGACCGGCGAGTAGAGGCGGATGAAGAAGGTGGAGACCGGGTTGGCCTCTTCCCTCGGCATCCCCCCCCGCATGAAGTAGTACATCAGCACCGGCACCAGGGTGATGGCGATGAAGGCCGACCCCATCATGGAGAAGGTCTTGGTGAAGGCCAGGGGGTGGAACAGTTTCCCCTCCTGCCCCTCCAGGAGAAAGACCGGCACGAAGGAGAGCACGATGATGGCCAGGGAGAAGAAGATGGCCCGCCCCACCTGCTTTGCACTGGCGATGATCACCTCCAGCCGCCTCTCTTTCCGCTCTTCCGTGGAGAGCTCCGAGAGATGCCGGTAACAGTTCTCCACCATGATCACCCCGGCATCCACCAGCACGCCGATGGCGATGGCGATCCCTCCCAGGGACATGATGTTGGAGGTGACCCCCATCAGCTTCATGGTGATGAAGGAGATCAGGACCGCGATGGGGAGGGTCAGGACGATGACCAATGAGCTCTGGAAATGGAGGAGGAAGGCCAGGATGACGAGGGAGACGATGACCGACTCTTCCACCAGGGAGTGTTTGAGGGTGTCGATGGCCCGGCTGATCAGGTCGGAGCGGTCGTAGGAGACCATGATCTTCACCCCGGGGGGCAGCCCCTTCTCCAGCTCCCTGATCTTGGCCTTCACCCGGTCGATGACGTCCTTGGCGTTCTCCCCGTAGCGCATGACCACGATGCCGCCGACAGCCTCACCCTCGCCGTTCATGTCCAGCATCCCCCTGCGGATGGCGCCCCCCATCTGCACGGTCCCCAGGTTCTTCAGGTAAACGGGGGTGCCGCGCATGTCAGCTCCCACGACGATGTTCTCCAGGTCGGCGCGGGATTTCACGTACCCCTGGCCGCGGATCAGGTACTCGGCATCGGCCTGCTCGATGAGCCGGCCCCCCACGTCCTTGTTGGACGCCTTGACCGCCTCCATGATCTTCCCAACCTTGATATTGTAGGCAAGGAGTTTTGCCGGGTCGAGGTCGATCTGGTACTCCCGGACGAGCCCGCCGATGGAGGCCACCTCAGCAACCCCCTGGACCGTGTTCAGCTGGTAGCGGACGAACCAGTCCTGCAGGGTCCGGAGCTGCTCCAGGTCAAACCCCTTCCCCTCGATGGTGTACCAGAAGACATGGCCCACCCCCGTACCATCCGGACCGAGGGTCGGGACCACGCCGGGCGGGAGGAGGGAGGCGGCGTAGTTGAGTCGCTCCAGGACCCGGGTCCGGGCCCAGTAGATGTCGGCCTTGTCCTCGAAGATCACGTAGATCATGGAGAAACCGAAGGCGCTGGAGGCGCGGACGGCGCGGACCTGGGGGAGCCCCTGCAGGTTCACCGCCAGGGGGTAGGTGACCTGGTCCTCGACGACCTGGGGGGAGCGGCCGGGATAGTCGGTGAAGACAATCACCTGGTTGTCGGACAGGTCGGGGATGGCGTCCACCGGGGTCTTGTAGACCGACCAGATTCCCCAGGCGATCACCAGCCCGAAGAGCATCAGGACGATGATCCTGTTGCGGGCGGAGTATTCGATGATTTTCTCGATCATGAGTCAGAACCCGTTACCCTTCCCGGTCACATCTTCATATCATCCATGTTCAGCGACTTCTTGGCCGGTGCTGGTTGTGCCGGTTGTGCCGGTTGAGGTGCCGTGTGCCCCTCGTGGCCGGCCGGCGCCGGCTGTCCCTTGGCCTCCGGCTTCATACCGGTATGCTGGCTGTGGTCCTGGCCACCCCCACCCTTGAGCTGGGACTCGGAATCGATCAGGTAGGCACCGGATACCGCCACCTTGTCCCCCGGATTCACCCCGGCGAGGATCTGGACCCTGTCGTCGCTCTGCTGGCCGACCTGGACGTCCCGGGGCTCGAACATCCCCGGCTGGCTCTCCACCCAGACCACCCGGCGCGTGCCGGTGTCGATGACCGCGGTGACCGGCACGACGATGGCCGAGCCGAGGGGGACCTTGATGACGGCATTGACGAACATGTCCGGTTTGAGCTTCATGCCGGGATTGGCCATCTCAACCCGCGCCTTGACGGTCCTGGTCTTGGGGTCGAGGAAGGGGTAGATGTAGGCGATCCTGCCGGAAAAGGGCCGTCCCGGGAAGGACTGGGAGCGGATCTCCACTTGCTGGCCGACGTGGATATTGGGAAACTCGTTCTCGTAGACCTCCACCTCCACCCAGACCCGGGAGAGGTCGGCGATATTGAAGAGGACGTCGCCGGTATTGACGTACTGCCCCTGCTGCACCATCTTCTCGATGACCACCCCGGAGAGGGGAGTATAGATGGGGAGGCGGATGTTCGGCTTCCCCGCCTTCTCAAGCTCGGCTATCTGGCTCTCCTTCACGCCGAAGAGCATCAGCCGCTGCCGCGCCGAAGCCACGAGACCTTCGCCGCTGCCGGAGACGGAGGGGATGGGGGAATTTTTGAGCTGGTCGCGGCTCTTCACCGCCAGCAGGTACTCCTGCTGGGTGGCCACCAGGTCGGGGGAGTAGACCTCTGCCACGGGCCGGTCCCTGGAGACGAACGCCCCGACGGTGCTGACATGGAGACGGTCGATCCGGCCGGCTATCCAGGCGGTCACCTTGGCCTGGCGCGACTGGTCGAACTGGACGATACCGACAGCATTGATCTCCTTGTTCAGGGCGGACCGTTTCGCCTCCATCGTGGCCACATTGGCCATGACCCGCTGTGTCGGTGAGAGGGAGACATGGCCGAGCATCTCTGCCTGCTGTTTCTGCCCGGCGCTCTGAGCCCCCCCCTGCTCCCCGCCATCAACCTTCTTGATCAGCTCCATGCCGCAGATCGGGCAGGTGCCGGGCTTGTCCTTGACGATGAAGGGGTGCATGGAACAGGTGTAGAGGGTCTTCCCGGCGGAGGCTTTCCCCTCGCCGGCATGGTCGTGCCCCCGGTGCTGCCACGCATACCAGCCGCCACCCGCGAGGACGGCCAGGATCAGGATTAGTACCGGCACCAAGATTTTCATGTACGGTCTGCCCATGACGATTCACCTTTCACTTTCCGCTGTTCGTTGCCAACTCGGTCCCCACCGCCGCCTCCAGCTGGGCAAGCTTCATCATGTACTCGGCCTGGGAGTCGTACAGTTCCCGCTCGTAGTTGAACAGGGTAATCCGACTGTCCAGGAGGGTCAGGAAGTCCACCTTGTTCACCCGGTAGCCGATGACCGCCGATTCCAGTGACTGCTCGGCCTGGGGGATGATCCCCCCCCGGTAGAGCTCCACCAGCTTCCGGCGACGTTCCATCTGGGCCAGGCTGTCGTTGATGGTGAAGGCGATCGTGTTCTGCAGGCCGTTCAGCTCTGCCGTGGCCATGCCGGTCTCGGCGGTCGACTCGGCGATCATGGCCCGCCGTCTTTCCGTCTGGAACGGCAGATTGACGGTAACTCCGAGGCTGAACATGTCGTATCCCGGGTCCTTCGTCATCTCGGTGTCGACCTTTTCCTTGAACATGTACTCGAAGGAAACATTGAAGTCTGGATAGTACTCCTTCTCAGCCAAACGGTGCGCCGCCTCCCCCTTCTTCACCAGTTCACGCAGGCTCTTGACCTGTGGGCGCTGCTGCCCGGCCTGCTCCTGCAGCTGTTCGGCGGAGAGGGCGACCGGTGGGAGGCTGAAATCGGCGATGGGGCCGACCGGGGTGCTACCGGGACGGGAAAGCAGGTAATTGAGAGTAGCCTCCAGGCTCTTGCGCTGCTGGACGAGGGTGATCTGCATGTCGAGCATCCTGGACTTTTCCAGACCCGCCTTGTAGATGTCCTGCTGAACCCCCTGGCCAACGGAGTATTTGGATTCGGCAATGGTGACGAAATCATTCATGAGCTGCAGGTTTTTGGCTATGATGCCGAGCGACTTGTCCACTGCCCAGATCTGGTAATACGCCTCCTTTACCATCCGGGCCAGCTCCAGCTTTCGCTCTTCCACGGCCCAGCGATAGGACTCGGCCTCGTATTCGGCCATTTCCTGCTTGATGCCCCGTTTTCCCCAGAAGGGGATTTGCTGTGAGATGCCGATCACCTTGGCCGACTGGGGGTCCTTGTCGAACACAAAGGGCTCACGGACAAGCATGTTCTGCAGCTTCACCATGACCATCGGATCGTCGAAGGAGCCGGCCTGCCTGGCCTTGGCAACGAACATATCCCAGCGGGCCCGGGATGACTTCAGCTCGGGATTGTTGGCCAGCGCCTTGTCAATAAGGGCGGGAAGGGTTTCACGGGGTACGGCGTCATCGGCATGGGCGATGCCTGCCAGGGTTGACAGGACGACAATGATGACGAGTTTGACAATCTGTAGGTTCATGGTGCCCTCGCTGGTAATGCAGTACAACCATTCATTACAACTGCCGTGCCAAGAGCATATCTAATTGATTTTACAGAAGGTATGGCCGTGGTTACTTCGAACGGGGCGGTGAAGATGGAGAATATTCTACAGGACTGATAATTATTCTTCACCCCCACCGTCCCCACTCCTTACCTCCCCGTCCCGGAACCCTGCCGGACCAGCTTCATGCCGCAGAGCGAACAGTCAGCCGTCGGGTCGCTGCTGGTGATCCACGGGTGCATGGGGCAGGTATAGAGCTCGCCGCCCCCTTGTCCCCCTGTGTCCCCGCGCTTGCCGAAGAAAAACCATAGTGTCGCGCCGATAAGGGCACTACCACCGATTGTAACGACGATTTGCATGATGTCCATGGGTCAGCTCCTTTCCACCCTGAAGCCCCGCAGCCGCAGGGCGTTGGTCACGACGCTGACCGAGGAGAGCGCCATGGCCAGGGATGCGATGATCGGGCTGAGCAGCCAGCCGGTCAGGGGGTAAAGCACCCCGGCCGCGATCGGTATGCCCAGGATGTTGTAGAAGAAGGCGAAGAAGAGGTTCTGCTTGATGTTGGCGATGGTCGCCCGGGAAAGGGCGATGCTGGAAATGACGCCTTGCAGGTCGCCCCGCACCAGGGTGATGTCGGCTGCTTCCATGGCGACATCCGTGCCGCTCCCCATGGCAATGCCCACGTCTGCCTGGGCAAGGGCCGGAGCATCGTTGATACCGTCACCGACCATGGCAACCACCTTCCCCTGGGACTGAAGCTTCCTGACCTCCTCGTTCTTCCCCTGGGGGAGGATTTCCGCCAGGACCCGGTCGACGCCGACCTGGCGGGCAATGGCCTCGGCGGTCCGCCGGTGGTCACCGGTCAACATGATGACTTCCAGGCCGAGGGAGTGCAGTCTCTGTATCGCCTCCCGCGCCCCCTCCTTGACCGGGTCGGCTATGGCGATAATGCCGGCAGACACGCCATCCACCGCCACGAAGACCGGGGTCTTCCCGTCGTCCGCCAGGCGGTGGGCAGCCTCCTGGTCGACCTGCAGCCCCCGTTCAGCCATGAGCAGCGCGGTTCCGATCACGATGTTCCTGTCATCAACCACCGCTTCGATACCGTAACCGGGGACGGCATTGAACGCGCGAGCCGGAGACCCGACCACCCCCCTCTCCTTCGCCGAACGGACGATCGCCTCGCCCAGGGGGTGCTCGCTCCCCGCCTCCGCCGATGCCGCCAGGCGGAGCAGTTCCCGTTCATCAACGCCATGGGCGATGATGTCCGTCACCGTCGGTATGCCGCGGGTGATGGTGCCGGTCTTGTCGAGGACGACCGTCGTCAGCTTGTGGGCCGTCTCCAACGCCTCCCCCCCCTTGATGAGGATACCGCTCTGGGCCCCCCTTCCGGTACCGACCATGATGGCGGTCGGCGTGGCAAGCCCCAGGGCGCAGGGGCAGGCGATGATCAGCACGGAGACGAAGGTGAGGAGCGCCATGGTGGTCCGGGTCTCGACCGGTGCCAGGTCGAACCAGAGGACAAAGGTCGCGATGGCGATACAGATGACCACCGGCACGAAGTAGCCGGCGATGATGTCGGCCAGCTTCTGGATCGGCGCCTTGCTCCCCTGTGCTTCCTGGACCAGGCGTACGATCTGCTGCAGCACCGTATCCCTGCCGATTTTCGTGGCATTCATCCGGAACGAGCCGGTCCTGTTGAGGGTCGCGCCGATAACCGTGTCGCCGCTCTTTTTCTGCACAGGCAGCGGTTCGCCGGTGAGCATGCTCTCGTCAACGGAAGATGTGCCGTCGACCACGACGCCGTCCACCGGCACCTTTTCGCCGGGGCGGACCAGGACGAGGTCGCCGACCACCAGCTCGGCGATCGGGATATCCCGCTCGACGCCGTCACGCTCAACACGTGCCGTTTTCGGCTGCATGCCGACAAGTGCCCGGATGGCACCGCTGGTCCTGCTGCGGGCTCGGGCCTCCAGCAGGCGCCCCATGAGGATCAGGGTGACGATAATGGCCGAGACTTCGAAATAGACACCAACGGCAGCCGCACCGTGCCCGAGTCCATGGCCTGCGGTGACGGTCAGCAGGGAGGGCGCGACCGTTGCGACGATGCTGTACAGGTAGGCTGACAGGGTCCCCAGGGAGACAAGGGTATTCATGTCGGCAACCCGGTGCCGCGCGGCGGCCCACGCCCCGGTGAAAAACTCACGCCCGGCCCAGAACAGGACCGGCGTGGTGAGAACCAGCTCCAGCCAGTTCTTCCCCCTGAACTCCGCGATATCGGCGAGGGCCGGCACCAGATGGCCGGCCATGGCGAGCGCGGCCACGGGGAGAGTCAGTGCCAGGGCCGCCACGAAACGGGCCTTCTGCCGGCGGTATTCCGCTTCTCGGACCCGTGACTCCGCCTCGTGCAGCCCTTCCCCCTCGATCACGTCGTCCCTGGTGTACGGTTCGATGACATCATACCCCAGGTCACGCACGACCTGACCCAGGGACGTCACGTCCGTTCTCTCCGGATCATACCGGACGGTGGCACGGCTCGTAGCGAAATTAACCGTGGCAGCGACAACTCCCGACGAGGCTCCGAGGGCCTTCTCGATGCGACCGGCACAGGACGCGCAGTGCATCCCCACCAGGGGAAGCTCGCAACGCTCCACCGACCCTGCTTCCGGTGGTATCGTTTCGGGAAGTTCCGAACTGCCGACGTAGCGTGCAGGATCGGCAGTGAACTGTTGCTGACAGGCTGAGGAGCAGAAGTAATAGGTCGTGCCTTCGTGGCTCCACGTTTCAGCCGCCGCTTCAGGGGCCACTTCCATGCCGCATACCGGGTCCCGGACTACAGCTGTTGATCTCATGATGATCCTCCCCTCTCCTACTTCAGGAACCGCGACAGCACGGTCCGTACTTCGTCGACCAGTCCCTCCCGGGACATCGCCCGGGCCATTTCATGGGCAGTGGGCTCTCCCTGACCCAGGACGCACGACTCGAGATGCCTGGTCAGCAGTTCTATCCCCAGGGCATCGAGGGCCGAGCGGACCGCCGCTATCTGGTTGAGGATATCCACGCAGTACCGCCTGTCGACAAGCATCCGCTCGATCCCCGCAACCTGCCCGCCGATGCGGCGCACCCGGGTCACCAGTTTTTTGTCAGCTGAGCTCTTCATTGCCACCTCCGAAAATAAATACCCGGTGGGGGTATACTTTGAATCAAGTATACCCCCACCGGGTATTAGTGTCAATGCGGAGTTCCCCTTAACGTGCCGTACGGTGAGGAGCGGGAGCGACCATCACCCTGCGGCTCAGGTCACCGTCACCACCATACCGTCCCGCAGGGTGATGGTCCGGTCGGCATGGCGCCCGTTATCCGGGTTATGGGTCACCATCACCACGGTCTGGCCGGCTTCGTTAAGTTCACGGAACAGGGCCATGACCTCGTCGCTGGTTTTCGAGTCCAGGTTGCCGGTGGGCTCGTCGGCAAGAAGGATCTGGGGCCTTTTCACGATGGCACGGGCGATTGCCACCCGCTCCTGCTCGCCGCCGGAAAGCTGGTTGGGAAGACGGTCGACCTTGGCGCCGAGCCCGACCCGTTCCAGGGCCTGACGTGCAGCGTCCTTTTTCGCCGGAGTACCCATCTTCACGATGGCCAGCGGCAGCATGACGTTCTCCAGAGCGGTCAGGTACGGTATCAGGTGAAAGGACTGGAACACGAACCCCAGTTTCTGGGCACGGAAATCGGCCAACTGTTCACCGGGGAGGTCGTACAGTCGTACCCCGGCCATCTCCACCTCGCCGGACGTGGGATGATTCATCCCCCCCAGGACCGACAACAGGGTACTCTTGCCGGAACCGGACTGTCCCATGATAGTGATGAACTCGCCTGCCTCGATGGCGATGTTCAACCCGCGCAGCGCTTCGACGGTCTCATCGCCGCTGGCATAATGCTTGGTAAGGTTAGCTATCCTGATCAAAGCCATATCGTTTTTCCCACTATCCTCTCATAACGCTCTCAACGCTTCGGTCGGGTCCATCTTCGCCGCATGAAGTGCCGGATAGAGACTGGCAAGGATCCCCAGTGTCAGAGACAGCCCGAGCGAGCCTCCGGCCACCCAGACGTCCCAGAGCAGCTTGGCGTCCTTCGCCTCGGCCATGAACGGCAGCGCCAGCCGTGCCCCTCCCATGCCGGCGCCGTAGCCGATAAAGCCGGCGACAAGGCTCACCAGGGCAGCTTCGACAAGGATGATACGCATGATATGGCTCTTGCGGAAGCCGATGGCGCGGAAGACACCGATCTCCGTTGTCCGCTCGTTAACGCTCCCCATCATGGTGACGAAGACGATGAGGGAACCGATAAAGACCACCACACCGGCCATGGCGTAAGAAAAACGCTTGAACTGGTCGAGGGCCTTGAGGCGACCCTCAACCACCTGCTGGATGGCCGAGACCTTGGCGTCCGGAAGCTTTTCGGCAATCTGGGTCACCATGTCGCCGATGGGGCAGCCGGAACAGAGCGCGGCAACCTCGGCCAGAGTGATCTTCCCTTCCTTGCCGAGAATCTTCTGGGCCTTGGGGAGGGAGGAGAAGACGAGGGAGTCATCCTGTGAGCCGGTCTGATCGAGAATGCCCGCCACGGTAAACGTCTCCCCTTCCAGTTCCAACTGTTCGCCGGTACCGACGCCGAGCACTTTAGCCGCATCGGTCCCCAAAAGGAGTTCGTTGGCATTCCGGGGCGATTCACCAAAAACCTTCCACCATTGCTTCATCTTCAACTCACTGTCGAAATTGACGCCGACCAGCAGGACATCGTGGCCCTTGACCCTGATCCCGCCGAGCACTTTTGGCGAGATGGCGGAAATGTTCCTGTGATTGGCGATGGTCCTGATCCTGGCGAGGTCGCTCTCCCTGATCTCCCGCTGATCGAAGCTGACCCCCCCGAGGCTGATGCCGCCATAGTTCATGGCCAGCCCGTTGCTCAGGGGGGTCACCAGGATATTGGCGCCGAACTCGTCCATCTTCCGCTCGATATCGCCGGACATGGAACGGGTCAGGGTAACCAGGGTGACAATCGTCGCAATACCCACCGCCAGGCCGATGGTGAGAAAGGCCATCTTGGCCTTGCGGCGGAGCAGGTTGTTGACGGAGATCGTGTGCAGCTTCATCAGAAGTACCTCACCCCGCCCTTCAGGTCATCCGTCCTGATGACGATGCTCGCACCGCTCAGCTGGTGCGGCAGATAGCCGGGATTGCAGCCACCGCTGGCATTGGGACCGAGACGGCCGATGGCGAATTTCTGGTTGCAGTTCTTGCAGTTCATCTTGTCACCCTGCTGCTCATACCCCTTTTTTGACTTGTAACAGGCATCGCAGGCGTCGAAGGCGGTCTTGTAACTGCCGTCCTGTGCCTTGACCGCGAAGAAGGCGACCTCCTTCCCACTGTCCTCGAACTTGTAAAAATGGACCTTCCCGTCAGCCAGCCTGGCAACCTGCACCGTGACCTGGCCGCCATTCGCCTTGACCTTCTCGTATTTGCCCAGCGAAAATGCATACACGGATACTGCACCGACCAGAACAACCAGGACGGCAACTGCCGCCCATACCACCTGTTTGCTACGATTCCCTGTCATAAGTCTCTCCTTGTCGTCAGCCCTGTTGTTTCGTCCCGCACCCGCCAGCGGAGCCGCACCCGCCGCATCCGCCGGCAGACGCGGCACTTTTGCCGATATCCCTGCCGGTCAGCTGCCTGAACTCGGCCGGGGTGAGCACCGTCCGTAGTTGACTGGCAAACCCTGCAGCGCTGACCTTCGCTTCAAGCACAGCCGGCGTCACCCGCTTCGTGTCGTAACCGACAACGACCCACCCTCCTGCCACATCGACCTCGGTGACCGCAACCCCCTTTTCCCGGGCGAGAGCCCTGGTAATCCGCTCCGAGCAGCTGCCGCAGGTCATGCCGGTGGTACGGAGCACGGCAACGGCATCAGCAGTAGCCCCCGTCCTGACGCGAAAGCCGAGCAGTACCAGCAAGGCAACGGCAGCAGTTACGAGCAGAACGTTGACGGCTTTTATTTTGTTCATCCCATACCTCCACTCATGCATCCTTCCTATCAACTGTCGTGCCAACATGCTCCACCGCCCCTAACACTCCGTAATTGTGTATGATTATAATCACGAGCAGCGGATACGGCGCAGGAACCCGTCCCGAAGATGAAGAATATTCGGCACGTGTGCAGAATATTCCCCACGATCGCAGCAAGGGAGAGGCGAAAAAAAAGCCGGCAGGGATGAGAACATCCGTGCCGGCTGCAGGGTAGAGGAAGAATGGAGTCTACGTCTTACTTGCGCGGGAGATGGAGCGCCTTGATGAAAGAAGCTTCGGTTGCCTCCTTGATCTGGGCAACGACCTCCTGGGGCACGGCCGAGTCGAGGGAGAGGATGACCATGGCCTCCCCCTTCTTCTCGCTTCTGCCCAGGTTCATGGAGGCGATGTTGATATCGTGCTGCCCCATGATGGTGCCGATCTTGCCGATCATCCCCGGCCGGTCGCTGTAGTTCAGGAGCAGCATGTGCTCTTCCGGGGTGAAGTCCATGGAGTAGTCGCGCAGCCGGACGATGCGCGGCGCCCCCTCGAAGAGCGTGCCGGCGATCAGGCGGCGCTTGCCGTCTGCCCCCTCGATGACCAGGGTGACCAGGTTGGAGAAGGCGTCGGAGTGGGTCGACTTGTTCTCCGCAACCTCGATCCCCATCTGCTCGGCGATGAGGGAGGCATTCACCATGTTCACATCCTGTTCGACCATCCTGTTGAGGAGCGCCGACAGGCCGAACACGGTCAGGGGCGAGCAGTCGTAATGGGCGATTTGGCCGGTGTACCCGAAGGTGACGCGGGAGGGGTTCTTGTCCACGAGCTGGATGGCAAAATCGGCCATGACGCGGATCAGGTTCATGAAGGGGCGCATCTGGTCCATGAGCGCCATGTCGAAGCGGGGGATGTTGACGGCATTTTCCAGGGGCTGCTCGTCCAGGTAGTTGAGTATCTCCCGGGAAACATCCACTGCCACGTTGACCTGGGCTTCGAAGGTGTTGGCCCCCAGGTGAGGGGTGACCACCAGCCGCTCCTGGGCGATCAGCTCTTTCAGGATATCGCTTTTCGGCGGTTCCGCACTGTAGACATCGATGGCGGAAAGGGAGATCTTGCCGCTCTTCAGGTTGGCCAGCAGGGCCTCTTCGTTGATGACGCCGCCGCGGGCCACATTGAGAACGATGACCCCGTCCTGCATCATGGCGAACTCGCGCTCGCCGATCATGTTGCGGGTTTCGTCGTTGAGGGGCGTATGCACGGTGATGATGTCGCAGTTCTTGTAGATCTCGTCATGGGAGACCAGCTTGACCCCCAGGTCGTGGGCCCGTTTCACGGCGATGTACGGATCGCAGGCGAGTACTTCGCATTCAAAGGCCTTGAGGCGGGTCGCCACCCGGCCGCCGACCTTGCCCAGGCCGATGACCCCCGCGGTCTTACCCTTCAGCTCCACACCGGTGAAGGGAGCGCGTTTCCATTCGCCGCTCTTGAGGCTTGCATTGGCCTTGGGGACATTGCGGCAGACGGAGAGCAGAAGGGCCATGGTGTGCTCGGCAGCACTGTTGGTGTTGCCGAAGGGGGCATTGACGACGATGACCCCCCTGCTGCTGGCATAATCCACGTCCACGTTGTCGATGCCGACCCCGGCCCGGGCCACCAGCTTGAGCTTGGTGGCCGCATCGAGCAGGTTCTTGTCGACCGTGGTGCCGCTGCGGGTGATGAGTACTTCGTAGTCGCCTATGGTTGCCAGGAGCTCTTCCTTGGAGAGGCCGAGCTTCACGTCCATCTCGATCCGCGGATCCTGCTCGAGAAGAGCCAAACCTTCGCTAGCCACCTCATCGGTTACGAGAACTTTCATATTGTCTCCTTGTCAGATAATGCACGACAGGCGCCGGCCGGAGCGGGAACGTGGCCTGATGCGGCGCTGTTTATGCGTAATTTCAAGTGCATGAAAAACGAAAAAAAGTATAATAGACCCCTGCTGCGAAAATTGCAAGACCGGCTGGAGAACGAATGATGTATACCGAACCGTTCCACGTAGTCCTGATCGAACCGGAGATTCCACCCAATACCGGCAACATCGCCCGCCTCTGCGGCGCGACCTGTACCGTGCTCCACCTGGTGGGGAAACTCGGGTTCTCCACCGACGACCGCCAACTCAAGCGCGCCGGACTCGACTACTGGAGCGAGGTGGAGATCCACTACTGGCCCGACCTGGCCGCCCTGCGGCAGAGATATCCCTCCGCACGACTTGTCTACACCAGCAAAAAGGCCCTCACCAGCCACGCACGCTTTACCTTCCGTTCCGGTGACTTCCTGGTCTTCGGCAAGGAGACCGAGGGGCTCCCCGAGCAGCTCATCGACGACAATCCCGAAACCAGCATCCGCATCCCCATCTTCGGCAAGGTGCGCAGTCTCAACCTGTCGACGGCCGCCGGCATCGTCCTGTACGAAGCGCTCCGCCAGACCGGACGATTGTAGTTCATGGTACGTCTGTTGCAACTCTTCCGGAAAAAACTTCGGGGCAGGTGCAATGAAAACAACCGTCATCCTGAAACTCGGCAGTACCATCCCCTCCCTTGCTCACGAACTGGGGGACTTCGATGAGTGGATACGCTCCCCCCTGGCCGACCTCGGCCTGCCCATGGAGGTAGTCGATCCCCGCAGCGCCGCCCCCCTCCCCCGACTCGACACACTGGAAGGTGTCATCCTCACCGGTTCCCACTCGATGGTGACGGACAATCTGGCATGGAGCGAACGGATCGCAGCCTGGCTTCCCGATGTCGTCGCCCGGGGGATACCCCTCCTGGGGATCTGCTACGGGCACCAGCTCCTGGCTCGAGCCATGGGGGGAGACGTGGCGGACAACCCCCACGGAAGGGAGTTCGGCTCCCACCGGGTCAATCTCCTGCCCCATGCCGCCGACGATCCCCTCCTCGGGAGTTTTACCCCTGCCATCGGAGCCCATCTCTGTCATACCCAGTCGGTTGTCCGCCTCCCCCCGGACGCGGTGCGGCTTGCCTGGAGCGAGCGGGAACCGCACCAGGCCTACCGGGTCGGCAGCTGCGCCTGGGGGGTCCAGTTCCATCCCGAATTCGGTGAACAGGCGATGAAGGGATACATCAGGGAGTGTGCCGGACTGCTGTCCGGCGAGGGGCAGGACCCGGCAGCGCTGGAGCGGAAGGTGGTCCCCACGCCGGCGGGGACCGGGATACTGCGGCGTTTCATGGAGATCGTGAAGGAACGGGGTGAAAGCTCCTGAGTCGCTCCGGCGCACCATCGCGGCCGGAGGATGCCCGGCTCAGGAGAGCTCCCGCCAGCGGAAACAGTCGGTCACATGGTCATTCACCATCCCGACCGCCTGCATGAAGGCATAGCAGATCGTCGAACCGACAAACGTGAACCCCCGTTTTTTCAGCTCCCTGCTCATGCTGTCGGACTCCTTGGAGGTGGCGGGGACATCCTTCAGGGACGACCAGCTGTTACGGATCGGCCTGCCGCCAACAAAGCCCCAGATGTAGGAATCGAAGCTGCCGAACTCGCGCTGCACCTCCAGAAATGCCCGGGCATTGAGCACCGCTGCCCGAATTTTAAGCCTGTTGCGCACGATGCCCGTGTCGGTGAGCAGCCGGGCGATCGTCTCCTCGTCGAAGGATGCGACCACCGTTGGGTCAAAACCGTGGAATGCCCGGCGGTAGGCTTCCCGCTTCTTCAGGATGGTGATCCAGGAGAGACCTGCCTGCGCCCCCTCCAGAACGAGGAACTCGAACAGGAGACGGTCGTCATGTACGGGCACCCCCCACTCCTCGTCATGGTAGCTGACGTATAGCGGATCGCTTCCCGCCCAGGCGCAGCGGCATTTCAGCGCAGGTTCACCCATATCTCCCCCGTTTTTCACGACTTCATCCTCATCATACCCGATACCGCCCCGCTGCAGAAGGCTACCAGCCAGCAGCTGTAAATGGTCATGCTGACGCGATGGAACACCAGGTTGACCGCCTCGGCCCTCCTGGTCAGGGAGGCGATCAGCGCCAGCAGGAAATGAAATGCCATGCCGGAGAGCGAAGCGATGCCGGAAACATTGTGCCACGCGGGTGCTTTTCCGTAGGCTGCCGCGAACAGGTTCATCTGGTGGGTTCCGAAGAAATCGCACACCAGCCCGATGCCGAAAATGATCAGGTGCTTGAGGTGTAACCCCTGGCGACGGCCGCTGAAAACGGCCCAGGTATAAAAAATCAGGGCCAGCAGCATCCAGATGACCGCTTGGACGAGCATTGGATATCCTTTCAGGTAGCGAGGGGACGGGCCGGAGAGTGACCGGCTACAGAGCCAGACGAAGGGGGACCATTGACGACCGGGTGAAGCCATGGCGCTCATAGAAGCGGATGGCGCCGGAGTTGTCGTGGTCGGTGAGCAGGGTAATCCGGCGGCACCCCTTCTCCCTGCAGTGCTCGATCGCGCCGCGCAACAGGCGCGAGCCGGCCCCCCCGCGCCGGTAGTCGGGGTGAACGACCATGTCCTCCAGGATCGCCACGGACTCGCCCAGGGCGGTACTGACGGTGTAGAGGAGGTTGACCATGGCGACGACCTCGCTCCCCCGCTTCAGGACCAGGATATCCCCGATCCCGGGATCGGCGATGATGCGCTGCAACCCAGCGCACTGCTTCTCCGGGTCGGGCCGGAAATCAGCCTCCTGGGTGAACAGCAGGGTCAGCAACTCGCTCAATTGGGGGATGTCCGCCCGGGTCGCGGACTGGGGCACAGCAGGGAGGTCGGTACCCCTCCCCATCATCACGTCCATCTGTTTCTCCGCATAAAGGGATTTCGTGGCGGGAAAAAACAAACTAGCAGAAATCGTGCCGGCAGGAAACCCTTGTCGTGACCGGCAAGGGACCCGGAAACGAGAGGAGGCGGGAAGAGACGCCTTTGACCCGACAGGCGGGGCCGCCGACGCCCCGGCATCCACGGTCTACCTAGTCACGGAGAGCAGCTCCCCTCCACAGGTCCAGCCACTTCTGCTGGGGCGTACGGGAATCGCCGAACTGGACGATCACCCCGTCACCCCTCTGGTAGGAACATGACCAGCCCGGCTTGTCGGCCCCGTTGAACGTTGGATAGTCGTTGGGGTGGTCAAGGGCGTTGTAGGGGGCCGAGTAGGTGCCGTCGTCCTTGGGAGGGGGGCACCGCTCGTCACCCACGTACCACGCCGGGGGTTCATGGGACAGCACGGCGGCAACGGTTGCCATCAGTACCAGGGCAGTTCTTTTCATGGATCACCTCGTAATACCGGCGGAGGTTACCGCACGCCGCCAGGCTCCACCTGCCGGGTGTCATACCTGTCATATGCCGACAGAGCACTCTTCAGATAGGTCTCGCCGTCGTAGAAAATGTCACCATCGTCATAGACATGGAGCCAGGTTCCGTTCCGGTAGAAAACATACTTGTCGTTGCTGGATCCCCTGACAAACGCTCTTCCATACCTGCTCTTGAACTCGTCCATGACGGGTCTGAAGTCGGGTGCCGTCCCCTCCTTGCGGAGGGGGGTCAGCCGGAGGGAGGTCAGCACCACCGGCAGGTAGATGACGGTCCCTTTTTGCAGCATCCACGGCAAGGAATCTTTCCTGGTATCGTACAGATAGGCGCCATGGCCTTCCGAAACGGAATTGAACTGCAACGTCGCTTCATACGCCACATCATGAATCAGAACCGGAGAATATGTCAAGTTGAGCCCCGTCCCGACCTGGATCCCGATCCCCTTATAGTTCAGCAGGCTGACGTTCTGTTCCGGCCCGAAGATGTACAAGGGCACATCAGCTGTCACATCCAGGTCGACAGGCGAGTCGCAGCCGATGGCTTTCGTGCCGAAGCTTTTCCTGGCGGGCAGCGGTTGCATGGCACACAGTTTCGCGACTGCCTCGACGACAGTGTCTCCCCAGGCAAACGGGGGGTGGGGTTTCAATATCTCCCCGGTAGCTGTTTTGGGTGCCGATTTCGGCTTGTGCCTCTTCTCCGCGGCACCGGCAGGGCATGCCCCCAGCGCGCAGATCAACAGGGTACAGATAATCCTCATCGTTGTTCCCTTCCAGAAAGTGACTCGTACCGGGATGTTCAAACGGGCGTGTTACTTCCCTATAAACGACACGGGGCCATCGATGGAAGCGACATAGCCGTCTATTGCGGCACGGTGCGCCATAGAAAGACCGATGAACTTGATACCGTAGAGGTTCTCGCATTCGACCGTCGTCATGAAACGGATGACCTCCCCTTCCGTTTCGATCCGGGCAGAACCGGGAAGGGTGAAGTGGCAGACAATCCGGCTACCCAGGGCAAGGTGATATTCGGTTTCCAGAAGCATCCCGGAATTACTTATGTCATGGGAGGTACACAAGAATTCCAGGTCCGACTTTTTGCTTGTGACCTTGACCTTCAGCACGACCCGCTTGCTCCTCCCGATGTGCGTGTCGATGAAACTGCCGACCGTCTCCAGGAGCTTTATGGGATCTACCGGTTTCAACAGCATGGCACTTGCGCAACTCTGCTCGATTCTCTCTATGCTCCCCGAGAGGTTATGACAGATGAGTATGATGGGGGTATGGTGCGTCGTCTCATTCTTGTGGACCAGGGTACAGAGGGTGCACCCGCTCATGTCATCCAGTCTCAGATCCGCCAGGATCAGGTCAAAGCCATACTCGTCATGCATCTTGAGGGCATCGGCACCGTTGGTTGTCGTGAAGAGCTGGAAGCCCCTCCCCCGCAGAAGATTCGAGTTCCTTTTCAGAAACACCTTGGATGCACTTGCGATGAGAACCTGCTTCATGGATTCACCCTATGGTCACGTTTTCAGACTGATGGTTCGTCGTACGGGGGGCATGGCCGGATGTCGGTGGAACCATGCATCGTACCCCATGAGGGAACGGCGAGGCACGATCGCCCCCGTCAGAGGGGCGAGCCCGAGACGACAATCTTGTTCCGTCCCCCCTGCTTGGCCTGGTACAGGGCGGTATCTGCCCTACGCAACAGGTTGGCCACGTCCGTTTCGTTCGGCCTCGCCTCGGACATGCCGATGGAGACGGTAACGGGCGGCAACTCCTTGTTGCGGCAGTAGAGGCAGAGGTGCATGATCATCTGCCGGATGTTGTCGAGGCGTGGCAGGGCGTTCTCGACGGTCGAGCCGGAGAGGATGACCGTCAGCTCTTCCCCGCCGTAGCGGCAGGCGATGTCGCCGCCACGCAGGGAGCGGCGGAGAAGGTTGCCGATCTCTTTCAACACGATGTCGCCAGCTTCATGGCCGTATTCGTCGTTGAACGACTTGAAGTGGTCGAGGTCCAGCATGGCAACGGTAAGGGGCTCCTTGGTACGCTGGTGATTCAGCAGTTCGAGGGACAGCGTTTCCTCCAGGTAACGGCGATTGAAGAGCCCGGTGAGAGGGTCGTGGATCGCCTCCTCCCGCAGGGCCTCGCGTAGCAGCAGGTTGGACAGGGCCAGCGTGATCGATTCGCTCATGGTCATGGCAAGATTGTACATCTCGTCGAATTGTTTCGTGGGCACGCTTTCGGAAGAGATGATCTGCAGGAGGCCGAGGATGTTCCCCCGGGCCATCAGGGGCATGCAGAAATGGGGGTGCTCTCCCCGGCCCTGGTAGAGCTTGCACCCCAGGTAGTGGGAGGGGTCGTCTATTTTGTGGGGGGCCCGCCGACGCAGTGCCCAGCAGTCGTTCAGCGGAAACGTCAGGTTCATGCCGACCTCATCCCCCCAGCAGACCACGACCTCGAATTCGGACGTCTTTTCTGAGTAGATCGCCAACCCGCCGCTGTAGGGTGCAAACAGCATCTCGGCGCTGTTGCTGATAATGGCGTATGCTTCCTCGCGGCTTTCGGCGGAGATGAGCAGATCGTTCATCTGGTTCAGCATGACCATCCAGGTATCATGGCGCTTCAACTCGGCAAAGGTGAGCCGCAGCGTCTCTTCCATCTCCTTGCGCTCGGTAATGTCCCGGATGGAGCCGAACAGCACCAGCTCCCCGTCATGCTGGCCTTTCTCGCAGAGGCATTTCTCAGCTATCCAGCGAATGTCGCCCCTCTTGGTGACCAGCCTGAACTCGATGATCTTGATGTCGCCCGGGACCATCCTGATGAGTTCGTCGGCCACATGCTGCCTGTCTTCGCTGTGGACGAAGGGGAGGAAGCACCCCGCCTCGGAGATCTCCTCGATGCTGTATCCCGAGATGAAGCCTACCGAACCGCCGATCCACTGGATGCGAAAAGGATCGGTGCCGGTCCGGGAACATTTATGAATAGAGTCAGACGTAAGATTTGCGAAGTTGCGATAGTTCTCCTCGCTTATTTTCAGCTGCCGCTCGATATCCTTCTGCCAGGTGATATCGATGGCATCGATTCGTGCCACCCCGACCACGGGCACCAGATGGATCGTTTCCGCAAACACCCTGTCCATCACAACCACTTCCCGGAAGTAGAGTTTTTCCCCCTTGCCGTCCCACTCTGCCAGGAGCGCGTGCAGATCCTCCGGGAAGAACGCCGAGATGCAGGTCTTCCCCTTGCCGATGCTCTCCATGACTTTCAGGGCTGACGGATTGAAATACGTGACATCGCCATCCCGGTTCATCTCAATGACCGGGTTTGGATTCAACTCGGGAAATGTCGACAGGTGCAGAACACTCTCTTCGAAACGTTTGTGCTCGGTGATATCCTGCCCCACGGCCTGGTAGCGGACCGGCCTGCCGTGCTCATCGAAAAAAGCCCGGTTGGTCCATTGCTGCCATCGCTTGCTCCCGTCAGGCATGGTGTAGAGCTGGTCATGGGTGTCCGTCGGATTATCTGGGGAGAGCCGCTGCAAGCGCTCGCGAAACTTCTCGGCCTCGTCCCGGGGCAACATGTCGTAGAAGCGCATGCCGATGAGCTCATCCATGCGCCTGCCCGTTGTCCTGGCAAGCAACTCGTTGACAAACGTCAGGGTCCCGTCGGGGAGAAACGCGGAGAAAAAGACCGGGCTGTCATCCAGCATCCTGCGATAGTCTTCATTGCTGTGAGCGGGAAGTGCGGTGTGTGTGGCGCTGTTCTCCATCTTGACGTCAGTCTCCATCACGAATACTCCTGATCCCCCGCGAGCCACACGGCGGACAGGGTGACAACCTGCCGTCTCGCATCCTCCGCACACCGATCGTGCGACACCGAGGGCATGACTTCAAGGTGCTACGGACCCGTCTGCGCATGAACTCAGGCATGCCGTAGGGCGGACTTTTTCCACTTAGGCAATTTTAACACAATGTTGAAAAAAAGAAGGCCCTTTCCCAAAGAAAAGAGCCTTCCATGATTTTTTACCATGCCGGCCGCGGATCTGCTCCACCGCCACCCTTCACCTGTAGGGCGAACTGACCCGTCCCGCTCACGTCCGCCTGAACATCTTCTCTATCTCACGGTGGGTGACCCTGGCGATCACCGGGCGACCGTGGGGACAGTGTGCGGCAAAATCAGTCTCATCCATTCGCTGGAGGAGCTGCTGGATCTCCGGAGCCGACAGATGCCGCTGTCCGCGTACGACGGAATGGCAGGCAATGGTCGCCAGGATGTCGTCGATGATCTCGGCGGAGACCCCGCTCCTCCCCAGGGAGCAGAACTCCTCCAGGGTATCACGTAACGCCTGCTTGTAATCGAAATCAGCCAGCAGCTGCGGCACCCCCTTCAAGAGCCAGGTCATGCCGCCGAAATGCTCCAGCTCGAAGGCCAGTTTCTCCAGCTCGTCACCATGCTCCCTGACAGCCGACGACTCTGCCGGGGAGATCTCGATGGTCTCGGGGAAGAGGAGACTCTGCCCCGCGAGGCGGCCCCCCTCGCGGGACCGTTTCAGCTCCTGGAAGACCACCCGCTCATGGGCCGCGTGCTGGTCGATGAGCACCAGGTCCGAACCGTCCTGACAGACTATGTAGGCACCGCGGAACTGGCCGATCACCTGGAGCGAGGAATAATACCCACCGGCACGGGGGGAGGCGGTTTCAGCCACCTCTGCCGGGGGGTCAATGGGGGGAGCGACAACGGGAGGCCGCTCGTTCCGGGAGGGTGGAAACGATGCGCGCTCCAGGGGGAGGTGATCCTGACGGACCGCATACCGCAGGAGCGACTCCTTGACCTCGTCGACCCTGGTGAGGGAGACGGTGCCGGGTGCTGACGGCGGCGTCCTGGGGAGCAGCCCTTCCCCCTTCCGGAGCCATGGCGCGCCACGCAGCACCTGTTCGACCCCGTTCTGGATAACGGCGTGGATCCTGGCCTGTTCGCGAAACCGGACCTCGTGTTTGGTCGGGTGCACATTGACATCCACCTCTTCCGCCGGGACGGTGATGAACAGCACCAGCACGGGATATCGTCCGCGCTCCAGGACGTTACGGTACCCCTGGAGGAGCGCATGCTGGACGACCTTGTCCCTGATGTAGCGGCCGTTAATGTACGTATACAGGTGGGACGCCGCTGAGCGGCTCACCGCCGGGCTCCCCAGGAGCCCCCTGAGCACGACGCCGTTGTCGTCCATCTCCAGGGGGTAAAGTTCCGCAGAGGCTGATCTGCCGAGGATCTCCGCTGCACGGTCCCCCATCTCTCCGGGGAGAAGCTTGAAAACGGTCTTGCCGTCGCAGAGATAGGTAAAACGGACATCGGGGCGGGAAAGGGCCAGCCGATTGAGAAACTCGCCCACATGCCCCGACTCCGTCTCCCTGCTTTTCATGAACTTGAGCCTGGCCGGCGTATTGAAAAACAGGTTCCGCACCGCGACAACGGTCCCTTCCGCCATGCCGCAGGCCTTGACCTCGCGGATGCGCCCCCCCTCGGCGTAAATTTCCGTCCCCTCGAGGGCTCCCCGCTCCCGGCTTGCCAAGACAAAACGGGATACGGAGGCGACCGAAGGGAGCGCTTCCCCCCTGAAGCCGAGGGTATGCAGGTTGAACAGGTCGGCATCAGTCAGTATCTTGCTGGTGGCATGCCTCTCCATGGAGAGGAGCGCATCCTCCCTGGACATGCCGCTGCCATTGTCAGTCACCCTGATAAGGCGCTTGCCCCCATCCTCTATTTCAACGGTGATATCGGTTCCGCCGGCATCGAGGGCATTCTCCACCAGCTCCTTGACGACCGATGCGGGACGTTCCACCACCTCACCCGCTGCAATCTTGTTGGTCAGCTGCTCGGGTAATATTCTGACTCGTGTCGCCATGACACCCCCTCTCTCCACCCCGAGACTATAGACAGCGCCAGCGAAAAAATCCACCTGCATTTCAGCCGACGAACGCACAACTGTTAACCACCCATGCCCAATAAATAATCAAACCCGGGCGGGGGTTACGCCGCGCCACACTCATTAATCACGTCATTTCAGGCAATTACGTTTTGGCAGAATTGTTGCTGGAGATGATGCTGTTCACAATGAATGGTGAACAGACTATTACCAACGGGGGTAATGTATGGAACAGGTTTCATCCCTTGCGACGCTGCGGGCCAGCACCGACGTTCTTTTTCTCATGCTCGGCGCTGCCATGGTCTTTGCAATGCACGCCGGTTTCGCTTTTCTCGAAGTGGGAACGGTCCGCAAGAAAAGCCAGGTGAACGCCTTTGTCAAGATTCTCACCGACTGGGCGGTATCCACGGTCGTCTACTTCCTCATCGGATTTCCCCTTGCCTACGGCATCTCCTTCCTCAAACCAGCGGATCAGCTCGTTGCCGAAAGCCAGGGGTATGACCTGGTCCACTACTTCTTTCTCCTCTGCTTTGCAGCCTGCATCCCGGCCATCATTTCGGGGGGGATCGCCGAGCGGGCCAAATTCTGGCCCCAGGTGATCGCCGGAGCGATCTTCGCCGGGCTGACCTACCCGCTCTTCGAATCCCTCATCTGGGGGAAGAACGCGTCCCTCCTCCAGGACATCTTCAAGAGCCTGGGAGGTGCCGAGTTCCACGACTATGCAGGTTCGGTGGTCGTCCATTCCCTCGGCGGCTGGCTGGCTCTTCCCGCCGTCCTGATTCTCGGCCCGCGCATGGGTCGCTACTCGAAAACGCGCTCGAACCCGATCCCGGTCAGCAACATCCCCTTCCTCGCCCTCGGCTCGTGGATCCTCGCCGTCGGGTGGTTCGGCTTTAACGTCATGAGCGCAGGCCACATTGACAAGATTTCCGGTCTGGTGGCGGTCAACTCCCTTCTGGCCATGGTCGGCGGCGTCGTCGCGGCCCTGATTGCCGGCAAGAACGACCCCGGCTTCATCCACAACGGCGCCCTGGCCGGCCTTATTGCGGTCTGTGCCGGCAGCGACATCATGCACCCCCTGGCGGCCTTTGTAACGGGCGGCATCGCAGCGGTCATCTTTGTCTACGGCTTTCATATCGAGCAGGAGAAACTGAGGATCGACGACGTTCTCGGCGTCTGGCCCCTCCATGGCGTCATCGGTTCATGGGGAGGTATCGCGGCGGGTATATTCGGCCAGAAGTGGCTCGGTGGAATCGGCGGCGTGTCGTTCATCTCCCAGGTCGGCGGCACGCTGGCGGCAATCGTCACGGCCCTTGCCAGCGGCTTCCTTGTCTACGGTTTACTGCACAAGACCGTCGGCATCAGGCTCAATGAAGATGAGGAGTTCGCCGGACCGGACCTGACCATCCACCACATCGGTGCCTACCCTGAAGACAGCGTCAGGTAGTCTCCCCAGTTCTGAATAAAAAAAAGCCCGCGTTGCGCGGGCTTTTTTTATTCCGGCCGGTGCAGGAGCACCAGGACCTCTTCGAGTCGCGAGATATTGACTGCCGGGCGGATGTCGACGGCCTGGAACATGCCGTACTCCCCCTTCCGCACCATGGAGACCTCTCCGATGGCAATCCCCTTCGGGAAGATGCCCCCTATGCCCGAGGTGATGACCGCATCACCCACCTTGACATCCTCTTCGCGCAGGGCGAATTCGAGGGAGCAGGTCCCCCCCCCTTTCCCCTTGACGACCCCCCGGGCCCGGGATCTCTGTATCATGGCCGCGATGGAGCTCGCATGGTCGGTAAGGAGCAGCACCCGTGAACTGTTGGGGGAGACCTTGACGAGACGGCCGACGATGCCGCTTGTGGACACCACTGGCATCCCCTCTTCGAGACCGTCCACGCCTCCGCGGTCTATGACGATCGTCCTGTACCAGGGGGCGCTCTCCTCGCCGATGACATTGGCAGCCACGGAGGAAATCTTCTGGGACGACTTGAGATCGAGCAGTTTCCGGAGGCGGTCATTGGCGATGATCGCCTCCTGGCTGTCGAGTACCCTGCGGTTCATGACCTTGACCGCCTCCCGCAGTTCCCTGTTCTCCTTCTGGGCCCCGACAATGGCGATGTAGTCGGTCCAGACCGTCTGCACCTCCCTGTTGACATTGGCAATGACCCCCATGACCGGGGCGGTCATGGTTATCACCATCCGCTCGAAGAAATTGGCATGATCCCTGTTTCTGAGATTCATGGAATAGATGAAGATGGCGACAAAGATCGCTATGGCGGCGAGAAGAAGCAGTTTCTGTTTTTTGAGAAGTTCCCACATGAATCTGATCCAGACGGATGATATCCTGTCAGCGGCGTGAGGCCTGCGTCACCTACTCAAGGACGAAGGGTGAATCCTCGACTTCCTCGTGGCGGACCTCGTCAACCGGCTCCTTTTTCCCTTCACCGGCATAGAGCTTGTCCGGCGCATTGAAGACGATGCCGTTCTCCGAGCTGACATTCTTGTAGGCATGAACCACCCCCGGCGGCACGATCACCGCCATGGGGCTGTCGACGCCGCAGAAAAGGAACTGCTTGACGCCGTAGGTGGGAGAATCCTTCCTGGCATCCCAGAGATAGACCTTGAAATTTGCAGGACCGATGAAGCAGAAGTAGTCGGTCTGGCTCACGTGCTCGTGGGGTCCCCGGGCCACCCCCGGGCGGGTCATGGAGATGTAGGCCATGGCCGGCAGGATCTCCTGAGGGAGTTCGTCGTGACGAAACATCTCCGCCAGCCATCCCCGCTCGTCGAGAAACTTGGTCAACGGCTTGACCACCACGTCGTGAATCCGACCTCTCACATACTGTACCGTATCACTCATGACATCCTCCCGGTGACTCCGCAGAGTCCGGCTTCATTGTATACCCTGACAAGATACTCCCGGTAACTTGATTTCGGCGTATCGGCGATCACCTGCGCCATTTTTTCACAATCGATGTACCCCATGCGGAGCGCGACTTCCTCCAGGCATGCAATCTTCAGTCCCTGCCGGGCTTCCAGGGTGCCGATGAAATGACTTGCCTCGAGCAGGCTCTGGTGGGTCCCCGTATCGAGCCAGGCGATGCCGCGACCGAGCTTTTCGACCATCAATTGGCCGCGCCGCAGGTACTCCCTGTTGACATCGGTTATCTCCAGCTCGCCGCGGGGGGAAGGTGTGCTGTTCCTGGCTATATCGACCACGCTGTTGTCGTAGAGGTAGAGACCGGGCACGGCAAAATTGGATTTGGGCTCCGCCGGTTTCTCCTCGATGCCGATGGCCCGCCCGTCACCGTCGAACTCCACCACGCCGTACCGCTCGGGATCGTTGACGTAATAGCCGAAGATCCTCGCTCCGGAGGTAAACTCACTGGCAAGACGATCGAGCCCCATCTTGCCGTAAAAAATGTTATCCCCCAGGATCAGGCAGACCGGGTCCTGGCCGATGAACTCCTCACCGATGAGAAACGCCTGGGCGATCCCCTTCGGTTCCGGCTGGACCTTGTAGCTGAGCCTGATACCCCAGCGTGAACCGTCCCCAAGAAGCGACTCGAACCGAGGGACGTCATGGGGGGTCGAGATGATCAGAATATCGTTGATGCCGGCCATCATCAGGGTCGAGAGCGGATAGTAGATCATCGGCTTGTCGTAGACCGGCTGCAGCTGCTTGCTGGCAACCAGCGTAAGGGGGTAGAGCCGGCTTCCCGCCCCGCCGGCCAGGAGGATACCTTTTTTGATAGACATTGCACTTATCCTGTACGTTTTATTGAGCACCTGCAGATTTATCCTGGGAGAGTATCATCGTTGCCGCTGCCAGCAGATCAGCCACCACGGGCACCCCCGGGGGAAGCCCGTCGGCCTCGGCCGCACCGTAACCGGTCCTTACCATGATGGTCCGGCACCCGGCGGCGCGACCCGCTTCCATGTCGGCCTTCTTGTCGCCGACCATCCATGAGGAGGCGACGTCTATGTCCAGCTCACGGACCGCCTGCAGCACCATGCCCGGAAGGGGCTTGCGGCAGGAGCACTCCACTGCATAACTCCCGACGCCATGGTGCGGATGATGGGGGCAGAAATAGTAGTCATCGACGGCCGCCCCCACCCTCTCCAGTTCGGACTGCATATGGCTGTGGAGACGCTCGAGGTCCGCCTCTCCGTAATACCCGCGACCGATTCCGGACTGGTTGGTCACCACGACCACCAGGTAGCCGGCATCCTTCAACAGCCTGATGGCTTCGACAGCACCGTCGATGAACGTGAACTCCTCGACCCGCCAGAGGTAATCCTTCTCCTCGTTGATCGTCCCATCCCTGTCGAGAAACACCGCGCGCCGCATCTACCGGGCCACGGTGCCGGCGAAAAGAGCCTGCTCCAGCAGATCGCAGAGGATGTGAATGACGGTTATATGCCCCTCCTGAATGCGCGGTGTCGTGGCACTCGGGATGACCAGGGGGAGGTCGACCAACTCCCGGATCGACCCGCCCCCCTTGCCGAGGAGTCCGATGGTACGGCAGCCGAGCCGGCGCGCCTCCTGCAGGGCCAGGGCAATGTTGGTCGAGTTGCCGCTTGTGGAGATCCCGACCACCACATCGCCCGGATGGGCAAGAGCTTCCACCTGGCGGGAAAAGATGGTGTCAAAACCGTAATCGTTGCCGATGGCGGTGAGTGCCGAGGTGTCCGTCGTCAGGGCAATCGCGGGGAGGGCACGTCGCTCCAGCATGAAACGCCCCACCATCTCGGCGGCAAAGTGCTGGGCGTCGGCTGCCGAGCCGCCGTTCCCCATGACGAGCAGCTTGTTCCCGCTGGAAAAGCCTGCCACGAGCATGTTGACAGCTTCTGCAATACCCCCCGCAAGCTCACTCTCCATCCGTTCAAGGAGAGATCTCTGCTCCGCAAGTTGCGATCTGATCGCATCGACTGTTGACTGCATCCGTAGCTCCCTTTTCGGCGTAATATGCACGGCGGCACTCATCTATCATCCCGAGGAACGAGTGCAGTGACGTACAAGAAGGATCGGTGTCCACATCACGGGCTATGACCACGCTTACCATGTCCGGAGAAGCGCCCGCCAGGCTGGCCAGCTTTTTTTTCATGGCACGGCCGGTGAATAAAGGGGGCAGCGTCTCGACAGATATGTTTGCGTGGCGCAGAGGGTAACCGTTGTCAGAAAATTTTCTGGCAATGCCCCTGTCAGCCAGGATGGTGATAATGTTCCCCTGCCGGGCAGCAGCACGGAGACCCGGCACAAGCTCTTCCAGGGCCGACTCGGCTTCCGGACCGGCGAGCCCGAAACAGAAATGGTGCTGACCGCCCCATCTCTGCCGATACATCAGCTCGCCGTTGCGGATACGTTCTTCGCGCCGGGGAATCGAGCCGAGCTGTTGCGGTTCGCCGTAAGCAAGGGCGCAGCCGGTGACACGGACAGTGCGGAAACCCGCGCGCTCCGCCCGCCGGGAATAGTCCCGGAGACACCAGAGCCCACCGTCCATATGTTCATCCAGGCCGCCGATTGCTTCGTAGAGGCCGCGACGCAGCATCATGACCCCCAACGAGCCGTGATCCACTTCGCAAAACTGCGCGGTTCCGGAAGAGGGCCGGTGTTTGCCCGCACCGGCAGAGGGGATGGCCAGGCCGATGTCCTGGTGTGACGTCATCGTCTCAACCAGCACGTCAAGCCAGTTACCCCTCACCGTCACGTCATCCTGCACGATGACCACCAGGGGGGCTGAGGAGAGCCGGATACCGTGGTTGAGCGCGGCGACCCGTCCGACGTTCCGCTCCGTCGAAACCAGCATCGCCCGGTCATCCAGCGCATCGGCAAACTCGTCCAGAATCCGTTCCGTTTCCCTCTCGCTGCCGTAATTGACCATGATGAGCCTGGCTTCCGGCGAGTTCTCAACCAGGGCGGCAAGACAGGCACGGGTCTCGACGGGACGGTTCCAGACAGGGATGACGATGTCGACGGGATTGATCATGAAACGGTTCTGTTCATAAAAGTAAAGGGCCAAAGGAAATCCCCTTCAGCCCCGAGAAACGTCACGCTGCCTTGCCTTACGAACTGACGGCCACGCTACGCAGGAGATTGAGTTCGTCGAGGGATTTTCCCGAACCGAGAACGACGCAGGAAAGCGGATCCTCGGAGATGAATACCGGCAGGCCGGTCTCCTCGCGCAGCAGGATGTCGAGATTGCGCAGGAGAGCTCCGCCCCCGGCAAGGAAGATCCCCTTGTCCACGATGTCCGCAGCCAGTTCGGGGGGGGTCCGCTCGAGACAGATCTTGACCGCATCGACGATGGCATTGACCGGCTCCGACAGCGCGTCCCTGATCTCGTCGGAATTGATCTCGTGGGTCTTGGGAATGCCTGACACGAGATCCCGTCCCTTGACCTCCATGCTCCGTACGCTGCTGCCGGGGTAGGCCTCGCCCAGTTCGATCTTGATGGCCTCTGCCTTCTGGTCGCCGATGAGAAGGTTGTACTTGCGCTTGATGTACTGGACGATGGCCTCGTCCATCTTGTCGCCGCCGACCCGCACCGACTTGGTGTAGACAATGCCCGCCAGCGAGATGACGGCCACCTCGGTAGTGCCACCGCCGATGTCCACGATCATGTTGCCGGAAGCCTCCGTGATGGGAAGCCCGGCACCGATGGCGGCCGCCATCGG
>CALMBF010000196.1 GCA_937860145.1 uncultured Geobacter sp.
GTTCTCCTCCCGCTCGGCGTTGAGGCGGCGGAACGGTTCCAGGGGGAGGTAGATCTCCCCCCGGACCTCCAGGAGGCGGGGGGGGGCGTCCAGTTCCAGGCGCAGGGGGATGTCCCGGACGGTTTTCAGGTTGGCGGTGATGTCCTCGCCGGTTTCGCCGTCGCCCCGGGTCGACCCCTGGACCAGGAGCCCCTCCTCGTAGACCAGTTCCACCGCCAGGCCGTCCATCTTCGGCTCGCAGACGTAGGCGATCTCCGCCGCCTCCCCCAATCCCAGCTCCTTTCTTATCCGCTTGTCGAAGTCGACGATGTCGGCTTCGTCGAAGGCGTTGTCCAGGGAGAGCATGGGGATGCGGTGCACGACCTGGGCGAACCTGTCCAGGGCCCTGCCGCCGACCCGGAGGGTGGGGGAGTCGGGCCGGGCCAGACCGGGGTGGCTGTCCTCCAGGCGTTGCAGTTCGCGGAAGAGGGCGTCGTAGTCGGCATCGGATATTTCCGGCCGGTCCTCCTCGTAGTAAAGGCGGTTATGCCGGGCTATCTCGGCGTAGAGGAAGTCGATACGCTCCTCGGGAGACGGTTTTTCCATCGAGTGGCTCCGTTAAAAAAATGTCCGGGCGATCATACCAGAAGGAAAGCAAATTGACCATGGCATTGCGGCATGATATACAACAGTTTCTAATTTTAAGGATGATGTAGTCAGGGTTAACCATGCAATTTAATGAGAACAATTCGGCTTCCGTGGACGGCGGTTCCCTGTCAGGGGGGGGACGTGCCCCCGGGAGGGGTGAGATCCTCCTCCTGCTCCTCTTCGTGGTGGCGGCCTTTCTGCTCCGCTATGCCGCCATCCAACCCTACCAGGTGATCGCTGCCGACGGCCCCAGTTACGTCTCCATCTCCCGGCAGATCTTTGAACGGTTCAGTTTCGCGGGCTCGATCCATTACCCGCCGTTCTACCCCCTGCTCATCGGCCTGGCACACCTCCTGTTCCCCGACTATGAAACCGCCGGCATGGCGGTCTCCCTGGTCATGGGGAGCCTGCTCCCCGTCCCGGTCTACCTCCTGGGGAGGGAGCTGTTCGGCAGGGGGGCGGGCTGCATCGCCGCGGCCGTTGTCATCGTCTGGCCCGAATTCGTCATACAGAGCAGCACGGTGCTCGCCTATGCGACCTATTTCACCCTGCTGATGAGCGGCCTGTATCTCCTCTGGCTGGCCCACACCCGGAAAACGCTCCTGCCGGCGGTGGGGAGCGGCCTGTTCGTGGCCGCGGCCTACCTGAGCCGGCAGGAGGCCTTCATCTCCCTGTTCGTCATCTGCTCCGCCCTCGGGGTGGTCACCCTCTACCGTGAGCGGCGGGTGGCGCCCCTCGTGCCGCTTCTGGTGGCATTCGGCGTGTTTGCCGTGGCGATCCTTCCCTATGTGGTCATGGTGCACCGGGTCATGGGCATCTGGACCCTGGCGGGGAAGAGCGTCGTCACCCTGACCGACTGCCTCAGCTACTACCTGAACCGCTTTGACCTCCAGCGGGAGCCGGGATTCGCCAAGATCGGCTATCTCGACCTGATCCGCACCTACCCCGGGTACTTCCCGTTCATCATCAAGAAAAACGCGACCGAGCTGGTCAATGTCCTCCCCCTCCCCCTGGTGCTCTTTGCCCTGGCGGGCTATGTCGTCCCCCGCAAGGATGCCCGGGGGGGCGACGTCAGGGCCTTCATCGCCGGGGCCCTTGCCCCGGTGGCGGTGCTGCTGGCGGTTTTCCTGGTCAGCGGTGCCTACATCGCCCCCTACGTCCCCTTTCTCCTCATCCTGGCCGGGCATGGGGTGTTGTCGGTCGAGGACGGCCTGCGCAGGCTCCTGGCCCGCTCTCCCGGACCGGCCGGGTTCAGGTGGCTGAGCGCGCTCCTGGTCCTGGGGTACCTTCTCCCTGCCGCCTACCACCAGCTCCCCCACGGCAAGCCCCAGCCCTACACCCTTGCCATGGATGGCGGCCGGTACGATCACAAGCAGCTGGGGAGGATTCTCAAGACGCAGCTCCCCGCCGGTGCGGTCATCATGACCCGTTCCGGCCGGATCGCCTTCTACTCCGGCCACCCCTGGGTGGACATCCCCCAGGCCGATTTCTGGACGATCCTCACGACGGCCCGGCAGAACAAGGTCCGCTACCTGATCGTGAGCGGTGACCTTGCTCAGCTTCGGCCGCAGCTGGCACTCCTGTTGACGCCGCTGGATCTGGCCCGGGGTGGGGTGGAGATGCTGGACGGAGGGGAAACCTTCCCCGGCCTGGCGCGCCGGATGGTCTATACGGCTCCTGAAAGCCAGGGGGTCGTGGTCTACGAACTGGTCCGCTGAGGGGTCAGGCGGCGCTCCCCTCCAGCTTTCCCAGCAGTCGCAGCAGGCCGTCGAGGATGGTGAGGGGG
>CALMBF010000197.1 GCA_937860145.1 uncultured Geobacter sp.
CGTTTACTCATCAACCCCGCCAAAATGGGTGTGACCACTCACTTAGCAAAAGGAAAGTCGCGTCTGCTGAATTATTGCAGTTGAACTGCGTCGACTAAGTTATTACCACTAACAGGAATGGCAAAGTTGGATGCGAAGAGAGACACTTCTGAAAGTGTCTCCGGGTGATTCCCTTCGCAATTAGTCCAAGTTCACCGCCAATAAATTTCTTTTTTCTAGGAGGTCATAAAGTCTATATGCTTTTTTATCGATAAAACTTCGAGCCTGGTTAAGGTCGTTGCGTCTGTATTTACAGGCAAAACCATACGTAATCTTAGTATTTTTGGCTTTATCTAGGGTTATATCATAATAGTTCGTAGCCATTTCTGGGAGAGCAAAACTACTCGTCGTAAGGTTAATGGTCGTTTCTGGTGCAATCTCTCGCAAACTCTCTCCTCCTATCGTAATTGATGAATCATTGTAATACATGGTTAGTGCATCTATCGATATATATGTGTTTGTTTTATTCTCAATATATATCGTACTTCCATTAACGACGACAGACATTTCACTATTGCTGTAGTCATAATTCGAAGGAACGATACCTTTAAAGTCCTTGCTGATTATAGCAACCTCCCCTTGATATCCTGCTACAGGGACTCCCGATGTAATTTGCATCTGCCCAGGAAGGTTGACATGAACATTGATGCCCTTTGATTTAAAAATAGATTTCAATAGCCCTTTATCCTTCACTTCAAAGGTTGCACTACGCTTGTCGATGTATTCGCGCGTGTTAGCAGCATCGATCTCCTGAGCAGAAGCGATATCCTTAATATTCTGATAAGCGCTTGTAAGTTTTAAATCTAGATCTCTAATGTTTTCAGCAGGAAACAATGTTGCCATTAAAGCATCACGACAAGGGGTTTGCGTATTAATATACGTGTAATTAAGCAATGGTACGTTTTGTTTTTCTAGAAAAAAATCGGCGACCCCTTGTTCAGTCGATGTATTGCCGCCTCTCCAAAGCCCAGATTTGTCAACAATACGAGTCTTAAAACTTCTTTCTGCAAGCTCCTGCATTTCTCGCTCATATTGTACTACCCCAGCACGCATTACAGATAACCTATAATCAGCTTCTCTAGCTTCAGAAAGGATTTTTTTGTAGTTATTTTGTACAGAATTATACAGATTTGCTCCTCCGTCTCTATTTATTGCTTGTTCTAAAGCATCATTAAACTTAGAAGAGCTGAAATTCCTTTCTATATACAAAGGCAGAATTAAATCATCTACGAATTTACCAGAAAGAATTAAGGGTATTTCGAAAATTAAACCCAAAGGCCACACGACAGGAACAAGTATGATATTAGTTATGCCTGGATACCCTGAAGCGAAATTTTCATCAACGCAACTACCTTCAGTAAGACCGATAAAACCTCTAAAACAATTTTTTACATCAGTCGACCCAACCCATTGGCGAGTATTAAGATCAACATTTCCTCCTGAGTTGGATATGGATTGAAGAAACCAACCTTTCTCATCTTTTTCTAAAGTTGCCATTACTCGATCATCATGAATACCTCCACGATTAGAGCTAGATGGCTTATATTTCTCCCCATTATTTTCTGAATTACTGCCAGCCAAAGATTTAGTTGCCATAACCGAGGATAATACGGCGATTAGCAACAAGCTTCTCGTTATAAACTTTATACCCTCTGAAATCATCTTGTCTCCTCACTGTTTGGTATTTTACAAACAAAATACCCGCCATGGCCTAAACCTATGGCGGGTGTGTTTCCACACTCACAACCCCCCATCTCTCTTCGGCAGCCCGGCCAACCTCTTGGGTTCCGTGGCTTTGCGCCTTCAGGTCGCCCTGAGTTTGCTATTTCGGAGAAACTGTTGGCAATTTAAAGAAAAAACAGAATTTGTCAATAATTTTCAAATTTTACCTGTTTTGTCGTTTCTTCATAAACGCCGGTAAATCACTATAAATCGGCAACATAGGACGCTATCGATTCCATGATTCGCCATCCGAGATTGAGAAGCATATGCGGCTCGACTCAGACTTAGCTATTGCCAGAAGCACAACCATCTCAGTAGGTCTTGCTCATGTGATAGCTGTCGTTACTTCAGCATGCCACTATCAATAGAGTTGTTTTAATTATTTTGATATGCTACTATCGCATAGTTTAATATCCTATTGATATTATCTGGGGTTATTGATGGCAATTGTCGGCTATGCGCGTGTCAGCACCATCGAACAGAATCTCGACACGCAGATCGATCTACTTGAGCAACATGGAGTTGATCGTCTCTACAAAGAGAAGGCGAGCGGCGCAGACTCCAGGCGACCAGAACTGACCGCCCTACTCGATTATGTCCGAGAAGGCGACTCCGTCGTTGTCACCAAGATTGACCGGATTGCGCGGAGCACCAAGCACCTGCTGGAGATTGTCGAAACGCTCGAACGTAAAAATGTCGCATTTAAGGTATTGAATATCAGCCTCGACACCTCAACGCCGACCGGGCGCCTGATGCTAACTATGCTGGCGGCAATCTCAACATTTGAACGCGAGTTGATGCTCGAACGGCAGAGGGATGGGATAGAGAGGGCCAAACTGGCTGGTCGTTATAAAGGGCGGGCACCGACGGCAAGGCGGCGGCAGGCCGAAATTGTTGAACTCGCAGGCCAAGGTCTGACAAGGCAGGCAATAGCTTCACGGCTAGGGATCGGCATTGCCAGCGTTTATCGTGTCATGAAAGGCCACAAGGAGCAAAGTACGCGCAGTTGACAAGCGCTGCATATCAGTCGCCGCATCTGAAATTACATTTACATTTTACACTTTACACTTGTCTTACACTTTACACTTGTCTTACACTTTACACTGAAAAGATTTTTACAGTGGTCATCCCCGCAGCAGTTCATCAATCTCGCTGAAACGCTTATCAGTATTTAAACGAAATAATGCAAACTATAATTCACAAAAACAGACACCACTCAACCGATACACACGCCAGTCACGATTTGCTGCTGATCAGGATACAGGCCGATTCCTGTCGATCCCTGCGCATGCAACAATGGCGTGGCGTAGAGCAGGAGCGCTACGCCCGATAGCGTTTATCCATTCGGATTCCTCAGAACTAGGATTTTTTCTCCTTGGAGGATGTAATCAGCCTTTGCGCCGAAGTCGATGGCGGCTCTATCTAGCTTCTTGATCGCCGGTAATTGCAACTCGTCGGCCATTAGCCAGAAGAGCCGCTTGACCTTGATTTTTTTGCAGTGCGACATCATCTCTTCCAGCTTCTTCGACCGTAGTGATTGCAGCCCGTCCATGATCTGGCGGGCTTCTTCAAGCGTCTGCTTTTGCGGCACGAGATCCAGTAGTTCGAGGACTGCCCGTTCCGGCTCGGAGACAAAGGGAGCATGCACTTCATTGTTCAAGCGGGAGAGGCCGAATTTCTCCGCAAATTCTTCGGGCTCATCAAGCAGGGAGGAATTCGACAGACTGACCTTGAACTGCTCCTGAAGCCATTCTGGAAGCTTTCTGACTCCAACCCCGTAAAGGGTCAGCGTCTCTCCACCCATGCTCAGATAGTGAGTGAACCCTTTAAGGGTCAGGGCACTCTTTCCACCTATGTGAACCTTTACCCCGTTGGACTGAAGTGCCGCCACCGTCCCTGTGTTGGTGAGACTGTCGCCCAATCGGAGGTAATAGCCACTTCCCAGGTGTTTCAGCCAGCCACTTAGAACATAATGGTGCGCTAACTGGCGCGAGACGCCAAATTCTCTCAGATGACTCGACCCAACCGGCATTCCCTGCGGCAGGCTGAAGAGCGCGTCCTTTAAAGTTGTGCTCGTATGCAAAGTATTATTTGACATTTTCGCTATTTTTTAAAACCTCAATCAAAAACGAGTGTGCTGGGGCATCAATCTTTAACCACACACCGAATGCCACCCTCTTTGAGCCCCGGACGGAAGCAGCAATTACAGGAGATACATTTTGCCCGAGTGGCATCACCGCTCTGCCAGCGTTGCGGCAGATCCGGCTCCCAAATGAGGGGGCGGGACAGGGCAACACCGTCAAGTCCCTTGGCAAGCGCCTGCTGCGCAACGTCGAGGCTTCTGAAGCCACCAACGGAGAAAACCGGGCAACCGACCTTCGCTTTGACCTCTTTGGCCAGTGCCAGGTTGTAGCCTTCCTGCTCAACGGTGTCGATCTTGGTGCGCACCGGGCTTTGGCTGCCGGAAGCCGGCGTCCCACCGCTTACCTCAATGGCGTCGATCCCCTCGGCGGCCAACGCCTTGGCGGTAAAGAGTGCATCCTCGGCGCTGAGTCCTCCTTCCAGGTTGTCACAGCCATTTAGCTTGATCATGACCGGGAAGTCCGTCCCTACAGCCTGGCGCACCGCGCGATAAACCTCCAGCAGAAAGCGGCAGCGATTCTCGATGGGGCCGCCATATTCATCGGTCCTCCGGTTGGTCAACGGCGAGAGGAACTGGTTGATGAGGTAGCCGTGGGCACTGTGGAGCTGCACGGCATCGAAACCGTAGTCCTTGGCCCGGTGGGCGCCGGCGGCGAAGGAAGTGACGAGTCTGGCGATCTCTTCCTTGAACAGTTCATCAGGCTGTTCGGGAAACTGATCGACTTTGATCGATGACGGCGCCAGGGGACGTTGCCCCGCGTTCTTGCTGTCGGTCTGGCCGCCGACGTGGACGAGCTGGATACAGACTTTACCCCCAGCTTCGTGCACCGCCTTGGTCAGGGTACGCATTTCTTCAGCGAAATCATCGACGTGGATGCCCATCGTTCCGGGCAGTTGCTTGCCCTCACGACTGACAAAGGTGTAGCCGGTGATGATCAGCCCTACCCCACCCTCTGCCAGAGTTCGGTAGCAGTCGATGAGCCGCTGGGTCGGGCGACCGTCGGGCTCGCACATCCCCTCCCAAGTCGCAGAGCGAATCAGTCGGTTACGCAGGACCATGCCGTTGATGGTGAACTTCTCGAACAAAATCCCCATAGTGCTTCTCCTTCCCGAATGGCCAGCCGCCACTCGGATTAGCGAGTGATTTACAAACTATCCCTCTAAATGGCCACCAGTTTACGGGGCAATCTTTTCATTCACTTGGGCACCAGAAGCCAAAATAGTGAAAGGAGTTTCGCGTGGTTAGAGACCATCCCGGCAAGCGAAGAAATTGACGGCAGAATACGCAACCGCAGCCGCGGCTAATATCCTATTCCTTATTTACGAGGCCGCAGACACCAAGGCAGCAAGACCCCATCCAGAAGCGCACCCATTGCAAGGAGATCATCATGACGACTCATCACCTGCCGACAAGCATCGACCACAAACTCGATCAAATCAAGTCCTCTCTCGATGAGGTTGTCGAGAAACTCGACGCCCTGAATATCATGGCACTGATTGCCAAAGACACGTCGGACAATTACGAACTCGAATGTTCCGTATGCACAGGTGACCTGCTACCCGAATTTCGGGCCATTGGATCTGTTAGGTTTGGCCATCTCGG
>CALMBF010000198.1 GCA_937860145.1 uncultured Geobacter sp.
GTGCTGAAGGACCGCAAGCACCTCTCCGAAGACGGCATGGTGGTGGTGATCATCGGCATCGACCAGGTCAGCGGCAAGATCATCTACGGCCCGGACATCGTCTCCCGGGGCTTCGTGTTCGAGGACGAGAGCAGGGAGTACCTGGACCAGGCAAAACAGCTCGTCCTGGAGAGCCTGGAGCAGCACAACATCGAGGTGCTCGGCGAATGGACCGAGGTCAAGCAGGAGGTCCGGACCGTGATGAAACGCTTCTTCAAGAAGACCATCGAGCGCAGGCCGGTCATTCTCCCGGTGATCCTCGAGATGTAGTCTCCGGCACGTCACTCCCCGCTTTCTTTCATTTTGTATTCAATAAAATTAATGCTATTCTCTTCTCCCATGGATGACCAGACCGAAAAAAAAGAGCGCCTGACCGTTGAGATCAAGGGGATGCTCCTCGGCGCAGCCGGGCTCTTCCTCCTCATCTCCCTCGTCTCCTTCAGGGCGGACGACTTTTCCTTCAACACCTTCTCCTCGGAGAGCTCCATCCAGAATTTCGGCGGCAGGTTCGGCGCCCAGCTCTCCGATCTCCTCCTCCAGCTGTTCGGGCTCGCCTCCTACGCCGCCCCCTGCGCCCTGCTCTACCTTGCCTACCGCTCCCTCCGTTTCAAGGAGTTCCGCTGGCGCTCCTACAAGATCGCCGCCTTCGTCGGCATGATGGTCACCCTGGCGGCCCTGTTCGCCTTCAACTTCGAATTCACCCGGCTCTTCGGCCAGAAGGTCCCGACCGGCGGCGCCATCGGCTTCAAGACCGCCGAAATCCTCCGCCGCTACCTGGGGGCATCCGGCGCCATCCTCCTGCTCCTCCCCATGCTGGCCGCCTCCATCATGGTCCTCTCCCGCTTCTCGTTCATCCTCTACGCCGACTGGTGGATCAATGCCCTCGGCGACCGCTGGAAACGGGCCCGGGAGAAGCGGGCCCTGAGCAGGACCCTGGCGGAGAAGGAGGATACAAGGGAGAAGGAGAAGAAGGGGGAGGGAACCGCGCCGGTCATCAAGCCGCTCCCCGTGACCATCCCGGCAGTCCCCCCCCTCCCGAAGAAGGAGGAGAAGAAGGAGAGCGCCAAGCTGAAGCCGGTGCAGGAGACCTTCGACTTCATCAAGAGCGACGGCGACTTCAAGACCCCCCCCCTCTCCCTCCTGGACAGTCCGCCCCAGACCGAGCGGCGGATCGACAAGGAAGCGCTCTCCATGAATGCCCGGCTCCTGGAGAAGAAGCTGAAGGACTTCGGCATCGACGGCGAGGTCGTGGAGATCTGCCCCGGCCCGGTCATCACCATGTACGAGTTCTCCCCCGGCCCGGGGATCAAGGTCAGCCGCATCGCCGGTCTGGCCGACGACCTCTCCATGGCCCTCCAGGCGCTGGCCATCCGCATCGTCGCCCCCATCCCCGGCAAGGGGGTGGTGGGTATCGAACTCCCCAACCGCGACCGTGAGACTGTGTACCTCAGGGAGATCTTCGCCAGCGAAACCTTCCACAAGGGGAAGATGAAGCTCCCCCTCGCCCTGGGGAAGGATATCGGCGGCCACCCCCTGGTGACCGACATGGCCCGGGCCCCCCACCTGCTCGTCGCCGGCGCCACCGGTTCGGGCAAGTCGGTCGCCATCAACACCATGATCCTCTCCCTGCTCTATACCGCTACCCCCAAGGATGTCCGGCTGATCATGGTCGATCCGAAGATGCTGGAACTCTCGGTCTACGAAGGGATACCCCACCTGCTCCTGCCGGTCGTCACCAACCCGAAGAAGGCCGCCCTCGCCCTCAAGTGGGCCGTGGAGGAGATGGGGCGCCGCTACCGGCTCATGGCCGACAAGGGGGTCAGGAACATCGACTCCTATAACCGGGAGCTCCTCCGGGAGGAGAAGGAGGTTGCCGAGCTCCAGGCCCAGGCCACGGTATCGGTGGAGGAGGTGGAGGAGCTGGTGGACACGGACGAGGCGGCCATCCAGGAATTCCTCGCCAAGGAGGAGCAGCTGGAGCACGGCCACCTGCCGTACATCGTCGTCATCGTCGACGAGCTGGCCGACCTGATGATGGTCGCGGGGAGGGAGATTGAGGAGTCCATCGCCCGCCTGGCCCAGATGGCCCGGGCCGCCGGCATCCACCTGATCCTCGCCACCCAGCGGCCGTCGGTGGATGTCATCACCGGTCTGATCAAGGCCAACTTCCCGACCCGGATCTCCTTCCAGGTCTCCTCCAAGATCGACTCCCGCACCATCCTGGACTGCAACGGCGCCGAATCGCTCCTCGGCATGGGGGACATGCTCTTCCTCCCGCCGGGGACCGCCAAGCTGATCCGTTCCCACGGCGCCTTCGTCTCCGATGCGGAAGTACAGCGCGTGGTTGAATTCCTGAAAAAACAGGGTAAACCGGTATATGAAAAGTCGATCCTGGAGATGAAGGAGTCGGACAGCAAGGGGAGCCCAAGCGACGAGGAGGACGACCCCCAGTACGATGCCGCCCTCGCCCTCGTGGCCGAGGCCCGCCAGGCGTCGATCTCCATGATCCAGCGCCGCCTCCGGATCGGCTACAACCGGGCCGCCCGGATCATCGAGAAGATGGAGCAGGAGGGGGTGATCGGCCCGAGCGACGGGACGAGCAAACCCAGGGAAGTGTTCATCAACAAGCTGTAATCCTTCGGCATGTACAGCCCGCGTGCCGGAGATGTGCCCCATGGGACCCGTAGTACCACCCCGACGTGAACCGGCACGGAGACGGCATGAAGACTGGTCTGCGCTTCAAATTCATCAGCATCGTTCTCCTGGCGGTCGTGCCGTTCGTCGTCTATGCCGTCTACGACTATTTCAATACGCTCGGCATAAACAAGAAGACGTTCATCGAGCTCAACGAGAAAAAGGCGGTGACGATCGCACGTGATATCGAGGAGTTCATCGATACGTCCGAGAACATCCTCTACTCACTTGCCCTCCATCCCGCCCTCATCAACAACGACGCAGCGGCATGCGACGCGCTTTTCGCCCAGCTTCTCCCCCTCTATCCGCTTCACCTCAACATCCTCGCGGCCGACATGAACGGCAGAAACTTCGCCAGTGCCGTAGCACCCGAGATCGCCCACTCCCTGAACTACAGGGACAAGAGCTGGTTCATCAGGGGGAGCAAGGGGGTCTCTGTCGTCACGGACCTCCACCAGTCGAAGCTTTTCAGGCAACCGGCATTCATGATCACCATGCCGGTTTTCGCCCCCTCCGGACAGCAGTCGGCCGTGCTCGGCTTCCCGGTCAACCTGTACAAGCTGCAGGAGCATTTCCTCACCACGGGCACGCTCGGTAAGCAGGTCACGATGATGGTTTTCGACAAGAGCTGCGTCTACCTGCTCAACTCGGCCGATAACAGGGTGATAGGCACACCATGCGAGCAGCCCGCCCTGTTGCGGGAAATAGGGAGTGCCCGCAAGGGTTCGCTGGTGTACTCCGGCAACTCCGGGATCAAGCTTCTTTACAGCTATGCAGCCGTACCGTCGACGGGGTGGAAAGTGGTCGTCGCCATACCGCTGAGCAGGGTCTACAGCGAAGCCAACGAGGGGGCGCTCAGGCACCTGTTGTACTTCATCGCCATCTGCCTGAGCGGGTCGCTCTCCGCCTTCTACTACAGCCGCAAGCTGGGCAACAAGATCGAAGTCCTGATCGACGGGCTCAACGACGTTGCCGCGGGAGACTTTTCCCACAGGCTCCCCGCCCAAGGGGACGACGAGTTTGCCAACGCATGCGCCGCCTTCAACCGGATGACCGCGGAACGGCAAAAGGCCGAGCAGGAGATTCTCCACCTGACAGCGGTCCTGGAAAAGAGGGTGGAAGCCCGGACCGCCGAGCTGTCAGCTGCCAAAAGCGAACTGGAATCGTTCTCCTACGCGGTTTCCCACGACCTCCAGGCACCGGTGCGCCATATCATAACCTATGCGCAGATCCTGCTCGACGAGCATGGAAGCGAGCTTTCCGACAGCACCAGGGAGTACCTCCAGCGCATGAGCAGGTCTGCGGTTCAGATGCGCGAGCTCATCACCCACCTCCTCGCCCTCTCCCGCCTCACCAGGCAGGAGATCAACCGGAGCACCGTCGACCTGAGCAGGTTCTGCCGGTCCATTTTCGCGGAAATGGCGGAAAGCGACCCGGATCGTCATGTCCAGGTTGTCGTCGCGGACGGACTCTCCGTCGAGGCGGATCCTGCTCTTCTGGATATTGCCATGCGCAACCTGATCGGCAACGCATGGAAGTACACGAACAAGGTCGCCGAACCCCGCATCGAGGTCGGCACCACCGTCCGCAACGGCCACCACTGCTTCTTTATCCGGGACAACGGCACCGGTTTCGATATGGCATACAGCGAGAAGCTGTTCACACCCTTCCAGCGACTGCACACCGCCGAGGAGTTCGAAGGGTCAGGGGTCGGTCTCGCCACGGTCATGCGTATCGTGCAGCGCCACGACGGTTTGATATGGGCGGAAAGCTCTCCCGACAACGGGGCCGTTTTCTATTTCACCCTGAACAGGGATACCTGACAGATCATCCACCAAGGAGCAGAGCAATGGGACCGACAGACAGTCTGGCGCATTACGCCATCACCATCATCAGCAAGGACAGGCCGGGCATCGTGGCCGACACGACCGAGGTCCTCTACCGTCTCGGCTGCAACATCGAGGATTCAAGTTGCACCATGCTGGGGGGCGATTTTGCCATGATCCTCATCGTTACCCACGAAAAACCGTTCGCAAAGTCGCGCCTGGCCGAAGAGTTCAAGGCGCTCCAGGAGCGGACCGGCCTGGCGGTGCACCTGAGGACCCTTCACGAGGACGAGCTTATCCACTCACAGGAGGAGGGGGAACTCTGCCTGATCTCGGTGTACGGCTCCGACCAGCCCGGCATCGTCTACCGGGTCACCAGGGCACTGGCGGACAGGGGGGTGAATATCACCGACCTGAACACCCGCCTCATCGGCACGAAGAGCGAGCCCGTCTATGTGCTGATGCTCGAGGCGATTCTCCCCCAGGGGATGACGGTGGAGGATACCGCAGCCATGCTGGAATCTCTCAGAAGCGAACTCAAAGTCGAGATCGGGGTCCGGGCGATTACGCCGGTCTCCCTGTAACACCCACTCCCTTACATCGGATTGACAGATGCCTGAACAAAAGATCCTGCTCTACCCCCATCCCCTGCTGAAGAGACCGGCCCGCAGCGTGGAGAGGATAGATGACGAAATTCGCGCCCTGGTTACGGACCTTATCGACACCATGCACGCCGGCCCCGGCTCGGTCGGGGTGGCTGCCCCCCAGATCGGCGTCTCCCTCCGCGTCTGCGTTGTGGACGTGTCGGCAAGCCGGCACGGCAAGGATAACAACCACGGCCTGCTGGTCATGATCAACCCCGTGATACTCGCCGGTCACGGGGCCGCGGTGATGCGCGAAGGATGTATGAGCGTGCCGGACTATACCGGCGATGTGCAGCGGTTTACCGACATAACGGTAGGGTTCACGACGGAGGACGGTGATCCCCGGGAACTGCAGGCCAGCGGCTTCGAGGCGGTGGCGATCCAGCACGAAATGGACCACCTGGACGGCATGCTGTTCCTCGATAGGATCGTCTCCCTGAAGACCGGGCTCTTCCGCAGGAAAAGCTACAAGTAACGACCTACAGGGAAGGCCATGGACAAAGCGACGTTTGCCGCGGGATGTTTCTGGCATGTGGAGGAAGAGTTCCGTCTTCTTCCCGGGGTCGTCGCCACCGACGTGGGCTACATGGGGGGAACGACCGACAACCCCAGCTATGAGCAGGTCTGCTCACAGCGTACGGGCCATGCCGAGGTCGTGCAGGTGACCTTCGATCCGGACCGGATCGACTATGCCGAACTGCTCCGGCATTTCTGGGAGTGCCATGACCCGACCCAGCTGAACCGGCAGGGGCCGGATGTCGGCACCAACTACCGTTCCGCCATCTTCTGCCACACGGCCGACCAGATGGCAGCGGCCCGCGCTTCCCTGCGGGCTGAAGAGAAGAGCGGCCGTCACCGGGGAAGGATTGTCACGGAGATCAGGGAGGCGGGAACGTTCTGGCGTGCCGAGGAGTACCACCAGAAGTATCTTGCCCGGAGGGGAGGAGGGTGCGGTCTCTGACGCACCAGAGGGGGAGTCCCGTGCTTACTGCATGCACACTCTAAAAAGAATACTCCCAACTTTTTTTATTACAAGACTGTTATTTTGATGTCAGCCGGATTATAGTTGAATCAACAGAACGGATGAAGCAACGAAATCAGGAGAAAGGAGGGCAGTATGGTTGATGATACTCCACCTGGCACGTTGGCAGACATAGAGGGTACACCCATCCGGTCGCTGTAAGACCGGAACATACCTTGAAAAGGGAAACAGTACGACAACAAAAAGAGGCCCGCCACAAATGGCGGGCCTTTCATTTTTACCGCAGCCTCCGGTGGACTTCCCGACGCTTCAGACGCCTCCCCTGTCCTTGACGAGTCGCCCGTAGGAGCGGTCGAAACTCTTCTCGGCCTCGGGGGAGAAGAAACAGGCAGGGAACTCCCCTTTCGGACGGTGATAGGCCACGCAGGCACAGCAGTTGCCCCGCCGGTCACAGGGATAGGTACAGGCGCATTTTTTTGCATCACCACGGCATTCCACGCTTTTTCTCCTTGAAAACTGGCAGATGCGACAAGGGCCCGTCGCCGGGCCCCGTGAAGAAACTACTTCTGCGACAGCCGGTGCACGCACTCGACCATGAAGATGGCGTTTTCCGGCGGCACGGTGGGGAGGATGCCGTGGCCCAGGTTGAAGATGTGGCCGGGTCGGCCGGCATTCTCGTCCAGGACCCTCTTGACCTCCCGCTCGATGATCTCCCTGGAGCCGTAGAGGACCGTGGGATCAAGGTTCCCCTGCACCGCCATCTTCGGGCCGAGGATGTCCCGGGCCTTGCCCAGGTCGATGTGCCAGTCGAGCCCCATGACGTCGCCGCCGGCCTGCTGGACCGTATCCAGCATGGTGCCGGCACCCTTGACGAAGTGGATCACCGGGGTGTTCTCCCGGTTCAGGCCGTTGATCAGCTTGGTCGTGTAGGGGAGGACGAAGCGGGCGTAGTCGGCCGGGGAGAGGACGCCGCCCCAGGTGTCGAAGATCTGGATCGCCTGGGCACCGGCCCTGATCTGGGCGTTCAGGTACTCCATGTCCATCATGGTGACCTTCTCCATCAACGCCGCGTACACGTCGGGGGCGGTGTACATCATCTTCTTGATGTTGGCCCAGTCCTTGGACCCCTTCCCTTCGACCATGTAGCAGGCCAGGGTGAACGGCGCGCCGCCGAAGCCGATGAGGGGGACCTTGGCAGCCAGTTCGCGGCGAAGGATCTTGATGGCCTCGAGGACGTAGGGGACATCCTCCTCAGGATTGGGGATGCGCAGAGCCTCCACGTCCGCCATGCTCCGGATCGGGTGCTCGAACACCGGGCCGGGAACGAAGTCCAGCTTCATCCCCATGGGCTCCACGGGGGTGAGGATGTCGGAGAAGAGGATGGCGGCGTCGACACCGAGGATGTCGACCGGCTGGATGGTCACCTCGGCGGCCAGCTCCGGGGTCTTGCAGAGCTCCAGGAACGTGCACTTGGAACGGACCCGCATGTAGTCGGGGAGATACCGGCCAGCCTGGCGCATCAGCCAGACGGGGGTGCGGTCAACGGGCTTTCCCCAGCAGGCATCGAGAAAACGTGTATTCATGGAAATTCCTCCTTGGAATAAAATCATCTTAGTGGAACGACCGGCAAAGCCTCCCCCTCACCCTGTCCCTCTCCCTCAGGGAGAGGGGACGCATTTTCAACGGAAAGGTGGAGATATCAGGAACGCGAGATTTCGTCCAGATTGTCGCACCCGCAGGAGCGCCCGCGGAGGCGTAGCCAATCCCTCTCTCTATCTCTCCCCCGAAGGGGGAGAGTATTCATTGCCCTCTCCCTGTGGGAGAGGGATAGGGTGAGGGCTGCTACGTCGCACAAGGAAGCGACGAGGACGGCGGCAAGATGGGCGGAAGATCGCGTTCCCTAGGCCTTCTTTTGAAGGCGTATCGGGACATAATTGCAGAACGGCTCTTCTGCCATGTAGTCCCCATACACCGCATCCGCCCGCGCCCTGCAGCCGCCGCAGACATTGATGTACTCGCATTCGCCGCACTTCCCCTTATAGGCCTTGAAGTTCCTGAGATCCTTGAAGATCTCGGAGTTCTCCCAGATCTCCCGGAACGGGGTGGTCTTGACGTTGCCGGCAGTGCGGTGGAAGTAGGAGCAGGGCTTGACGTTGCCGAAGCAGTCGATGAGGCAGATGGACTGGGCGGCGATGCACCCCTTGCCGCCGCCGGTGGAGAAGGTGAGGCTCCGGCGCTCGAACTTCACCCCTTCGGCCTTGGCCTTCTGGGGGACGATGCGGTAGTAGTGGGGGGCACAGGTGGGGCGCATGAGGATGTCGTCCTCCAGCTTCTCCTGGTGGTAGTGCCAGTCGAGGATCTCCTCGTAATCCTCCTTGGAGATCAGCTCGTTCATGATCTCCTCGCCGCGGCCGGTGGGGACGATCATGAACATGTACCA
>CALMBF010000199.1 GCA_937860145.1 uncultured Geobacter sp.
GTACGCACGGTGGTGTGGGAGGACGGCGGGGGTGACCCCGCCTCCTACCCGATTGCTGCAGCGGGTCGGCCGCTTACCTGGAGACGGTCACCGCGACGGTGTTCACGTTCCCCTGGAGCAGGGCGGCGGCATTCAGGGCAGGGTAGTGGCAGGGTGCGAAGATGAGCCCCGCCTGTACCCTCGACGATACCGTGGCCGTACCGGTCACGCTGCCGGCCGGGGAGGTGAGGGTGATGCTGCCGCCGTCGGTGACGCCGAGGCGGGCGGCGTCGGCCGGGGAGATCTCGATGCGGGCCTCGCCCGCCACGCTCATGTTGTTCTCCGAGTTGACCGTGGTGCTGCCGCTGTGGTAGAGGATCGGGCCGACCAGCAGGGTCATCCCCGCCTTGTCGGCTCGGGCCGTCGCGACCGGGGCGAACGCCGGGGCGCCGGCAGGGCGGACTTCAGCAGTGCCGTAGCGCGGGTTGGTGGTCCCGATCTGGGCCATGACCTCTGCGGCGGTTGCCGGGGCAGGGGTCCCGCCGACCCGGGCGATGAGATCCGCCAGGATGGCCAGGTCTTCCCGGGCATCACCCGGCGGGGTGACTGCCTGCTGCAGCTCCTGCACGCGGCCGTCGGGGGTGGTGAAGGTGCCGTTCTTTTCGGCCGCTGCCGATCCGGGCAGCACGATGTGGGCCATGGCGGTGATGTCGCTTGCCAGGATGTCCTGGACGATCAGCAGTTCGAGCCTGGCGAGCGCCTTCCTGATCCTGCCGTTTTCCGGGAAGGTGACCAGGGGGTTGGAGCCGAGGAGGTAGAGCCCCTTGATGCTGCCGTTTTCTATCCCCTCGATGATCCCCCAGAGGTCGCGGCCGTTGTCCCCGGGGACCGCGCCCATCTCCAGCATGCCGAGGGTGTTGTTCTTCTCGTCGACGGGGAAGATCCCGCCGGCCTCCGTGCCCAGTGCTCCGAGGAGGAGTGCCAGGTTGGCCACGGCGGCGACCGCTTCACCGGCCCGGGCGCTCCTGATGATGTCGGCGCCGAAGATGATCGCCGGAGCCGTGCTCCCCGCGAGGAGAGCAGCCGCGGCGGTGAGATCCGCTTCGCTGACGCCGGCAGCAGCGGCAAGGTCGGCGAGGGACGATGCGTTCAGGCCGGCGACGAATGCGTCGGCACCGCTCCCCGCCGGGGCAGCACCGGCGGCGACCAGCGCCTTGGCGATACCGGCCAGGAGGGGGAGTTCGCCGCCGGGCGCATACTGTAGGTAGCCGTTGGCGTACTTCTGCAGCTTGACGGCGCGCATGTTGGCGACCACGAGCTTTGCATCGTTCTTGGTTGCCGCCTTGATGACCCGGTACTCGACACCGGTTGACTCGGCGTTCAGGTCGGTGCCGATCACCAGGATGGCATCGGCGTTGTCGATCCGGTCGATGGTGGCGCTGGCGCCGTCAATCCCGAGCTGGCTCCCCAGGACGCCTATGGCCGCGGCAAAGCCGAGACGGGCCTCAGAGTCCAGGTTCGGGGAGCCGACCGCATCCTTGATCAGCCTGGCGAAGAGGAAGTTCTCCTCGTTGGTGACCCGGGGAGACGCGATGCCTGCCATGGCTGCCGGGGCGATCCCCTTGATCCTGGCCGAGGCAGCGTCGAGCACCTGCTCCCATCCCGCCGGCTGCCGGTCCAGGAGGGGGGTGGTCAGGCGGTTCGGGGCGTTGAGGTAGGCATAGCCGAAGCGGCCGTTGATGCAGAGGTTCCCTTCGTTGAACGTCCCGTCGTCGCTGGTGGTCCGCTCGACCCGGCCCTCCTTGGCGTGGTACTCGATCTGGCAGCCGGTGCTGCAGAAGGGGCAGACGCTCGGCGTGGCGGTGAAGGTCCAGGGACGCCCCTTGAACTTGAACGGTTTGCTGATGAGGGTGCCGGTGGGGCAGGCGGCGATGCAGTTGCCGCAGAACTCGCAGTCCAGGGGCGTGCCGTCGACGGTGTCGATGATGGTCCGGTCCCCCTTGTCGGTGACCTTGATGGCATCGCAGCCGACGATCTCGTGGTCGACCTTGACGCACTTCTCGCAGAGGATGCAGCGGTTGGGGTCAGACTCCAGCAGCTGCCAGTCGTAGCGGATCGGGAGGCGCTCCAGCACGGCCGAGTACTCCTGCTTCGCCACTTCCAGGCCATAGCAGTTGTCCTGGAGGTCGCACTCGCCGCCGGCGTCGCAGACGGGGCAGTCCAGGGGGTGGTTGACCAGCATGAGTTCCATGATCTTCTTGCGGATCCTGGTAAGGTTCTCCGACTGGGTGGTGACGTTGATCCCCTCCTTGACCGGGGTGTTGCAGGCGGTCATGGGACGGCCGACCCCTTCCACCTCCACCGCGCAGATGCGGCAGGCTCCGGTGGGGGAGACCTTCTGCAGCCAGCAGAGGGTCGGGATCCTGATGTCGAGCTGCCGGGCGGCCTCGAGAATGGTTGTCCCGGCGGGAACGCTGATATTTTTACCGTCGATCGTCAAACTGACCATTTTATAAACTCCTCAATGTTTCAGAGCGTGATATTAATAATATCTATCATGGCTGTCGATTTTTCGTCTGGGCAAGGCTGTCAAGCCGGCATGCGGAGGCGTAGCAGCGCTACGCCGCACAAATGACGGCGAAGACTTACGCCGCCCAGGCGGAAAAGCGGCGGCCTACTTAGACGGCCGCCATGGCCATGCGGTAGCATCGCAGACACCGCTCCGCCTCCTTCACCGCCTGCCTGTTGGTGAAGCCCAGCTCCACCTCCTGGTAGTTCCCCTTGCTGGCCCTCTCCTTGCCGTGGACTTCGGCCTGGTGGGCGCGGCAGGCCGAGTCGAGCCACGGGACCTGCTCGTTCTTGTCGTACACCGGCAGGTAGGTGAGGATATCCTCCATCAGCTCGTTGTCGGTGATGTAGGCTTTCCCTTCCTCCAGCCAGCGCTGGATGACCCGGGCGGCCCGGTGGCCGTTGCCGACGCAGGCGACCACGGTCAGGGGACCGATCTCGGCGTCGCCGCTGGCAAAGACGCCGTCCAGGTCGGTGATCAGGGTCCGGGCGAGCTCGTTCCCCATCCCGTCCTTGAGGTTCTTGCCGTCCGCCCCTTTCAGGGGGACGAACTTGGTGACCACCGTGTTCCACTTGGTGATGTCGATCCCCATGTCCGCCGGGATGAAGGAGAGGTCCGGGTCCTGGCCGATGGCCGGGATGACCGTGTCGCACTCGATGACGAACTCGCTCCCCGCGACCGGTTCGGGGCGGCGACGACCGGAGGCATCGGGCTCCCCCAGGGCCATGCGGACGCACTCCACGCCGGTGATCTGGCCGGACTCGTCGGCGATGACCTTGGTGGGGAGGACCTGGAATTCGAACTGTACCCCCTCCTCGTCGGCGCCGTCCACTTCCCAGACGTCAGCCGGCATCTCCTTGCGGGAGCGGCGGTAGACCAGGGTTGAGGCCTCGGCCCCTTCGCGCAGGGCGACCCGGACGCAGTCGATGGCGGTGTTGCCGCCGCCGACCACCACGACCTTGTTTCCCATGCCGGTTGGGCGGCCCATGTAGGCTTCCCGGAGGAAGTCGATACCCCCCTTGAGGAACCCCTTGTAGCCGGCATCTTCACCCTCGACCCCCATCGGCTTGGAGCGGTGGGCGCCCGGGGCGAGGAGCACGGCGTCGTACTTTGCCTTCAGGTCGGCGAGGGAGATGTCCTGGCCGACGCGGGTGTTGTAGATGATCTCCACCCCCATGGCAGCGATGATGTCGATGTCACGCTGGAGGAGGTGACGCGGCATCCGGTAGGGTGGGATGCCGACGGCGACCATGCCGCCGCCGTACCCTTCCGGCAGGGCCTCGTAGATGGTGACCGGGTACCCCTCAAGGGCCAGGTAGTAGGCGGCGGCCAGTCCGGCGGGGCCGGCACCGACCACGGCCACGGTCTTGTTCTTCCGGGGCTTGGGCTGCATCGGCGGGGCGATGTTGTGCTGCCATTCGTAGTCCGATGCGGAGCGCTTCAGCACCATGATGCTGATCGGCTCGTCCACGTTCTTGCGCCGGCAGGCGGTTTCGCAGGGGTGGGGGCAGACCCGGCCGCAGACCGAGGGGAGGGGCATGTTGTCCCTGATGATCTCCAGGGACTCGTCGAAACGGTACTCCTTGATCGCCTCGATGTAGCTGGGGATGTCGATGTGGGCCGGGCACTTGTCCTGGCAGGGAGCGGTGTACTTGTGGATGAAGCGGCGCTCCTTCCGTGCCGGCCGGCTGGCGCCCAGGCAGGCGACGAAGTCGCTGCGGAAGTGGGTCACGGCATCGAGCACCGGGATCGTCGAGCTCTGGCAGAGGGTGCACTTGCAGTTTTTCAGCAGGTCCGTCAGGTCGCCGAAGGTGTCCAGGTCCGACTCCTTGGCCTCTCCTTCGACGATTGCCGCCAGGAGGTCGGCAAGGACCTTGGTCCCCTTCTTGCCCGGGGTGCACTTGCCGCAGCAGTAGAGGGTCTGGACACGCCTCATGTACTCTGCCGTCATGGCCGGCACGTCCACATCCTTGTCGAAGAGGATGAGGCCGTCCCACCCCATGAAGGCGGCCATGGGGTGTTCACCGTCGTGGGCCACCGGGAGGCGGAAGACCGCTTCCTTGGCTTCACCCTCCTGCCGATTGTCAATAATATTTCTTCCCCAGCTGGAAAAAACCACCTGTGCCACTTATGCCTCCGGAGAACTTAAAAAATAAGTTGCGGTGTTTGGTTGTGTAACTGACTGTATTTGTTAGATAAATGCACGTGGTCAAATTGTATACAGTATGCAGGTTTTTAACACAGGTCTGAACGGCAAATCAAGGAAAAATTCAAGAGTTGGCGCAGAGTCATTGATTCGTTACCCCGCGTTTGCTATATCAGACTCCATACCCCGAGTGGTGGAGGGGAAACGAGATGACCGGCGGAGGTCCGATGGAAAAGCTGCACGCTGCGTTTGCGTCACTGTTCGAGACCAATATGGGTGTTATCCCGGGGGAGAGGGTCGTCGTGTTCGGCGACACCGTCCGGCCGGACGAGTCACCGGAGCCCGGCGACCTGGACCGGCGCAGCCGGCTGCATGCCACGGCCCGTGCTGCCGCGGAGTTCGGTGCCCGGGTCTACGGCAGCACCACCTTCGTCGACTACCCGGCCACTGCGGCCTCCGGCGCGGAGCCTCCGGAACTCCTCTGGCGTGAGGTGTTCGGCGCGCCCCTGGTCGAGGAGCTGAAACGGGGCGGCCTGCTGGAGCGTCTGCTGGCCAAGGAGGCGGGTCCGGACGACCACGTGGCGGCTGAGAAGCTCGTCGCCGCGCGCCGCGGCGAGGTGGCATCCGTGGTGATCGCCATGGCCAACAACTCCACCAGCCATACCCGCTTCCGTCACCTGGTCAACATCGCCGGCGGGCGTTTTGCCAGCCTCCCCCACTTCGACCCGGAGATGTTCTTCACCTCCATGGCCGTCGACTGGCAACTCCTGGCCGAGCGGACCGCCCGGCTGGCCGCGGCACTGAACCGCGCCACGGGGGTCCGCATCACCACCCCCAACGGCACCAGGCTCAGCCTCAGCAAGGAGGGGCGCAGGGCCGAGGGGGACGACGGCCTGCTGAACTCCCCCGGCAGTTTCGGCAACCTCCCCGCCGGCGAGGTCTACCTCGCGCCCCTGGAGGGGAGTGCCGAGGGGGAGCTGGTGATCGAGTACGCCCCCACCCGGCGGTTGGCTTCGCCGCTCCGCCTGGCCGTGCAGGGGGGAGAGGTGGTGCAGATCGCCGGCGACGAACCGTACCGGGAGTGGCTGGAGGCGAAGTTCGCTGCCAGCGTCAAGAACCGGAACATCGCCGAACTCGGTATCGGCACCAACGACCGGGCAAGCCGCCCGGACAATATCCTCGAAGCGGAGAAGATCCTCGGCACGATCCACGTGGCCCTAGGGGACAACTCGGGGTTCGGCGGGACCGTCTCCACGCCGTTCCACGAGGATTACGTCTTTTACCGGCCGACGGTCACGGCGCTCCTTCCCGAGGGGGAGGAACTGGTGCTCCTCGATGACGGCAGGCTCCGTGTCTAGCGGCACTCCCGGCGCGGGAGGGCGGCCATGCGCGTGATCGGCCTGACCGGCGGGATCGCCTCGGGGAAGAGCACGGTTGCCCGGCTCCTGGTTGCGCACGGCATACCGGTGATCGATGCGGACCAGCTGGCCCGCGACGCCGTGCTGCCGGGGACTCCGGCCCTGGGGGCGGTTGCCGCTCTCGTCGGGGACGGGGTGCTGCGGCCTGACGGCACCCTGGATCGCCAGGCCCTGGGGGGGAGGGTCTTCGCCGACCCATCCCTGCGGCGACGGCTCGAAGCCATTCTCCACCCGGCGATCAAGGTGCTGGCCGAGGAGCGGCTCGCCGAGTTGCGGCGCAGGGGGGAGGCGGTGGTGGTCTACATGGCGCCGCTCTTGATCGAGGCGGGTGCCACCGACCGGGTGGACGAGCTCTGGGTCGTCTACGTGGACCGGGAGACCCAGCTTGCCAGGGTGATGGCCCGGGACGGGCTCAGCCGGGAGGAGGCGGGGCAGCGGCTCGCCGCCCAGATGCCGATGGAAGAGAAGGCGGCGCTCGGCCGGATCGTCATCGACAACCGGGGGAGCGAGGCTGATCTGGAGGAGCGGGTTGCGGAGCTCTGCCGGCGGGAGCTGGGGGTGGCAGGGTGAAAAAGAAAAGGGGGAGCGGTGTTGTCGCTCCCCCTTGTGGGTCTGGTCTTATTTGTGGAAACCGAGTTTGGTGGAGATGTCCTCCCCTGCCTTGATGACCAGGGGGATCAGCTCCTTTTCCATCCGCTCCATGGAGAAGCGCATCGAAGGGCCGGAGATGCTGACCGCACCGATGATCCGGCGGGTATAGTCGCGGATCGGTGCCCCGACGCAGCAGACCCCCACATCCATCTCCTCGTTGTCAATGGCATACCCCTGCTCGGCGATCTTGCGCAGGTGGGCCTTGAACTCTTCCCGGTCCGTAATGGTGTTGGAGGTGTACCCCCGTAACTCCTTGGACGGGAGGTAGTGGTCAAGTTCCTCGTCGGTCATGTACGCCAGCTGGACCTTGCCTGCAGCGGTGCAGTAGGCGGGGAGCCGGGAGCCGACCCGGGGGACGACCCGAACGGTCAGGTCGGTCTCGACAACATCCAGGTAGACGATGTGCGATTCCTTGAGAATGGCAACGTAGGTCGTTTCGTTGCACTCCTTGACCAGCGACTCGAGTATCGGCCTGGACTGGCGCAGCAGGCCCATCTGCTTGATGAAGGTCTGTCCCAGTTCGAGGGTCTTCAGGCCGAGGCGGTAATTCTCCGTGACCCTGTTCTGCTCGATGTAGTTACGGGACTCAAGGGTTGCCAGAAGACGGAACACGTTGTTCTTGTGCAGCTTCAGTCTTTTGCTGAGTTCCGTGACGCCAAGCTCGTCCACGTCGCCCTGAAACTGCTCGAGCAGGTCGAGGGCGTGGTCAACGGCCTGGATGATATATTCGGATTTGTCCTTTTTCGCCATGATTGTATCCCCGCAAGTTTTTCAAACTGGTATAAATAGCCTAACTTTCCAAGAATAGTCAAGTATTTTCAGCGTCAATAAGCATAAATTCAGTATAAGTGTAACCCTTGTGGGAAACGTTCCTCCCCTGCTCATGATACTGTTGTTTTATTTCATTATAAAAGTGCGCCTCAATTTCAGTCTCAGTGAAGCTCTGAAGGTAAATCAGTAAAAAAATACAGGGTGTTTTACTGATTAAATTATAAAATAACGTTTTATGGTTGTCAATATGAGAAATTAAGGATATTTTTACTTTCAGGCCGAGACGCTCCTGTCACGGCCTTCTGTGCCATCCCCGGGGGACGTTTGTCCATGCTCGGCCCGGGTGGGGAGGATAGTGCGATGTTGAGTCTGCGCAAGAAAATTCTGGTGGCCATCGACGGCTCGCCCCTGTCTGACAAGGCTGCCGAGGAGGCGGTCCGTCTGGCCGCGGGGAACACCAGCCAGTTCAAAAGCAAGGTGTATGCCATGCTTGTCCTCCCGAACGCTCCCCGGACGACCTTCACCGATTTCGTCCCCCCCAAGCCGGTCACGGAAACCGAACAGTGGGGTGAACTGCGGGACAAGATTTTCTACGTCGTCGAGAAGAATGCCGAAGAGGCGGGCATCCCCCTGGAGGTGAAGATCGCTTACGGGGACCCGGCCGATGAACTGATCAATTTTGCCGCCGGCGAGGAGGTCGACGTGATCGTCATCGGCAGTACGGGGAAGGGTTTTCTGAAGAGAAAGGTCCTGGGCAGCGTGTCGGACAAGGTCGTCCGCAACGCCAAATGCTCCGTCTACGTCATCAGGGGCTAGGAAGCACTCGCTACCGTCCCGCTCCCCCGGCGTAGGGTATGTCCCAGCTCGTCCCCCCCCGGGAGAAGCGGACCCGGTTCTCCCGGATCTCCACGACCCGTGCCCCGAGGATTTCAGCCCCTTCGCCGACCAGGGCGCCGTTCACCACGGCCCGCCGCAGTCCCCGCTCCTCCTGCCAGGCAATTCCTGAGACAACAAGGTTATCACCCCCGGCGCTCACAAGGTTTTCCCGCCGTGGCTCCGCCGGCAGCGGTGCGGGCGCAGCTGGTGCTG
>CALMBF010000200.1 GCA_937860145.1 uncultured Geobacter sp.
AGGGGGGACGGGACCCGGCGGGGCGTGGAGTGGTGACCAGGTCGGCCAGTCTCTGCTCGTCGATGCTTCTGATCATAGGTTGTTACCCGGCTTTCTCGTGATGAACTTTTCCGCCTCTGCGAGGTAGACGTTGCCGCTGTTCGTATAATCGTAGGGACGAACCTCGATGCGGTAGTTGATGGCGTGGTAGATCGCCTTGAGCTCGTCCTTCGTCAGGTGGGGGGTGAACTTGACGAACCCCGGGTCGTCGATGTCCTCTTCCACCGACTGTTCCCGGGAAAGCCACTCCAGGTGGGCTATTTCATCCCGTATCAGGCCGTTTGCCAGGCACTGGCGGTAGAAGTCGGTACCCGGCAAAGCGGAGAGGTATTTCACCCGGGTCACCTCCTTGAACTCGTTACAGAAGTCAACCAGCTCGTCCATGCTCTCCCGGTTATCGCCAGGGGCGCCGATGATGAAGAGACCGCCGATCTTCACCCCGCACCTGCGGTGCAGCTGGATGGTGTCGATCATGGCGCTCTTGGCGATCCCTTTGCGGTAGCCGTCGAGGACCGCTTTTGATACCGATTCCATGCCGTACAGGATCAGGTCGAGACCTTTCTCCTTCATCAGGAGCAGGGTCTCCTCGTCAAGGCCGGTCACCCGGTTGAACGCCGTCCAACGGAACTGGTGGTCACGGAAGACGGTGTGCATCAGTTTATGGACATGGGCACGGTCGGTGACGAAATTAAGGTCGTTCCACCAGGCCATTTGGAAGCCGCGGCTGGCATAGTAGTCGATTTCCCGCTTTACCCGGTCGATTGACTTGTAGTGCAACTGGGGGAAAGCACGGTAACAGAAGGTGCAGTTGCAGGGGCAACCACGGGCGGACGAGAGGTAGATCTCGGGGATCTGCCGGCCCTGGAAGCGCTCCCAGGCGGAGAGATCCTGGAAGGGGATGACATCCAGGTTCGTGATCTGGGGGCGGGGGGCATTCGCCCGGACCCGGCCGCTTCGGTCGCGCCAGTACAGCCCGGGGATGTCAGTGAAGGGACGGGCGAACTCGTTGCGGCAGAGGTTGTCCAGGAGCTCGGTCAGGGTCAGCTCCCCTTCGCCGGCCACGACGAAGTCGGCATCCGTGGCTTCGAGGAGGAGCTGCGGCACCGCCGTGGCCAGCGGTCCCCCGAGAATGATCGGTCGCTCGGGCCGTTCATCCCTGAGGATCTCGATCACCCGGCGGATGTAGGTGAAGCTGTCTCCCCAGACGCTGATGCCGATGATATCGCGGTCAGCGGCAACGCCTCTGATATTCTCCGGATCGAAGTCGTCCCTCTGGTCAAAGAGGCGGAAAGGGTGCCCCAGCCCTCTGATCAGTCCGGCCAGGATCGACGGCCCCTCGAAGGGGGCAGTATGGGCCCATTCCCATCCCCGGGGGACGACGAACACCGAGGGGGGAACAATGAGGCCGACGCTGACTGTCTGGGTAACCCGTGCTTCGTGGGGGAGGGGGAGGGCGGCCAGGCGGCTGATAGTCTGTTCGGGAGAGTAGGGGAGGGTCATGGTGTTACTTCTTCTGCGCCGTGAAGATGGTCCAGTTCCAGTCTTCGTAAACCTGGTCCCCTGCAACTTCAACCTGGTGTATGCTCCGGTACGGTTCGGGGGCGTTGGCTATGAGGGAGCAGATCTCGGCCTGTTTATCTGCCGACAGTTCGGGGGCCGCCGCCATCCAGCGGCTGATGTTCTCCCGCACCGTGAGCCTGCTGGTGGCAACGATGGAGAAGTGCGCCATTTCCAGTTCCCCTGCCAGGGTTTCGGCGGTGTAGAACGCTTTCAGCTGGAACTGCTTGCTCCGGTGGATATGCTCCAGCCAGGGACGGTCTTCGTCGGAAAAGGGGACCGTCTGGCTGAGGATGAAGATGCCATCATCCTTCAGGACCCGGCTGACCTCTGCGAGGACCTTCTGGCCGTCGTCCAGAAGGAAGTATGCCTGCCGGAGGACAACGACGTCGAAGGATTTGTCGAGGAAGGGGATGTTTTCCGCGGGTGTGCAGATGCAGGGGAAGAAGCGATTGGCCTCCTCGGCCATGCCGGGGGTCAGGTCGACCCCGTTGATCTGCCAGCCGGCGGCGCGGAATGCCCGTCCCACCATGCCGGTTCCGCAGCATACCTCCAGCACGGCCCCCCCCCGTTTCCCCTCGGCAGCCGCAATGTGAGCCTGTATCAGGGGCTGGTCGGCAATCCAGTTGGCCGAGGAGGAGTAGGTCTGGGCTCTGGTGCTGAACTGGGCAATTACTTTATTCATGGGGGTACTCCAATGCCTGTCTCTTAATAGGTCAATCTGAAATAATAGACCTATCCGCTTCAATTACAAAGCAAAAAATAATCTGCCCGCTGTAGGGGGGCTGAATTCCGTTGTTTTCAATATTTGCCGTATGGTATAGTCATCAGGTTACTAATCCGGCACTCCTGCCGTTGCCCGCGAGATGCTCATGACCAGAACTTTTTTGCGTTTCCCCCTTCTGCTGCTCTCCCTGGTCTTCCTCCTGACCACCATGACCGCCTGCAAGGAGAAGGGCCCCCGCCAGGTCGTCAAGATCGGCTACATGAACTGCAACAACGAGCAGGAGACCAAGCATCGCTTTCTCCCCCTGACCCGCTACCTTTCCGACAAGGTTGGGGTCGAGTTCGTCATGGTGCCGGTGGATACCCACGACTTCGAGAAGCGCTTCCAGGCCGGGGAGTTTGCCTTCACCCACACCAATTCCTACCTCTATATCCTCCTGCGGGAGCGTTACCAGTTGCAGCTCCTGGCATCGGAAAAGCGGGGCAACTTCGGCTCCCGCTCCGGCGGGGCGATCATCGCCCGCAAGGGGAGCGGCATAACCGAACTTTCCCAGATCAAGGGGAAACGGTTTGCCTTCGGACCCATGCTGGCCCCTACCGGTTACCTGGCCGAGTACGACCTGATGCTTCGCTCCGGCATCGATCCGGAAAAGGACCTGGGGACCTACACCATCCCCTCCGGTTCCTTCAAGCACGAGAAGCTGATCTACGGCGTACTCTTCGGCCAGTACGATGTTTCCGCCGCGACCCTCCTCGACCTGGAGACCATGACCAAGGAAGGGAAGATTTCCGCCGACGATTTCACCATTCTCGCCCAGACCCCCCTGATCCCCTACTGTACCTTCGGTGCTGCCGCCAAGACCGACCCCTCCCTGGTGGCCAAGGTGCGCAAGGCCCTGCTGGAACTCAAACCCATGGATACCGCAGAGGTTGACGGGGAAAATCTGAAGGTGCTCAAGGCCGCCTGGATCGACGGCTACGAGGAGTTGACCGACAAGGATTACGATCCGGTGCGGGAGATGGCGAAACGGGTGAACATGCCCCCCTACCAGAAATTCTGACCGATGAAGCTAGACCGCTTTGACACAACTCTTGCCGTCCTCCTGGCCCTTTCCGTCACAGGGGGAGGTTACCTTGCCCTGGCGGCTCTCCCCGCCAAAGTCACTGCCATCGAAACCAGGAACATGGAGAAGGAACTGGCCACCCAGGCCCGGCTGACCCTCCTGGATAAACTGTATGCACCGGTGACCGCCTCTGTGCAGGAGGGAAACCTGCAGGAGGCCCTGCTCAAGCTCGAAGAGGTCAACACCCGCTATCCCGGTGAAGCACACGGCTACATCCTGAAGGGGGAGATCCTCGACAGGATGGGGCTGCCTGACCAGGCTGCCACCAACTTTGTCCAGGGGATCAAGCTGAACGGCGATTACATCGACCGTCGCAGCCCCGTGACCCGACGGGACATCATCAGGAAGATTGTCGACACCCGCCTGGACGCTGCCGTAGCCGCCTATCGTTCCGCGCCGGGCAATCCGACCCTCAAGGAGAGCCTGGCCAACCTGAATTACCTGAAAAGCCGTCTGGCGGGAGGGTGCGAATAGATGCGCCACGACCGCTATGTCATGACCATCGTTCTGAGCGGCCTCCTGCTCGGTTTCTTCGGGGTGATGCTTTCCGTCTGGGGCAATCCGGAAAACTCCGGCATCTGCGTCTCCTGCTTCATCGAGAACAGTGCCGGCGCCCTGGGGTTGCACAACAACTCCCGCCTCCAGTATCTGCGCCCCGAACTCATCGGTTTTGTCCTGGGAGCATTCGCCAGCGCCCTTGTGCGGCGGGAGTTCCGCTCCCGGGGCGGGAGCGCACCGCTGTTCCGTTTTGCTTCCGGCTTTTTCCTCATCGTCGGCTGTGCCGTCTTCATCGGGTGCCCCATCAAGCTCTTCCTCCGCTTCACCGCCGGCGACCTGACGTCGCTTTCCGGGGTGGCCGGCCTGGCAATCGGTGTCTGGGCCGGACTCAAGGGGCTCTCCCACGGCGTCGAGCTGGGGAGGGTATCCCCCTCTGCCGCGCCAGCCGGCTCCGGACTCCTCTCGCCGGCATTCTTCATCATGCTGCTCTCGTTCCTCTTTGTCGCCCCCCCGTTTCTCATCGCTTCGGAGAAGGGGAGCAGCGCCCAGCATGCCTCCCTGCTCGTTTCCCTCGGCGTCGGCCTCTCCCTCGGTTTCTTTGCCCAGCGGAGCCGCTTCTGCATCACCGGCAGCGTCCGGGACATCCTTCTCATGGGGCGTCGTGCGCCGCTTCTCTGGGGGGGGATTGCCTTCCTCGGTGCGGCCTTGGTCACCAACCTGGCCACCGGCCGTTTCAACCCCGGTTTCTCCGGCCAGCCGGGTGCCCACCAGGAGTATCTCTGGAGCTTTCTCGGCATGGTGCTGGTGGGGTGGCTGTCGGTCCTGATCGGCGGCTGTCCGTTCCGCCAACTGGTCAAATCGGGCGAGGGGGATTCGGATGCGACCCTCGCGGTTGCCGGCATGTTCGCCGGCGGGGCGCTGGTACAGGGGTGGAACCTTGCCGCCACCTCGGCCGGAGTGCCGACCGGCGGCAAGATCGCCGTCATTGCCGGCTTTACCCTTCTCCTTGGTGGCAGCCTCCTCTTCAGGGCGAGGGAATGATCCCCGTCGGCTCCCGGTCGCTCCTCTTCTGCCCCGGGAGCGGGGCGGAGTCTCTGGTTATGGCGTGATGTCGCGCCGTGGCGGGGACGTCGCGTAATAGCCTCCCGCAGCCCATCATGCCTGGTTCCGTAGGCCCCTCAGATACTCCCTTTCCGTCACGAGTTCCCGCGTACTCTCCAATCGGTCGACGAAAACCAATCCGTGCAGATGGTCGAATTCGTGCTGGAAAACCCGCGCCAGGAAGCCATCGAACTCCTCCTCACGCAGATCCCCCGTACGGTTCAGGTAGCGCACGCCGATCTTCGTGCTCCGGGAAACCTGTCCACGCACGCCGGGGATGCTGAGACACCCCTCCCACCCCTTCTCCATTTCTGACGACATCCAGACGATTTCCGGGTTGATTACCACCAGGGGCGGCACCTCGGGTGCATGGGGATAGCGGGGATTCGGCCGCGAAGCAACGGTGAAGATCGCGAACGACTCATACACCTGGGGGGCGGCGATCCCGACGCCATCGACCTCCGCCACGGTCGCCAGCATATCATCCATGAGCGCCTGGAGGGCGGCATCGGCCGGATTGTCTATCTTAGTCGCGACTCTTCGCAGAACCGGTTGCCCCAACTGGGCGATCTGTCTCAGTATTGGCATATGGTCTCCCCTTTTTCCGGTGACGGTTGCTGCAGCCAGCCAAACCGGGCGGCTGAACTGCCGGTTATCTGAATTCTAGTACCCAGGCGGCCGGGAAGCAACGGAGGGAGTGAGAAAATATTAAGGCGTACCTCATCCTGATACCCCGCCCTGCAGGTTGAAAATGTGTGATACGAACGTAAACTGAGAGACAGTGGGAGAGTTTTCACCCAGCTGATGTGGCAGGTGTTTGTCGCGTGTGCGCTAACGGTTCGCTGCATCAGCCGGTGTTCGGGCAGTGCCGTCCGCAACGGAGGAGACGATGTGCCGACTATGTAGTGTCATTGCCGTTGTTGCCGCACTGATCCTCCGTATGTCCCCGCTTCATGCAGCCGACGTCTTCCAGGAGCGACGGCAGGCAATGGTGGCACACGACATCAAGGGGCGGGGGATCAGGGATCGTCAGGTGCTTGCCGCCATGGGGAAGGTCCCCCGCCATCTCCTCGTGGATGACCGGTACCGCCACAGTGCCTATGCCGATCACCCCCTCCCCATCGGTGAAGGGCAGACCATCTCCCAGCCCTACGTGGTGGCGCTGATGACCGAGGCGCTCGGGCTCAAACCTGGCGACAGGGTGCTCGAGATAGGCACCGGGTCTGGATACCAGGCTGCTGTCCTGGCGGAGATCGTTGCTGAGGTCTACACCATCGAGATCCGTCAGCGGCTGGCCGAGCGTGCCACGCAAAAGCTGAAGGAGCTCGGCTACGGCACGGTGAGGGTGAGATACGGTGACGGATATTTCGGCTGGGAGGAGCATGCTCCTTTCGACGCGATCATCATCACCGCTGCGGTCAACCATGTCCCTCCGCCCCTCATCCGCCAGCTCAGGGCCGGGGGGAGACTGATTCTCCCCCTGGGGAGCACGGGGTTCTACCAGACCCTTACCCTGGTGACGAAAGGGAAGGGGGGGGAGCTGGATGTCAGGCAGCTCGACCCCGTCAACTTCGTGCCGATGACCGGCGAGGCCCTGCGGAAGAGGTGAGACCTGCCGTCAGGGCTGACGACGGTGTTCCCGGCCAAGAAGGAGAAACGCCAGGGAATAGGCACCGGCCCCGAGGAGCAGCACCCCCCGGAACCCTGCGGTCATGGCGACCATGACCGCAAGGAGGGGGGCGAGGACCGACAGGGTGCCGTTGACTGCCCATGCCCAGGGGATCAGCCTTGGCCGCACCCGCCCGAGGAGGCGGAGGCCGGCCGGAAAGGGGATCCCCATGAGGGTGCCGGGGAGAGCCGCCAGGACGCAGAGAAAGGCGCTCCGGAGCATGAGCGGCCAGGGTTGGGCCAGTTCGAGCAGCCACGGCAGGGAGATGGCGTCGAGCAGCACGAGGAGGGGGAGGACCTGCAGTGTTGCCGGCCGCTCCATTGACGGGAACCGCTGGCCCAGGAGACTCCCGCACCCGGAGCTGACCAGGAGCGACGCAAGGACCGCCGCCATTGCCACGGGCGGCTGTTCGAGCAGGAGGATGGACTTCTGGATCAGCGCCACCTCCACGAACATGTAGGCAAGGCCGAGCAGTGCGAAATACGCCAGCATGCGGGGACCGTGGCCGTTGCCACGATCCCCGCTCTTTCCGCCCAGCAGCGGCAGGCAGACCAGCAGGATACCGATCGTCGCCACCTGCAGAAAGATGGCCGCCAGGAGGTACCCCTCCTCCAGGAAATACTGCCACTTGTCCCCCATGGCACGATAAATCTCCCGAAGCTTGTCGAGCCTCAGGTGAAGGGAGAAGAAGGGGGCCTCGTCCCGTACCGGCCTGACGTCAAAGAGGTAGTCCGAGAAGAATCGTCCGCGCTCCGTGGGGGAGAGAATGGCCTGGAAGGCCCTGAAGTAATCCGTGTCCCTCGTGCGGACGTACCGGTTACTCTCCCCTTCGGATGCGCCGGGGAGCCAGGCCAGGTCGAAACGCCGGTCCCGGCTGAAACTCCTGACAGACGCGATCTCGTCGGGAGTCAGGGGGGTCCGCTTGGCAACGATGGTGACGGTCCCCATGCTGCGGATTGCCGCCAGGTTCCGTGACGCCTCTTTCTCCCCCATCTCTTCCAGGGCAGTCGCCATGGTGGCGAGAATCCTCAGCTCGGTCCGCGGCGGCGGGAGGATGAAGAGATTCACGGCAAGGACCCCGGTGTCCGTCAGGTGGCCAAGATATTCACGGAGCGCCTCCACGGTGAAGCGGTAATCCTCGCCGATGCCGAAGGCCCCTGATGGCAGCGCCCCCTGGAGGGTAATGTCGATCAGGTCGAAACGCCGTCCCCCCCCTGCCAGCCACGACCTTCCCAGCCCGGTCCGGCTCTCCCCCCCATAAATGTTGCCACTGAAACGGGAGAACTCGTCCCTGATGACCTCCAGGAGGGCAGGGGTGCTCTCCACGGCCGACACCGCCTGTGCCCCGTGTCTCCGTGCCATCAGGACCGGCAGCCCCCCCATCGGGTCGAGGGCCAGGACGTCCCTCCTGTTTCCCATGGCATAGGGGAGAGCCGCCGGCAGGTTGTCGAGGAACGCGAGTGCCGCCGTATCCAGCGCCGAGGTCACGGCATTCACCTCTCCCCCGTCGACACTGATGCCGATCTGCTCGGGAAGTCTCTCCAGGTAGCGGAGGGAGAGCCCCGGCGCATAGCGGACCGCCGGGCTGCGGAAGGTGTCGATCCGGGCGAAGGGGGTGTTCCGGGTGTCGATCTGCTGCGCGCCGGGGTAGCGCAGAGCGGTTTCCAGCCCCTTGTAGGGTGAGATGCGCGGTTGGATGACGACGGGGCGGAGCACGAGGAGGGAGAGCAGGGGGAGGGCCAGAAGGCAGGCCAGCCCGCGCAGACGCCATCCCCCGGAAGATCCGGCTGCTGCGGTCACGACGAGGGCGAGAAACAGGACCGCCTGTTCGGGGGGGAGAATCCCCAGGAGGGGGAGGACCCCCAGTGAGCCGAGGCCTGCGCCGACCAGGTCGGCGCCGTAGATGAGCCCGGCCTGTTCGCTCGACAGGCTGAATGCGGTGGTGATGACCAGCCCGGTGCAGAAGAAGGGGAGGGCGAGGAACAGATAGATGGGGATTATGTGGAGAAGTTCCAGCGGTTCCCATGTGAGGCGGACCGGATCGAACGGGACCAGGTTGGCCAGGAAAAAGCCGCCGGGGAGGGTGGCGGCCAGCGCCAGGGTGTACCATCCCATGAGGTCGTGCCGCCTGAGGCCGGGAAAGAGTGCCAGGAGGGAGCCGCTTGCGGCACAGCCGAGCATGGCGATGCTGACCACCATGAAGGCAAAGTGATACCAGAGGGTGATGGAGAAGGCGCGGGTCAGGAGTACCTCGAAGGCGAGGGTTGCCAGGGAGGTGAGGAAGATGAGCAGAAGGATACCGGGCTCTCGTTTCATGATACGGCCCCCATGAGGGTATAAGTGTATCAGGAAATCCGCCCGTTGACGCCATCCCCGGGATTATTCTGTATACTTGTATCCGGGAGACCGACTATGCCCCCCCGCAGATTCGTCATATCCGACATTCACGGCTGTCACCGGACCTTCAGGTACCTGGTTTCGGAGGTGCTCAGGCTCGAACGCGCGGACGAACTCTATCTCCTGGGGGACATGATCGACCGGGGGCCGGACAGCCGGGGGGTGCTGGATTTCATCATGGGGTTGCGCGCCCGGGGATTCCGGGTTACGGGAGTCATGGGGAACCACGAGGAGATGCTGCTGCGGGCGGGGGAGAGTCCGGCAATGATGGAGCTGTGGCTCCTCAACGGAGGGCTGGCCACCCTCCGCTCCTTCAGGGCGACAGGGGTCGGTGACATTCCCGTCCAGTACCGGACGTTGCTGCGCGACCTTCCCGACTATGTCACGCTCGACGGTTTCGTCATCGTCCACGCCGCGCTCAACTTCGACATGATGGACCCCTTTGCCGACCGTGATGCCATGCTCTGGATGCGCGACTGCACCGTCATCCCCGCGCGAATCGGGGGGAGGCGGCTCGTCAGCGGCCACACGCCGGTCACGCGCCGCCAGGTGGAGGCATCGCTGGCCACGGACCGCATCCTCCTGGACAACGGCTGTGTCTTCAGCGGCAGGCCGGGACTGGGGAGCCTGACGGCCCTGGAGTTGAACACCATGAAGGTCTGGTATCAGGACAACCTGGACAGGTGATGCTCCTTCTCACTCCCACCCTCCACCCCGCAGCGGCGCGAAGAGGTATTCAAGCCCGTTGACCTTGATCTCGTGGACAGTCCGCAGCATCTCGCCGAGCTTCCCTTCCGGGAACCCCTGCCGGGCAAACCAGACCACATAGGGCTCGGGGAGGTCGATCAGCCTCCTGCCGGCATACCTGCCGAAGGGCATCCTCATGCCGGCAAGTTCCAGCAGGGCCCTGTGATCGAAGGCGGTCTCCTCTTCCATGGTCACCCCAGTTTCTCCAGCACCGCGGTAAAAAGGGCCAGGCTTTTCGCCCGCCGCAGCTCCTTGAGCGGCTTTGCCAGGTCGGGATCGTCCATGTGGGAAACGATCGCCTTGAGCTTCCCCAGCACCTGGGTGTCGCCGCAAAACAGTTCGCCGTAGCGGGGCATCATCTGCCGCAGGTACCTGCCGATCTCTCTTCTGCGTTCATCGAGGAGGGGACGTGACGGGGCGCGTCCCCGGAGCCGTTCGAACAGCAACGGGTCGGCAATCGCCCCCCGCCCCAGCATCAACCCGGCCGCCCCGGTATCCGCCAGTACCCGCTCGCCGTCGGCAGCACTCCTGATATCGCCGTTGGCGATGACCGGCAGGCGGGTCGCCCGGACGGTCCCGGCAGTCACACCGTGGTCGGCGCTCCCGTCATACTCCTGGACCACGGTGCGGGGGTGGAGGATGATAAAGTCGACCCCGGCCGATTCGAACAGGGGGAGGAGGGAGAGGATCTGCTCGGGATCGTCATAGCCTGCCCGCACCTTGACGGAAAAGGAGCCACTGACCGCATCCCGCAGGGGGGGGATGACCTCCGCCAGGTCAGCGGGCCGCCGGAGCATGCCGCCGCCGGTGAGTCCGCTGGTCATGCGCCCGTACGGACACCCCATGTTGAGATTGATGTGCACCGCCCCCGCCTCCTGGGCGGCCCTGGCGGCCGAAACCAGCGCTTCCCGGCCGTGACCCACCAGCTGGACCACCAGAGGGACATCCCCTTCGGCCGCCGCGATCTCCCGCAGATCGGCTGCTGACAGCCTTTTTACCTCTGCGGCGGCGTTGACCCGCATGAACTCCGTAAAGACGACGTCAGGTCGGACCTCCTGGATGAAGTGGGCCCGCAGGGCACGATTGGTCAGCCCCTGCATCGGTGCCAGCATCAGGGGTGTCGTGCCGGGCTGCCAGGGGAGGATGGATGTCTGGTGGGGGGTAACGGTCATGGAGCCTCGGTGGGGGCATGGGTATGAGCCCGACGGAGAGGGGAGCGGTCGCGGCAGGATGTCACCGGCATGCCGGGTCGATCCCCTCCCACGAACCACCGAGCTGCTCGCCCCTTCCGCGGCACCCCCCCGTGCAGGATCCGGCATCGACGCAGCCGACGCACGCCGCCGGGAGACGCAGCAGTTTCTTCCGCAGCTCCTTTTTCGCCTCCCCCCTGGCGATGTCGCGAAGGGTGCCGGAGGCGAGGTCCCCCAGAGGGACCGGCATGGTCGGGCAGGGGTAGACGACACCCTTGGGGTCGATGGCGAGCATGGTGTTGGCCGCCTGGCAGCGCCCTTCGGGGAAGGGTGTATGGGGGAAAATCCCCCGCCAGAGGAAGGGGTCGTGGACGGTGACCCGCATGTCGGGATCCCGGGGAATGGGCGCCAGTTCAGCCGTCAGGGCCTCCAGCTCCCTACGGGAGAGGTAGAACGCCTCCTCGCCGGCGTAGAGCCGCTGCATGGGGAGGACGAGGCGGCGGCAGCCGCTGTCCGCTGCGAAGCGGAACAGGTCGGGGATCCGGCGCCAGGTGTCACCGGTGACCGGGAAGGAGATGCCGTCGACCCCCGGAGGCAGGGAGCGGTGAGGGGGGAACCGGTCCGGACCGGTGACCTGGATGAGGAGCTCTTTTGGCGGCGCGGCGGCGAGACGTTGCCCCACCTCCTCAGACAGCGCTTCCGGCGATAGGGTCAGGGTGACCGCCAGCCGCGCGGTGCGGCACTGCTCAAGGATCGAAAAGCAGGCCTCCGGCACGGTGCTCCCGGTGGCGGTCAGGTCGAGGCTGAGAATCTTCAGGTCGATGATCTCGGCACAGATCTTACCGTGGTCCGGCGGTGCGGACGGGAGAGGGGTGAGGTCCCAGTAGAGCCTGATCGGCGTGGTCAGCTCGGGGAGGGTCATGGCACCCAGCAGTGGGGGTCGGGGTTGTTGAAGTCGCCGGTCATGGCCAGGGCCCGGGCGCTGCAGCCGCCGAGGCATTCGGCGTAGTCGCTGCAGGAGGCACACTTCCCCTTGGGGGTCTTGTGGCGCAACTGGTCCAGGACCTGGGATTCGTGCCAGACCTTTTTCAGGTCGTCCCTGACGATGTTGCCGATGACCGCCGGGATGAAGCCGCAGGGGGTTATGTCCCCGTTGGACTTGATGTTCAGGGAGAGCTTGCCGCAGACGCTCCCCTTGACCATGGCGGTCTCGTCCCGCATCCCCAGGGAGGCGATGATCGGGTCGTCCAGGGAGATGTCCAGGTCGGTGCACTCCTGCTTCCACGTCATTGCGTCCCGGTAGAAATCCTTCCACTGGGCGGGGGAGAGGTCCAGCTCGTCCTTGTTGGCCATCCCCAGGCCCGAGCATTTGAAGTTGTGGAAATTCAGCTGGGAGGCACCGTGTTCCCTGGCCATCTTTACCAGGTCAGGGATGGTCGTGTGGTTGAAGGTGCAGATGACTGTGGAGATGGAGGTCTTGATGCCGGCCCCCTTCAGGTGGTCAAGGGCGGCCAGTGCCCGGACATGGCTCCCCGGCATGCCGCGGAACCTGTCGTGGACATCGGCGACGTGGCTGTCGATGCTGATGCCGATCTTGGCGAAGCCCGCTTCCTTCAGCCTGCCGGCCATGGCCCCGTCGATGAGGTAGCCGTTGCTGTTCATGGAGACGCGGAAACCGGCATCCGCGGCGTGACGGGCGATCTCCAGGATGTCGGAACGGAGCAGGGGTTCCCCGCCGCCGAAGTTGACCGCCATGACGCCGGCCCTGGCTGCCCTGGTCAGGCACTCCTTCAGGGTCGGCCCGTCCAGTTCGTCGCCGGTGTCGACCCGGCTGTAGCAGTGGCGGCAGCTGAAGTTGCAGCTGTTGTTGAGCGCCCAGTTGATGGTCAGGGGGGCTTTCAGGATGTACTCAGACATAGGAGATATACCTTTTTTCGGCAAGTTCTTGCAGGAAATTTGCCACGTCATGGCGCAGAACGTCCGCTTCCACGTCGAATTCCTCCAGGAGCGCGGTGACCAGCTCTTCCTCGGTCAGACCGTCGCATCGTTTCCAGATCTCCGTGCCGAGCAGGTTGAGGGTCACCATGGTACCGTCGGCAAAGAGGATGGCGGTGCCGATCTCCCCTGCTTCTCCCCCCTGCTCGAGGAGGGCGGCGGCCTCTGCCGCGGCGTCGTCCTCTTCACGCCAGAGGATGTCGGGGTTTCTGACGATCCTCTTCATCTCAGTCTCCGGCCACGTTCAGGGAGGCGATGACCAGGTCGGAGGAGGCGCCGTTCCTGATGCCGTGGTCCTCGAAGGCCGGGACGATGACGATCTGGCCGACCGTGATGGTCTGGGTTGTTCCTCCGGTGGTGAACTGCCCCTCACCCTCGACGACCATCCAGATGTGGTTGCCATGGTGGGTGTGGGTGTGGACTTCCTGGCCGGGCTTCATGCAGAGCAGGCTGATGCGGGCATGGTCATCGGACCAGATCGTTTCCATGGAACGCTTGTCGTCGTTGAACTTTTTCAGCTGGGCGAGGTCGAGGATCGTTGTTTTCATGGGCGTTCTCTCCTGTGTATGGTGATAGCAGCTATGATGCAAACGGCCGGTTACCCCGGCGCAGGGGTTATGCCTTGTGGGTCAGCTTGAGAAGCTTGCCGAGCAGTTCCGACGCCCGGTAGAAGAGGGGCGCGGCGACTGCCACGGGTATCTCCTCCTTCTGTGCCGCCTGGCCGTAGAAGTTGACGCCGAAACCGGACGACAGGCGGTTGATCCCCGCCAGGTCGCGGTCACCGGTCGATTCGCCGCCTGATACCACGAGCAGCCCTCCCCCGGTCCGGTTGAACGCCGTGATCGCTTTCAGTTCCTCCTCCCGGAGGGTCACCCCCGGCGGGAAGAAGAGCCAGACCTGGCTCTGCTTCTCCAGCAGGGCGGGGGAGAGTGCCGGCATGGTACTCCTGTTGGCCAGGACAAGCTTCCGGTCCGCACTGCCGAGGGCCGACAGCGGGGCTTTGTCCAGAAGCCGGTTGTCTCCCGTGGAGAGGTCGTAGACCAGGATGCTCCCCTTGGTCGTCGCGTTACTGTTCTGTTCGAGCCAGTTGGCGATATTCTCCACGTAGGTGCGGTTGTTCAGCCTGCCGGTGAGGTCGGTCCGGAAGCGTGCCATTCCTGCGTCGAACACGACCCCCCCCTCTGTACCCAGGTTGTTCGTGTAGGTGGCGACCAGCGGCTTGTCCGCGGGATCCAGCACGATGCGGACATTTTCCCCCTGTTTCCTGATGATGGCGGCGTTGCCGCCGGCGAGGGCACTGACCCCCTTGAGAATCGCGTTCCCCGTGTCGACCCCGGGGACGAAGAAGAGGATCTGCAGGCCGTAGGAGACCAACAGGGTGCCGGTGAAGCAGACGGCCATGTAGAGAACGAAAACCTTGCGCTTGAAGATGGTCCAGAACATGACGATGGTCGGGATGGCGGTAACCGGTCCGCCGACCATGAAGGCCAGGGCTGCGCCGCTGTCGAGGGTGCCGCCGAGGGAGCTCTTGATGTGGTAGATGATGCTGGAGGCGCTGAGCTGGTGGAGGAACATGGGGACCGACCCGAGGGTCACCCAGACGATGTTGAGAGCATCCTTCCTGCCGAAGAAACGGTAGATCCAGTCGCCCGGCATGTACCGCTCAACCACTGCCCCGATGACCACACCGACGATGATGTATTTGCCGACCGGCCAGAGCATCTCCGCCGACTTGGCGAGAAAGATGATGAAGTTGTTGCTCGTCCGCAGGGCTACGCGGTTGCCGAACTTCTGCTTGCAACCGCACCGCAGCCGTTCGTCCGGGTAGTCCTCGTCGTGGAAATCCCCCCTGACGATGGCCCCGTCGATGAAAACCTTTTTCGTCTCGAAACCGTACCGCTTGAGAAAATGGGTCACCAGGCCGGCGAAGATCCCCATGAACAGGGCCGCCAGGGTCCTGATGACGGTCCACTCCGGCCCCAGGTCGTTGAGGGTGAGGAGGTAGGTCGAGGGGCTCATGAGAGGGGAGGTCACCAGCAGGGACATGACCGGGGCCAGGGGGATGCCGGCAAAGAGGAGGCTGATGGCGGTGGTCAGGGTGCCGCAGGCACACAGGGGGGTGATGATGCCGATGAAGGAGGCGAGGAGGACGCTCATGACGCCGTAACGGCGCAGGGTCGCCTGCAGTTTGACGGCGATCTTGTAGGTGCGGATGTACCCGCCCAGGAGCACGCCGACGATGAAATAGGGGAAGACGTCCCACAGTTCGGCCAGGATGCCGTGCTTGTCCGTCAGGAGGTCCCAGATTTCCATCCCGACCTGCACCGGGAGCGGGCCCGTCTTGACCCCTTCCCCGCCGTGGCTGGTCGGCCCGAAGGCCCAGACGTGCCAGACGATGAGGGAGAGGGAGAGGGCGATCATGCTGAACAGGGCGTAGTTGGCTTTTTTCTCGTGGTGGCCGTGTACCTGACAGGTCTCCGTGGAGGTGGTTTCTGCTGCTGTCGATGTCGTTGCCACGATAACGATTCCTTGTGGTTCAGCCGGTCGGGCTGGTGCTGTGTGGAGCTATTTCCTGAAAAAACGGCGGTACCAGGCGGCCACCGCCCCCAGGGAGAGGATGGTCATGCCGGCGTACACCACGTATTTCCCCGGGTCGCGGACAATCTGCAGACCGGCATAGGGGCGTTTCTCGTCGTCGAGACTGATCTGGGTGTTGAAAAAATCCAGGCCGTTCCAGTTGAGCGGCCTGTTGACCTCGGTCGTTCCCGCCATCACTCTGCGGCCGTTTTCCAGCAGTTCCAGGTCGACCCAGAACCTCTTGATGACGGCATCCTTGAAGGCAACCAGTTTGAAGCTGAAGGGGAAGCCGCTCGGCAGCGTCGTTGCGCCGGACGTGTCGGCTGTCCCCAGGGGGGTGCTCCCCTGGGTGACGGTGAGGGAAACGGTCTCTTTCCAGGGATCGAACCGGTCCGCCCTGACCGTGTAGTTGTCAAGCCGGAAGCTTTCGCCGGTGCTCAGGGTCTTCAGGGAGTACTTTTCATCCCCCTTCATGACGCCGATCTGCAGGGGGGTCGGATGAAACTCCGTATGTATCCGTGCTACCCGGATCTCCTTGCCGAACGGTACATCCTTCTGAAGGTCCCACCGGTAGACGTTGCTCGATGATTCCCCCTCGTAAATGTTGATGGTGGCAACATAGCCGGTGGCGGTCAGAACGCCGCCGGCGAGGACGATCAGGACGCCGGCATGGACGACCAGGGTCGTTGCCGCCAGGTTGCGCCACCGCCTGATCGTGCATAACGTGAGGTGGAGGCCGAACAGGACCAGCAGCAGGGTGAAGAGGGGGTGGTGGTAGTAGCCCCGCTGCTCTTTCAGCAGGGTGCCGGGAAGGGCAGCTGCTGCCAGTAACCCGAAGAGGATCAGGGAGAGCTCGGTTGAGGACAACCACTGTATGGCTTTCTTTCCGGCCGGTTGCATCAGGTGGAGTTACCGCCTCTTCTAGATCAGCTTCTTGGCTTTGAGGAACTCCCTGGCGACTTTCTTGCCGCCGTCGTCACCCTTTGCCTTCAGCATCCTGCCATAGGCGGAGTCGGCCGTGATGCCGGAGAGTTTCTGCAGCAGTTTCGGCAGGGCCGGCAGGCTGCTGAGGATTTCACTGGAGATGACCGGGGCGAGCAGCTGTTGGGAGTTCCCCTGCACCTGGCCGTACGGTTCAAGCCAGATCATGTTGAGACTCCTGCGGTATTCGCTTTTGGCCGTTTCCAGGGCGGCCTTGCCGGTGGTTCCTCGGGGCTTGCCGATCATGTCCATGGCACGGTCGGTGCTTTCGATGACCATGGCGACTTCCCCTTTTTTCACCGAATTGTACAGTTCCTTCTGTCCCTTGAACTTTTCGATCTTGACGGTTGTGCCGGTGCGGGCCGTGATCAGCTGGGAGGTCAGTTCCGCCAGGAGCTGCTCGTTCGGCGTGTCGATGATGCCGATATGCAGGGTTTTCCCCACACAGGCGTTGAGCGGGGAAACACCGATGGCACAAACTACCAGAAGCAGTGCCCAGAAGAGTCGTGACATGCTGAAACCTCCTGTTGTTGGAGAGCGATTCAAATTCCTATTCTACCGGCATTTGCAAATCAATTGCAACCGGTAAATTCCCGGCTGAGAGCTCTACTTCCCTGATGGGGGCGGTTCCGCCGGGGGTGGGGAAGGTCGTGGCACTCCCCAGGTAATAGTGACCCGGCGGCAGCTTCAGGCGATACCTGCCCGACTCGTCCGTCCAGGCCGAGATGTACTCGGGGAGTGTGGCCGTCACCATGCCGGTGCGGGCGTAGACGTATGCTCCGGCTACCCGTTTCCCCTCCCTATCGGTCAGGGTCCCGTTCAGCTCCAGCAGCTCTTCCCGGCTCTTCTCCCTTTTCTGGGCGAGTTCCTGCATGTCGGCCACGACGAAGTCCTGGGCCAGCTCGGTGTCGCCTTCAGGGGCAATCCTGACCGGCTCGCCCGAGTGCCGGTCTCCCGGCATGAGCGGTCCGAACCGCTCCCCCCTTTTGACCCTGGCCACCGCCCAGTAGGTGCCGGCCGGCAGAACCATGCGGTAGGCACCGGTGAGGTCGCTCCTGGGGGAGATGAAGTCTGCCGGACGGCGGGTGTTTTTCGACGCGTAGAGATAAACTTCCGCGTCGGCCACCGGTTTGCCGTCGAGGGAAGCGATGTTCCCCCGCAGGGTGAAGGTGTCGCCTGCCGTGGCATGGACAGGTCCGGACAGGGCGGCAAGGGCAGAGAGCAGGAGTGGGGCAAGGGCTTTTTTCATGGGACACCAGCCTGTTCCAGGGGGAGGGGGGCCGAGCGGAACGGCTCCAGCAGCACCTTGCCGATACCCTCTTCCTGTCTCCCATCATAGACCGTTTTCAGCGGCTCATCGGTCCCCCACCAGTTATCGGCGGCCCTGATGTCTTCGGTATTGAAATCGCCGGAGCGGATGTTGTAGTCGCTGTTGTTACTGAAGTTGTTGTTCCGCACCAGGAGCCCGCCCCCCCGCTCCCGGACGAACAGCCCCACCTCGTTGCCGGTGATGACATTCTCCTCGATGAGGGCATTCCCCATGTACGCCCTGATGCCGATGCCGTTGTTCCGGAAGACCGACTGCCTGACCGTGACCGGTCCGCTGCGGAAACGCATGCCGCCGCCGTTGTCCCGGGCCAGGATATGGTCCAGGAGGAGATTGGTGAAATGGCCGTGGACCCCCCAGGTGGCGTACTCGATGATCGCATGGGTGATGGTGCTGTCCGTTGCCTGTTCCAGGATGATCTCGTCCCACGCCTCCGGTTTCCGCTCCCCCAGGGAGGTGAAGCGGATCGGCCTGGCAGCCGTCCCCTCCGCGTTCAGTTTCCCCCGCACGATCATCCCGCTGCCGGGGGTAAAGCGGAGGGTGGTCCCCGGAACGATCGTGAGGGATGACCCGGGGTTGACCAGTGGGTGGCCGTTGAGCACGACTTCCCCGGACAGGGAGAGCTCTCCGTCGAGGGACTGGAGGGGCCAGGCAAAGGGGAACGGTTTTCCTGCCGGCGTTTCCGTACGTACCGTCCCCCGGGCGGGGTCGCGGTGTTTGTCGAAAACGACGTCGGCAGGGGTGTCCCCCCCCCACCAGTTGTCACCCGCCTCGATATCCTCCGCTCCCTCGTGGTCGATGGCATAGAGGCCGTTGGTGCTGATGTTGTTGCCGCTGATGGCGCCGCTGAAGGAGACCACGCCGATACCCCGCTCACCGTTGGCGGTGATCAGGTTCCCCCGGACAATGGCGCGCGCATCCTGGAGATTCAGCCCGTTGGCACCGTTTCTGCCGAGATAGTTGCCGCTTACCTCAAGGTTGTCCACGTTGCGCATGGCCAGACCGTTTTCACCGCTGTTGGCGACGACGTTGCCGCTGATCCTGCCGTAGTAGGCGTCCGCGATCATCATGCCGAACCGGTTGGCGTAGAGCATGTTCCCGCTGGCCGTGGCGTTCCCCTCGCGGATGCGAACGGCTTCCCTCCTGCTGCCGGAGGCACGGTTGTCGGTGAAGGTCAGGTTGCAGCGGAAGAAATTGACCCCCTGGTGGTTCCCCAGGAGCCGGTTGCCGGTGAAGGCGATGTACGAGTCCCGCCCCTGGACGCCGCTCCTGTTGGTGATGAACAGCGAGTCCCGGATCTCCACCGTGGATTCCTGGAACTGGATGGCGCGGTAGTTGTTGCGGAAGGTGGAGCCGCTGACGAGCACGGTCGAGTAGTGGAAGTGGAGGCCCCGGTAGGCATCCTCGATGATGCAGTTTTCGACCAGGTTCTCCGCCCGGTCGCTGTTCATGATGTTGATGGAGTCCCAGTCACCCGGCTGGCGGTTCTTCTCCCCCGAGCGGAAGAGTATGGGCGACTGCTTCGTCCCCTTGGCCAGGATGACCCCCTGGACCAGCAGGCCGTTCTCGCCGATCCGGTCGTTGTTGCTGTCGGTACGGGTGAATTCGACCACGGTCCCGGGGGCGATGATCAGTCTGCTCCCCTCGGGGATGCGCAGGTTCCCCTCGACACGGATGCGACCGCTCCAGAGGGTATCGCCCACAAGCGCCTCGTTCTTGTAGCTCCGGGCGACCGGGGCGGCAGTCTCGGGCGGAGGAGGGGGCGTCGATTCGGCACCTTTCACCAGGGTCTCCCGCCACAGGTCCTTTTTCCTGTTGGTCTTGATCACGGTCTCGGCCATCGCAGGGTCGTTGCTGTCGATGGTCACCATGCCGTAATCGTTGCCCGTGATGCTGGTCCTGCTCAGGGATGCCCTGGTCGTGCCGCCGATGAGGGTCAGGGCGTAACGGTTGCCGCTCAGGGTCGAGCCGTCCAGGCGCAGGACGGCATCGAGGGCATAGATGGCGGATTCGGCGCCGCTGATGATGCAGTTGTCGATCATCGCCTCGCCGCCATCAAGGAGCACGCCGGCCCACTCCCCACCCGTCTTGCCGTCCTGGGAGAGAAGTCTTACCGGGTTTTCGTGGGTCCCTTCGATTTTGAGCCGGCCGCGGACCGAGATCTCCGTCAGGGGGGAGATGAACTCGGGGTCGGTCTTGGTGCTCTCCGCCGCAGCTACCTTCACGATGGTGCCGGGGCGGAGCGTCAGGGTGACCCCGGTCGGCACCAGCACGTCTTCGCTCAGGGTCACCTCGTCCTGCCAGACGGTGTCGGCGGTGAGCACCGCTGCCCCTGCCGGCGCAGTGAGGAGGAGTGAGACGAGTATGAGGAGAAAGGGGAGAAGTCCGTGCATGATATCCCGGGAATTCGCATGGTTGAAAGCAGGTTTTAATCATACACCAAGGGGTAGGATAAAATAAACCTTATATTGTCGGCAGGAGAAGGGCTGAACGGGAAGCCCCTCTGCTGGTCAAGCATTGTGCACGAACCCCGCGGGAAGTGACATAAACAGGCAGGGTTTTGTGGCAGGACCCTTGGCCGGGGGGCGTTTCGTCTGTGTGGTCGTGTGATATCGACAGGTTACCTTGTGGCACGCCTTGTGCTAGACGTGTGACCATACGAGAACAGAACTCTGCGGCAACGGCGCCCCGGGGGGGGAGATCCCTTCGGGGCGTTGTTGTGCAAAGGGGGCGAAGATGACAGCGACGAATCGGGAACGGGTGATTATCGACGACACCACCCTGCGTGACGGGGAGCAGACGGCCGGGGTGGTCTTCAGCCGGGGGGAGAAGCTGGCCATTGCCCGGATGCTGGACGCCATGGGGGTCCATGAGCTGGAGTGCGGCATTCCCGCCATGGGGGCGGAGGAGCAGGATTCCATCCGTTCCCTGGTCGAGCTGGGGCTGAATGCCCGCCTCATCACCTGGAACCGGGCGGTTCCGGCGGATATCCGGGCCAGCATCGACTGCGGCGTCGGGGCGGTTGATATCTCCCTTTCCGTCTCCGACATCATGATCGAGCGCAAGCTGGGGAAGAGCCGGGGGTGGGTGAAGGCGCAGCTGAAGGCGGCCCTTGCCTTTGCCAAGCGGCACGGCCTCTATGTCTCCGTGGGTGGGGAGGACTCCAGTCGGGCGGACACCGGGTTCCTCCTGGAGTTGATGGCCATCGCCCGGGACGAGGGGGGGGACCGGTTCCGTTTCTGCGATACCTTGGGGATCCTCGACCCCTTTACCCTGTACGATAGGGTTGCCGCCCTCCGCCAGGGGGTGCCGGAGCTGGAGGTCGAGGTGCACACCCACAACGACCTGGGGATGGCCACGGCCAATGCCCTCGCGGGGGTGCGGGCCGGCGCCCGTTTCGTGAACACCACGGTCAACGGGCTGGGGGAGCGGGCGGGCAACGCTCCCCTGGAGGAGGTGGTCATGGGGCTGAAACTCGCCTGCGGCATCGATACCGGCATCGACACCCACCGCTTCCGGGAGATATCCCGCCTGGTCGGCAAGGCAGCCGGACGGCCGGTACCGGAGTGGAAGGCGGTGGTGGGGGAGAAGGTCTTTTCCCACGAGTCGGGGCTCCACGCCGACGGCGTGCTCAAGGACCCGGCCAATTACGAGGGGTTCGACCCGGCGGAGGTGGGGCTGACCCGTCACCTGGTGGTGGGGAAACATTCCGGCGCCCACGGGCTGATGGAGCGCTACCTGAGCATGGGGCTCCCGGTCAGCCGTCCCCGGGCGGAGCAACTGCTGGTCCAGGTGCGGGCCATTGCCCAGCGGAACAAGCGCCCCTTAAGCGACGGCGAACTGACCAGGCTCTACTTCCTCACGGATCGGCTCTCCACCGCGGCCTGACCGGGAGATGTGCTGAACAATAAAGCGGCTGCTGCTTCCCTTGAGGGCAGCGTGAGAGCGGTCGGGAGGTTTAAAGTTACGTGAAATCAAGTTGTTACTGGTTGGCACGATAGATGCTTTAAAGGTGTCAGACGGACGGCAGGACGAGACAATCAGACGGACACGCGGACGTGTCCAGGCAATCCACCGGCAAAGGCGCCACCATTTCATCACGAATGGGGCGCCTTTTTTGTTGCCCCGGAAAATCAGCGGCGGTCCACGGATGAGTGGCCGCGAAAGGAGAGTACCATGAGACAGATAGCGATTTACGGCAAGGGCGGCATCGGCAAGTCCACCACCACCCAGAACACGGTGGCCGGTCTGGCTTCCATCGGCAAGAAGGTCATGATCGTCGGCTGCGACCCCAAGGCCGACTCCACCCGCCTCATCCTCCACGCCAAGGCCCAGGCAACGGTCATGGACATGGTCCGTGAACTCGGGACGGTCGAGGACCTGGAGCTCGATGACGTTATGAAGGTCGGTTTCGGCGATGTCAAGTGCGTGGAGTCCGGCGGTCCCGAGCCGGGTGTCGGCTGCGCCGGCCGTGGCGTCATCACGGCCATCAACTTCCTGGAAGAGAACGGTGCCTATACCCCTGACCTGGATTTCGTCTTCTACGACGTCCTCGGCGATGTCGTCTGCGGCGGGTTCGCCATGCCGATCCGGGAGAACAAGGCGGAGGAGATCTACATCGTCTGCTCCGGCGAGATGATGGCCATGTACGCCGCCAACAACATCGCCAAGGGTATCCTCAAGTACGCCTCCTCCGGCAAGGTCCGCCTCGGAGGGCTGATCTGCAACTCCCGCAACACCGACCGCGAAGACGAGCTGATCGAGGCGCTGGCCGCCAAGCTGGGGACCCAGATGATCCACTTCGTCCCCCGGGACAACCAGGTGCAGCGGGCCGAGCTGCGCCGCATGACGGTCATCGAGTACTCCCCGGACCACAAGCAGGCCAACGAGTACCGGGAACTGGCCCGCAAGATCTCCGAGAACAAGATGCTGGTGGTTCCCACGCCGCTGGAGATGGAGGAGCTGGAGGATTTGCTGATGGAGTTCGGCATCATGGAAGCGGATGACGAGTCGGTCGTCGGCGTCGCAGAGGCTGCCAGTTAGTGACGAACGCTTTTGCGCCATCTCGGCGCCGTCCTGCGGGGCGTCCTTGTGCGGCGTAGCGCTGCTACGCCTCCGCGGCGCTCCTCGGTCGACACCGACCTGGCATCAAAATCGTTCGCCAGTTGGTTTTAAAAACGACCTGACGGGTTCGCAAAAAGCTCCAGGCGCAAGGCGCACGAGGACCGGGGGGCGAGGCGTAGCAGCGCTACGTTGAGCCTCACGGCCCGGAGGGCAACGCCGCGGATGGACTTTTGGCGGAGCCGCAAAACGGAGACAGATATGTCAATAACTACTGTAGAAGGTATTACCAAGGAATCGACCCAGGCCGCCATCGACGAGGTCCTGGATATGTACCCCGAGAAGGGGAAAAAGAAGCGGGCACCCCACCTGGCCCCCAACGACCAGGCGTCGGGCAAGGCCTGCGTCAAGTCCAACAAGAAGACCGTCCCCGGCGTCATGTCTGCCCGGGGGTGCGCCTACGCCGGCGCCAAGGGGGTCGTCTGGGGCCCGATCCGGGACATGGTCCACGTCTCCCACGGCCCGGTCGGCTGTGGCTGGTACTCCTGGGGCACCCGGCGCAACCTGATGACCGGCCAGCTGGGGGTCGACCAGTTCGGCATGCAGTTCACCTCCGACTTCCAGGAGAAGGACATCGTCTACGGCGGCGACAAGAAGCTGAAGACCCTCCTCTCCGAGGCCAAGGAGCTCTTCCCCCTGGCCAAGGGGATCTCGGTCCTCTCCGAGTGCCCGGTGGGGCTCATCGGCGACGACATCAACGCCGTAGCCAAGGCCACCGCCAAGGAGCTGGACATCCCGATCATCCCCTGCAACTGCGAGGGGTTCCGCGGGGTCTCCCAGTCCCTGGGCCACCACATCAGTAACGACACCATCCGTGACTACATCATCGAGACCCGTGAGTTCAGCGAGCCGATCGGCCCCTACGACATCGCCCTCATCGGCGAGTACAACATCGGCGGCGACGCTTGGTCGACGAAACCCCTCCTGGAGGAGTGCGGCTTCAACGTCAAGGCGGTCTGGACCGGCGACGGCGAGATGGAGAAGATCGCCGCAACCCACCAGGTAAGGCTGAACGTCATCCACTGCTACCGCTCCATGAACTACATGTGCAAGGTCATGGAAGAGAAGTACGGTATCCCCTGGATCGAGCTCAACTTCTTCGGCCCGACGAAAATAAAGGAGAGCCTGCGGAAACTGGCCGAGCTGTTCGACGACAGCATCAAGGAGAAGGTGGAGGCGGTCATCGCCAAGTACGATCCGGTCTGCCAGGCGATCATCGACGAAGTCAAGCCCCGCCTCGACGGGAAGAAGGTCATGATCTACGTCGGGGGGCTCCGTCCCCGTCACACCATCGGCGCCTACGAGGACCTGGGGATGGTCTGCGTCGGTTCCGGCTACGAGTTCGCCCACTCCGACGACTACGACCGGACGACACCGGAGATGCCCGACGCCACGGTGGTATTTGATGATGCGTCCGAGATCGAGCTTGAGCACTTCGCCCATACCATGAAGCCCGACCTGGTCGCCTCCGGCATCAAGGAGAAGTACATGTTCCAGAAGATGGGGCTGCCGTTCCGCCAGATGCATAGCTGGGACTACTCGGGGCCGTATCACGGGTACAAGGGGTTCCCGATCTTCGCCAGGGATATCGACATGGCGATCAATAGCCCGACCTGGAACCTGGTGAAGTCACCCTTTTAGACGGCTCCGGCTTTTGGGCCAGCTCGGCGTTTCCTTCGTCATCGCTTGTGCGGCGTAGCGCTGCTACGCCTCCGCGCTCTTCCTCGGAAGCCGCCGATCTGACCTCAAAATCCGAGGCCGGTAGGTAATAAAACAGATTGTGGACAGATGAGTCCCAACTGACAAAGGAGAACTATCATGGCTAACAACTTAGGCCTTGCAGTCAAACCGGTCACCGAAACTCCCGCCGCAGAGATCGAGCGGGTGGCGGCCTGGATCAATACGGAAGAGTACAAGGATCTCAACTTCAAGCGGGAGGCGCTGGTGGTCATGCCCCCCCATGCCTGCCAGCCCCTTGGGGCCGAGCTGGTGGCCCACGCCTTCGAGGGGTCGCTCCCCTTTGTCCACGGCTCCCAGGGGTGCGCCTCCTACTACCGCTCCACCCTGAACCGCCACTTCCGCGAGCCGGCGCCGGCGGTCTCCGATGCCATGACCGAGGACGGCGCGGTGTTCGGCGGCCAGAACAACCTCCACGAGGGGCTGGAGAACGCCATCGCCCTCTACAAGCCGAAGATGATCCCGGTCTTCACCTCCTGCATGCCGGAGATCATCGGCGACGATTTGACCGCCTTCATCAAGAATGCCCGGAACAAGGGGATCGTGCCGGAAGGGATGCCGGTCCCCTACGCCAACACCCCGAGCTTCAACGGCTCCCACGTGCACGGCTACGACGCCATGCTGCTATCCATCCTCCAGACCCTCACGGAGGGGAAAAAGATGGAGGGGCGCTGCACCGGCAAGATCAACCTGATCCCCGGCTTCGACGCCAACACCGGCAACTTCCGTGAGTACAAGCGGATCTTTGCCGAGTTCGGCGCACCCCTGACCATCCTGGGAGACATCTCCGACGTGTTCGATTCCCCCTGCGACGGCACCTACCGGACCTACCCCGGCGGCACCCCCCTGGCGGACGCCGGTGACTCCGTCAACGGCAAGGCGACCCTCAGCATCGGCCCCTTCTCGGCCGCCAAGACCTTTGCCTGGCTCAAGGATAATTACGCCGGCCGGCACGTGGCCATCCCCATGCCCCTGGGGATCGCCAAGACCGACGAGTTCATCAAGAAGATCGCCGAGCTCACGGGCAAGCCGGTCCCCGACTCCATCAAGGAGGAGCGGGGGAGGGCGGTGGACGCCATGACCGATTCCCACCAGTACATCCACGGGAAGAAATTCGCCCTCTACGGCGATCCCGACCAGCTCATCGGCTACGTCTCCTTCCTCCTGGAGATGGGGGCGGTCCCCTACCATATCCTCTGCAGCAAGGGGAGCAAGAAGGTGGAGAAGGAGATCCAGGCGCTCCTCGACTCCTCCCCCTACGGCGCCAAGGGGAAGATCTACATGGGCAAGGACCTGTGGCACCTGCGCAGCCTCCTCATGACCGATCCGGTGGATGCCATCATCGGCGACACCCATGGCAAGTTCATCGCCAGGGATGCCAATATCCCCCTGTTCCGCTACGGCTTCCCGGTCTTCGACCGGGTCAACAGGCACCGCTACCCGATCATCGGCTACCAGGGGGTGATCAACATGGTGACGGAGATCTGCAACAAGTTCATCGAGATCGTGGATGAGACGTGCGACGACCGCCACTTCGAGATGATGCGGTAGGAGGAGCGCGGCTTTTTCGCCTTGGCGGCGTAAGTCTTCGTGGCTGGTTGTGCGGCGTAGCAATCCCCCTCTCTATCTCTCCCCCAGGGGAGGAGATTACTCATTGCCCTCTCCCTCCGGGAGAGGGATAGGGTGAGGGTGGCTACGCCTCCGAAATCCTCGGCTGCCTTGATCTGACACAAAAAATCTCGCTCGCAAATTGTCAAAAAAAGCGGGACACCCAGTAACTTGGTGTCCCGCTTTTTCTGTAAAGGGAAGTTTCGATAGGTGTTCAGAACATCATCAGGTGCAGCACGCCGCGGATCAGGATGCCGGCCACCACGCCGGCAAGGGCCGGCCTGATGACGGAGGCGCAGCGGTTGCCGGCGGAGACCAGGACGGCGACGCCCACGATGTCGCAGGGGTTGGTGATGAAGCCGGCCATCCGGTTGAGCTCCTGGACCGTGACGGCCCCCTCCTTCAGGAGGTTGAGGGTGACCCCCATCATGGCGGTGCCGCCGGCCAGGTACTTGGTGGCCAGGGGGAGGACGGCGGCGGAGGGGAAGCCGATGAGGCGAAAGAGGGGGGTGATGAGGGTTTCCAGCAGGGCGATGGCGCCGGTGGCCTTGAGGATGTTCACCAGGAAGATCGCCAGGATGAGGATCGGGATCGTGCCGATGATGACCTGGATCGCCTCCTGGCCGCCGGTGATCATGAGGTTGAGGATGGTGGACCGTTTGCCGTCCGCCGCGGTCGGGACCTCACCCGACTCGGGGGGGTGGGTGTCGTCGGCGGAGCGGGCGAAGACGTAGAAGGTGAGGGCGGCCGCCGCCAGGCCGCCGACCACGGAGGTCAGCATGATGGCCCCCAGGTCCAGCCCCACGGCCACCATGGGGAAGACCACGTTGGCCTGGGAGAGGGTGAGGATCATGGCCAGGGTGGCGGCGATCTGGCGCCGGGAGGTGCCGTCCCTCTCCATGATGGCCAGGGTGGCCAGGGGTGCGGCGAAGCTGACCAGCAGCATCTGTACGATGGCAAAGGCGCCGGCGCCGGGGATGCCGAAGAGCCTGAGGACCGGCCGGAGGAGGCGGGCTACCAGGGCGAGGACCCCCCGGGCCTCCAGCACCTTCATGATTGCCATCATGATCACCAGTACCGGCAGGAGCACGTAGAGGGCCAGGTCAAGTCCTGCCTTGCCCGACGAGAGCATTATCTTGATCACGTCTTCCATCGGTCATCGCTCCGGTTTCATTGTCTCGGTGTCATTGCCGGCATCTGGCACCCTGCGAAAATCGTAATGCCCCACCCCCTGCACCAGCAGGTACTCGGCCATTCCGGGGGTGAGGTTCATCACCCGGTGCATCCGTCCCACCGGGACCTCGGTCCGCTCCCCGGGGAGGAGGGTGACGGAGGTCTCCGGCTGCCGGGTCTCCACGACGACGGTACCGCTCAGGCCGACGAAGAAGTCGGTCACTTCCGTGTGGAGGTGCCACTCCGTGGCGGCGCCTCCGGCCAGTTCCATGATCCGCACGGAAACGGTGTCGGTTCTGATGATCTCCCGGTTGGCCATAGGTGCTCTCTCCCCTCACTCACTCCTGGCAGCGGGGGCAGAAGACCGTGCTCCGGTTTCCCAGGCGGATTTCTTCCAGTGTCCCGCCGCAGCGGGTACAGTCCCCTTTCCCCCGTCCGTACACGGCGAACTCCAGGGGGTGGTAGGCGACCGAATCCTCCGCCACCCGGTAGGTGCTCCCCTGCCGTAGGGAGTCCTCCAGGACGGCGCGGACGGTGTGGGCCAGGCGGCCGCACTCATGCAGGGTGAGGGTGGCTGCGGGGCGGTCGGGACGGATGGCGGCGCGGAACAGCGCCTCGTTGGCGTAGATGTTGCCGACCCCGGCAACGGTGGCCGAATCCATGAGGAGCTGTTTCACCGCGACCCGGCGCGACCTGCTCACGTGGAAGAGATAGTCGCCGTCGAAGGCGGCGGTCAGCGGTTCGGGACCGATGCCGGCCAGGAGCGGATGGGCCAGGGGGTCGTCGGGGGTCCAGGCCACGATGCCGAATTTCCGGGGGTCGTGGAAGCGGAGCACCGAGCCATCGTCGAACACGAGGTCGAGATGGTCGTGTTTGCCCGGAGGGGAGGGTGGGGACAGGAATCTGAGAAAGCCGGTCATCCCCAGGTGAACGATCAGCCACCCCGTTTCGCAGTCGAAGAGCAGGTACTTGCCCCGCCTCGCCACACCGCGGATTATCCGCCCGGGGAGGATCGTTGCCAGTTCTCCGGGGATCGGGAGGCGGAGCTTCGGGGCGCGGGTCACCACCTCCGCGACCCGTCTGCCCGCCAGTTCCTGCTCCAGCCTTCGTTTCGTCAGTTCCACCTCGGGGAGTTCGGGCACAAGCACCTCCTGGGCTGCCGCCACCTGCGTGCGCCTCGTCGGCTCACCCCTGCTCCAGGGGGACGGTCGGCAGCGTTGCCTCGGTTGTACCGTCACCCTGCGGCTCTGTCAAGCCAAACGGGGTGGCGGGGCACGGTGGAATAATATCGTTTGACAGTGGCGCCCCCCATTACCTATAACCCTCAGAGGGTACCTTCCCCGCGGGGCGGAGGGGGAGGGGTGCCGGACATCACGAGCGGATGGCAGGGGTGAGAGATGGGATACCGGAACCTTCAGGAGTGCGTGGCCGACCTGGAACAGCGGGGGATGCTGAAGCGGATCGATACGTCGGTCGACCCAAACCTTGAGATGGGGTGCATCCAGCGGCGGGTCTACGAGGCGGGCGGGCCGGCGCTCCTCTTCACCAACCCCGCGGGGTGCTCCTTCCCCATGCTGGGCAACCTGTTCGGCACCCTGGAGCGGACCCGTTTCCTCTTCCGCGACACCCTGGGTAGGATCGAGAAGCTGGTGAGCCTCAAGATCAACCCGGCGGCGGCCCTGGGGGACCCTTTTGCCTATGCCGCCACCCTGCCGGCGGCCCTGAGCCTCCTCCCCCGGAAGGTTGCGGATGGCCCGGTCCTGCGGAACCGGACCACCCTCGACAAGCTCCCCCGGCTCAAGTCCTGGCCCCTGGACGGCGGCCCGTTCATAACCCTCCCCCAGGTTTACTCGGAGAGCGCCGCGGCCCCCGGCTTTCGCCACTCCAACCTGGGGATGTACCGGGTGCAGCTCGCCGGCAACCGCTACGAGGCGAACCGGGAGGTGGGGGTCCACTACCAGATCCACCGGGGGATCGGGGTGCACCACAGTGAGGCGATCGAGAAGGGAGTCCCGTTCCGGGTGAGCATCTTCGTCGGCGGCCCGCCGTCCCTTACCGTGGCGGCGGTCATGCCCCTCCCCGAAGGGCTCCCCGAGCTCTCCTTCGCCGGCCTCCTGGGGGGGCACCGCCTCCCCATGGTCTGCCGGCCGGGCCGGCTCCCCATGCCGGCGGAGGCGGACTTCTGCATCACCGGGACCATCGATCCCCATAAGACCCTCCCCGAGGGGCCCTTCGGCGACCACCTGGGGTACTACAGCCTGGCCCACGACTTTCCGGTGCTCCGGGTGGAGGAGGTCTTCCACCGGGACGGCGCCATCTGGCCCTTCACAACCGTCGGCCGCCCCCCCCAGGAGGACACTTCCTTCGGCACCTTCATCCACGAGCTGACCGGTGAGCTGATCCCCACGGTCCTCCCCGGGATCAGGGGGGTTCACGCCGTGGATGCCGCCGGGGTCCATCCGCTTCTCCTGGCCATCGGCAGCGAACGCTACGTCCCCTACGCCGAGCGGAGGGAGCCGATGGAACTCCTCACCCAGGCGAGCGCCATCCTCGGCCAGGGGCAGCTCTCCCTGGCCAAGTACCTCTTCATCGCCCCCCACGAGGACGGTCCCCCGGATATCCACCACGTGGACGAGTTCCTCCGCTTCGTGCTGGAGCGTGCCGACTGGCGCACCGACCTCCACTTCCAGACCGCCACCACCATCGACACCCTGGACTACTCGGGGAGTGCCCTGAACAAGGGGTCCAAGCTAGTGGTGGCCGTGGCCGGCCCACGGCGACGTTCCCTGGTCACGGAGCTCCCCCCTGGCCTGCGCCTGCCGGACGGTTTTTCCGCTCCCCGCATCTGTCTCCCCGGGGTGGTGGCGGTTGCCGGCCCCCCCAGCACGAGCGGCCGCAACGCCGCCGATCCGGTAATGGAGTCGTTCTGCCGGGCTCTGGAGGATGGAGGAGGGCTGCCGGCGGGATTGCCGCTCCTCGTGGTGGTGGACGACAGCGACTTCACCTCCCGCACCCTGAACAACTTCCTCTGGACCGTCTTCACCCGCTCCAACCCGGCCCCGGACATCTACGGGGTCGATTCATTCACCCACTGCAAGCACTGGGGGTGCCGGGGGACCCTGGTGATCGACGCCCGGGTAAAGCCTCACCACGCGCCCCCCCTGGAGGAGGACCCGTCGGTGGTGGCCCGGGTGGAGGCGTTGGCAGCCCCCGGCGGGCCGCTCCACGGCCTTTACTAGGAGGTTGTTGAAAAACGGCCATCTCGCCGCCGTCCTCGAAAGCCGCCGTGTGCGGCGTAGCGCTGCAACCCTCACCCAATCCCTCTCCCAGAGGGAGAGGGCAAGGCATGCTCTCCCCCTCTGGGGGAGAGATAGAGAGAGGGCTGGCCTCCGTGGGGCTTTCTGCGGGTGCGACGATCTGACCGTTTTTGAACACCCAGAGTTTTCGGTCGGGAGGAGCACCGGCTGCCGCCGTTGACATTCTTTTCCGCTTCGTGTCATAATAACTAAATTATTTTAGCCTGGCTAAAAGCGGGCGGCGTCCGGCGCCGCCCGCTTCCTCCCTCGAAACCCCATGCCCGGTCAGACCCAGGAGCCCGTTGTCCCCATGTCATTCGTCCATCTCCATCTCCATACCCAGTACTCTCTCCTGGACGGCGCCAACCGCCTGGGGGACCTGGTCAAGAAGGCCCAGGAGTACAACATGCCGGCCGTGGCCATCACCGACCACGGCAACATGTTCGGTGCGGTCGAGTTTTACCTCAAGTGCAAGGACAAGGGGATCAAGCCGATCATCGGTTCCGAGGTCTACATCGCCCCCACCTCCCGCTTCAGCCGGGAGGGGAGCGAGGATGTCTCCGGGTACCACCTGGTGCTCCTCTGCCAGGACATCGTCGGCTACCGCAACCTCTCCTACCTGGTCTCCGCCGGGTTCAAGGAGGGGTTCTACTACAAGCCCCGCATCGACAAGGAGATCCTTGCGCAGCACAGCGAGGGGCTGATCTGTCTCTCCGCCTGCCTGAAGGGGGAGGTGGCCTACCTGGCCGGACGGGGGAAGATGGACGAGGCCAGGGCCGCGGCCCGCTGGTACGCCGACCTCTTCCCCGGCCGCTACTACCTTGAACTGCAGGAGAACACCCTTCCCGACCAGGCGATTGCCAACAAGCGGCTCATGGAGCTGGCTGGCGAGCTGAACCTCCCCCTGGTGGCGACCAACGACTGCCACTACCTGAACCGTGAGGATGCCCGGGCCCACGAGGTGCTCCTCTGTATCCAGACCGGCAAGACCATGAACGACGAGAAGCGGATGCGCTTCTCCGCTGAGGAGTTCTACGTCAAGTCGCCGGATGAGATGGCGGCCGCGTTCCACTACTGCCCCGAGGCGATCGCCAACACCCTGGTCATTGCCGACCAGTGCAACCTGGACCTGGGCAACTTCAAGACCTACCACTTCCCCAAGTACGAGCCGCCGGAAGGGACCAGCCTGGACGAGATGCTGGCCGCGGCGGCACGCAACGGCCTGGATGCCCGGCTGGCGTCCCTGCGCAAGAAGAAAGGTGACCTGTCTCCCGAGCAGGAGGAGGCCTACCGCAGCCGCCTGGAGATCGAGCTGGACTGCATCCGGCAGATGGGGTTCCCCGGCTATTTCCTCATCGTGGCCGATTTCATCAACTGGGCCAAGGACCACGGCATCCCCGTCGGCCCGGGGAGGGGCTCCGCCGCCGGGTCGCTCGTCGCCTACGCCATCCGGATCACCGACATCGACCCGATCCCCTACAACCTCCTGTTCGAGCGGTTCCTCAACCCGGAACGTATCTCCATGCCCGATATCGACGTGGACTTCTGCACCGACCGCCGCGAGGAGGTCATCCAGTACGTCAGCGAGAAGTACGGCCGGGACAAGGTCTGCCAGATCATCACCTTCGGGACCATGTCGGCCAAGGCGGTCATCCGCGACGTGGGGCGGGCCCTGGACATGGCCTACGGCGAGGTTGACAAGATCGCCAAACTGGTCCCCGAGGTGCTCAACATCACCCTGAAGGAGGCGCTGAAGCAGGAGCAGAAGCTCAGCGAGATGGCTGCCGCCGACCCCCGGGTGAAGGAGCTGATCGACATCGCCCTGCGCCTGGAGGGGCTCACCCGCCACGCCTCCACCCACGCCGCCGGGGTGGTGGTCGCCCCCGAGACCATGGAGGAGTTCTGCCCGGTCTACAAGGACCAGAAGACCGGCTCCATCAACACCCAGTACTCCATGAAGTACGTTGAGAAGATCGGCCTGGTGAAGTTCGACTTCCTCGGCCTCAAGAACCTGACGGTCATCGACAACGCCGTGAAGCTGATCCGGGCCGGCAAGGACCCGAACTTCGACATCACCCTCCTGGGTGACGACGACGCCGAGAGCTACGCCCTCATCTCGGAAGGGAACACCACCGGCGTGTTCCAGCTCGAGTCCTCGGGGATGAAGGAGATGCTGATCAAGCTCAAGCCCTCCTGCTTCGAGGACGTCATCGCTGCCTGCGCCCTCTACCGCCCCGGCCCGCTTGGCTCGGGGATGGTGGACGACTTCATCGACCGCAAGCACGGCCGCAAGGAGGTGGTCTACGACCTCCCCCAGCTGGAGCCGATCCTCCAGGACACCTACGGGGTCATCGTCTACCAGGAGCAGGTCATGCAGATCGCCCGGACCCTGGGGGGGTACTCCCTCGGCGGCGCCGACCTGCTCCGCCGCGCCATGGGGAAGAAGGACCCGGCGGAGATGGCCAAGCAGAAGGACATCTTCCTGGCCGGTGCCAAGGAGAACGGCATCGACCTGAAGAAGGCGGAAGGCATCTTCGACCTGATGGCCAAGTTCGCCGAGTACGGCTTCAACAAGTCCCACTCCGCCGCCTACGCCCTGATCGCCTACCAGACCGCCTTCCTGAAGGCCCACTACCCGGTGGAGTTCCTCGCGGCGCTTCTTACCGAGGACATGGGGAACACGGACAAGGTGGTGAAGAACATCGCCGACTGCCGCGGCATGGGGATCGAGGTCCTGCCGCCGGACATCAACGAGTCCGACCTCTCCTTCCGGGTCATCGGCAACTCCATCCGCTTCGGTTTCGGCGCCATCAAGAACGTGGGGGAATCGGCCATCCTGGCGATCCAGGAGGCACGGGGGGACGAGCCGTTCATTGACCTGTTCAACTTCTGCGAGCGGGTCGACCTGCGCAAGGTGAACAAGCGGGTCATGGAGGCGCTCATCAAGTGCGGTGCCTTCGACTCAACCGGCGGCAAGCGGGCGGCCATGTTCGCGGCCCTGGAGGAGGCGGTGGCGCTGGGGCAGCGGATACAGGAGGAGCGGGAGAGCGCCCAGGTGTCCCTGTTCGGTACCGCCGAGATCGTCAAGGGGAACGGGGGCGGCTCGGGGAAGCTGCCGGATATCCCCGAATGGGACGAGAAGCTGCTGCTCAACTTCGAGAAGGAGGCCCTCGGCTTCTTCATCACCGGTCACCCCCTGCAGCGGCACGCCGCCACCATGCAGCGGTTTTCCACCTGCACCTTCTCGGAGCTGACCGAACGGTCCGACAAGAGCGAGGTGCGTATCTGCGGCATTGTGGCGAGTCTGAAGGAGCTGCTGACCAAGAAGGGGGACCGGATGGGGTTCGCCACCCTCGAGGACCTGACCGGTTCGGTGGAGGTGGTGGTTTTCCCCGAAGTCTACGCCCAGTCGTCCGAACTCCTGAAGGGAGAGGAGCCGCTCCTGGTAAGCGGCACCGTCGACCAGGGGGAGAAGGCCAGCAAGATCCTCGCCTCGTCGGTGCAGCTCCTGCGGGAAGTGAGCGAAAAGGAGACCCGGACCGTCAATGTCACCATCAGGGGGGACCAGGTCGACCCGTCCCGCCTGGAGAGCCTGAAGGAGGTCCTCCAGCGTCATCAGGGGGGGTGCCGTTCCCGGCTGCACCTCGTCCTCCCCGACCTCTGCACCGCGGTGCTCCGACTCCCCGAATCCTGCCACCTGGCCGCCACCGAGGGATTATCGCTGGAAGTGGAAGGTCTGTTGGGGTATAATGCCGTTTCTTTCGAGTAAACGGTTGCTGAAAACGAAGTTTCAGCGCAGCTAAAAACAGCCATCTCGCCACCGTCCTCGAAAGCCGCCTTGTGCGACGTAGCGCTGCAACCCTCACCCAATCCCTCTCCCAGAGGGAGAGGGCAAGGCATGCTCTCCCCCTCTGGGGGAGAGATAGAGAGAGGGCTGGCCTCCGCGGGGCTTTCTGCGGGTGTGACGATCTGACTATTTTTGAGCAACCTGAGCTTTTCGATAATTGAAACTTCTTTGCGGCCTTTGCGACTTAGCGGTGAACGGTTCGCATTTAAATATGAACGTACCGACAGTAAGGAGAAATAGATAATGGCCAACCAAGTATATATGGAGTTCGAAAAACCGCTCATGGAGCTGGAGAAGAAGATCGAGGAGCTGGGGGAACTGTCCAAGGAGATGGACCTGACCAAGGAGATCGCCAAGCTGGAGAAGAGGGCCGAGGAGATGCGCGGCGAGATCTTCAGCAACCTCTCCCGCTGGCAGACCGCCCAGATCGCCCGCCACATCAACCGTCCGTTCACCCTGGACTACCTGAACCTGGTCTTCACCGAGTTCACCGAGCTCCACGGCGACCGCCTGTTCGGTGACGACCACGCCATCGTCGGCGGCCTGGCCCGCCTGGACGGGGAGCCTGTCATGGTGGTCGGCCACCAGAAGGGGCGGGACACCAAGGAGAAGGTCTTCCGCAACTTCGGCATGCCCAACCCGGAGGGGTACCGCAAGGCGTTGCGCCTGATGCAGATGGCCGAGCAGTTCAAGCTTCCGATCATCACCTTCGTCGACACCCCGGGCGCGTTCCCCGGCATCGGCGCCGAGGAGCGGGGACAGGCCGAAGCCATCGCCAGGAACCTGCGGGAGATGGCCTGCCTCACCGTGCCGATCATCGTCGTCATCACCGGCGAAGGGGGGTCGGGGGGAGCCCTGGCCATCGCCGTGGGGGACCGGGTGCTGATGCTTGAGCACTCCGTCTACGCCGTCATCTCCCCGGAAGGGTGCGCCGCCATCCTCTGGTCCGACGGCACCAAGGGTGCCCAGGCCGCCGAGGCCCTGAAGCTGACCGCCAAGGACATCAAGGAGCTGGACGTCATCGACGAGATCATCAAGGAGCCCCTCGGCGGGGCACACCGGGACCACGAGGCCATTGCCAGGACTCTCCACGAGGCCCTCTCCCGCAACCTGGCCGAGCTCAAGGGGAAATCCGGTGAGCAGCTGGTGGAGGAGCGCTACCAGAAGTTCCGGAAGATGAGCCGGTTCGTGGAGTAGGGGGAACTTCCATAACCCTGCCGAACCACCTGGAAACGTTGTCAAGGCGCATCAGCTGAAAGCTGGGCGCCTTTTTTATTGCCCGGCGCCACTGGCCTGCGAGCCGGGCTAAATAAACGGGCCCCCTTGTAAATGGGGCAGAGAGGGGTAAACTAGGTTTAATGATGTGTTTGTATGGTTGAGGTGATTGCCCCTTCCGCGTCGTCGGAAGGGATCGGTAAAGGGGGCGCCCATGGAGAACATCGGTCAGTATCAACAGCTTGCCACGACCTACCTCACAGAGATCGGTACCAAACTTCTTGCTGTCATTCTTTTCTGGCTGGTTGGCCGCTGGCTGATCAATTTTGTCGGGCAGATGCTGCAGAAGGTCCTGGAGAAGCAGCAGGTTGACCCCACCCTGATGCGGTACATCGGCAATTTTGTCGCCGTGACGCTGAATATCGTGCTGGTTGTCGCAATCCTCGGCTACTGCGGCATCCAGACGACCACCTTCGCAGCCCTTGTAGCAGGTATCGGCATCGCCATTGGTGCCGCCTGGGGAGGTCTGCTCGCCAACCTGGCAGCCGGAATTTTCATTATCGTGCTCCATCCGTTCAAGGTCGGCGATTTCATAACTGCTGGGGGGGTGACCGGCACCGTCAAGGAGATCGGGCTCTTTGTCACCACCATCAATACGCCTGACAACGTCATGACCCTGGTGGGGAATGCAAAGATCTTCAGTGATACCATCCAGAATTTCACCAGCAACGACTACCGGCGGGTAGATCTGAAATGCCAGCTTGCGGGGAGTGCCGACCATGTTGCAGCCATGCAACTGCTGCGGACGAAGCTGGCCACGGTCCCCAACGTACTGGCGCAGCCCGCGGTGGAGGTGGAAATCCTCGAGTTCACCCTTGTGGGACCGGTGCTGGTCGTCCGGCCCTATTGCCATAACAACCATTACTGGCAGGTATATTTCGACGGGAACCGGATCATGCGGGAGGCTCTGGCGGAGGCGGGTTTCCCTTCACCGATGCCGGCACAGATGGTTGTCGTTCAGAATCAATAACGGCTGCCTTGCCTCTCATGATCAAATGCATTCGTGCTTGATCATGAGACATGATTGGTATACAAATTTTTAGTTTCGGGAATTAAGTTCCGTTCCCCCTTTGCGGGATCATCAACCATCAGGAGGAAAACATGAAGAAACTGCTTGCCCCGGTGGCCGCCCTTTCTGTGGCGACCCTCTGCTCTTCCCTGGCATTCGCCGAAAACAGGGCGGAAACATTCAGTATTACCCCGTACCTCGGCGGCTACCACTTCGACGGTACCCAGAAGATTGAGCAGAACATGGTGTACGGTCTGAAGGCAGGGTATAACATCACGAACAGGATTGGTCTCGAGGGGGGATTCGAGGCAGGCGAAACCGAGAGCAGCAATGACAACAATGATGTCAATTTCCTGAATTACCGCCTTGAAGCCCTCTACCACATGCTGCCCGCGAATCGCCTGGTTCCGTACCTGGCCGTAGGTTACGGTGGCATGAGGGTGAAGGCTGACAACGCGGATGCCCACCAGTCCGGATTCTTCGACTGGGGTGTTGGCGTGAAGTATTTCCTGACCGACACTATTGCTCTGCGTGGTGACGCACGGCAGTTGGTCAGGGACAGCGGGTTGACGGTGTACAATCACGAGTACACGCTCGGCCTCGGTTTCATCTTCGGCGGGGCAAAGGCGGTGCCTAAAGTCGCTGAGCCCGCACCGGCGCCACCGGCACCGACCAGCACGCTCTCCGTTTCCCCGGAGACCGTCGCCAAGGGGCAGGCGGCAACCCTGAACTGGTCATCGCAAAACACCACGGGGTGCACCATCCAGCCCGGCATTGGAGCCGTCCAGACCAGCGGTTCCATGACGGTTACCCCTGCCGAATCCACCACGTATGCTCTCTCCTGCACCGGTCAGGGCGGCTCCACGAGTAGCAGTGCCGGCCTCAACGTGGCCCAGCCGGCTCCCCCGCCGGTGCTCGATTCTGACAAGGACGGCGTGCCCGATACCCTTGACAAATGCCCCAATACCCCGGCAGGGGTGAAGGTCGACAAGGATGGCTGCCCCCTCGATTCCGACAGGGACGGCGTTGCCGACTACCTGGATAAATGTCCCGATACCCCCGCGGGCGCGGCGGTCGACACGAACGGGTGCCCCCTCGATTCCGACAGGGACGGTGTTGCCGACTACCTGGACAAGTGCCCCGGTACACCGGCCGGCGACAAGGTCGATGCCAAGGGGTGCACACTCCCCGTTGAGCTGCCGTGCCAGAGTATCAAGCTCGACATCGAGTTCGATACCAACAAGGCGGACATCAAGCCGGCCTATCACGATGAGCTCAAGAAGGTCGGGGACACGCTGAAGAAATACCCCGGGGCCACGGCAGTCATCGAAGGGCATACGGACGACGTGGGGAGCAACGCGGCCAACCTGAAACTCTCCGACCGTCGTGCCAACTCCGTGCGCACCTATATCATCGAGAACTTCGGCATCCAGGCTGACCGCATTGCCGCCAAGGGCTACGGTGAGGAGAAGCCGATCGCGACCAACAAGACCGCGGCGGGCCGCAAGGCGAATCGCCGGGTCGTCGCGGTACTCACCTGCGGTGGCAACTAGGCCGGAACTGCCCCTAGCATAGATAAAAAAGGCGCCCTGATCTCGATCAGGGCGCCTTTTTTATTGTTTGTCAGCGGGTTCAGCCGTATAGGGGAGGGAGGCGGGGGTATGGGCCGGAGCAGCCCGCAGATACTGGACGGGCCACGGGGTCTGCCGGCCAAGTTCGCGGGCGGCCCGCAGGGGCCAGTACGGGTCGCGGAGCATCTCCCGGGCGAGGAGTACCAGGTCGGCCTGCCCCGACTGGATGATGTGATCCGCCTGAACCGGCGACGTTATCAGCCCCACGGCACCGGTCCTGCTCCCCGTTTCACGGCGGATCTGCTCGGCGAACCGGGTCTGGTACCCTGTGCCGACGGGTATCCTCGCTTTGGGTGAGGTGCCGGCGGACGAGCAGTCGATCAGGTCGACCCCCAGGGGGAGGAGGGCCCGGACCAGTTCGATGGAGTGCTCGGTATCCCATCCCCCCTCGGCCCAGTCGGTTACGGAGATCCGGACCAGGAGCGGCAGATGGTCCGGCCAGGCGGCCCGGACAGCGGTGACCGTTTCCCTGAGGAGGCGGGTGCGGTTCTCGAAGCTGCCACCATAGCGGTCGCTCCGCCTGTTGCTCAGGGGGGAGAGGAACTGGTGCAGCAGATAACCGTGGGCGGCATGGATCTCGGCGACCCGGAACCCGGCATGCAGCGCCCGGCGGGCCGCCTGGACAAACGCTTCGCGTATTTCATCGATCCCTTCGTCCGTCAAGGCCTCCGGCACGCTGCACCCCTCGTCAAAGGCCACGGCGCTGGGGGCCACGATCTGCCACCCCCCCCTCGGCTTCGCCCAGGGTAACGGGCCGGTTTTCCCAGGGTGGCGGGGTGCTGGCCTTGCGTCCTGCATGGGCAAGCTGTATCCCTGCCACGCTCCCCCGCTCCGCGATGAAGCGGACGATACGGGCGAGGGGCTCGATATGGTCGTCGCTCCATATCCCCAGGTCCTTGGGACTGATGCGCCCCTGGGGCGTTATTGCCGCCGCCTCGGTCAACACCAGGCCAGCCCCGCCCACCGCCCGGCTGCCGAGGTGGACAAGGTGCCAGTCGGACGCAAACCCGTCCTCGCTGGAGTACTGGCACATGGGTGACACGGCGATCCGGTTGGGAAGGGTCACCCCCCGGAGGGGGAGCGGTTCGAACAGGTGAGACATTGCGGGACCTCCTTGCTGCTGTCCGGATCAGGGCAGGCCGGTCAGGAACAGGTGCCAGACGTAGAGCGTTGCGAAGGATAGGGGGATGCCGATCCCGACGAGCATGCCGACAAGCTGGGGGTGCAGCCTGTGGTCGATGGCGATAATGCCCGCGGTTATCATCGGCGCCATGGCGGCTTCGAAGACCGTCACCTGAATGATTGTACCAGTGGCGCCGAGAAGGGCAACATAGAGGAGGCAGATGAGAGCCGGCCCCAGCAGGAGCTTGTAGGCAAGACCGGCGGAGAGAGGTTTCAGTATCGAGGTGATCCCGCCGAACTGGAGCTGGAAGCCGACCGAAAAAAGAGCCAGTGGCGTGAGGGTGCTGCCGAGTTTGTCCAGCATCGTCGCTCCCCAGTCGGGGAACGGCAGCGGCCTGAGCAGAAGCGCGAAGAGCAGGGCCTGGAACGGCGGGAAGAGGAGGACCTTGCGGGCCATCTGCCGTGGGGTGACGCTCCCTGAGGAGTAAACGGACGCGACGAGAATGCCGAGTGTGGAGAGGACCATGAACGAGCCGAGCTGGTCGGCGATGATGCCGATCCCCAGGTACTCCTTGCCGAAGTAGGCCTCGATCATGGGGAGGCCGACGAAGGAGGTGTTCCCCAGGCCTGCCACCAGGATCAGTGCGCCGATCGTCCCCCGGTCAAGGTTGAACGCCCTGCCGGCGGAGGCGAACAGCACCCAGGCGCCGGCGAAAAGGAGCCAGGCCATGGCTGCCGTCAGGGCCAGCGAGGCATCCAGCTGCATCCCGTGGATGTGCCGGATCGCCAGGGCGGGGAGGGAGATGTGGATGATGAATCCGTTCAGCGCCGCCGGGGTTGGTGCGGGGAAGCGGCCGGTCTTCCTGAGTCCGATGCCTGCCAGAAGGCAGACCGCTAACAGGATTATGTTCGCCATGGAGTATGGTCCCGTCCGTGATGGTTAAAAAAAAGGCGGGCACATGGCCCGCCTTTCTCATCCTCTTCAGGAATAATCCCTACATCTTGTGACACTTGACGCAGTCGTCGGAGCTCTTGAAGGCATCCTTGCCGTTGTGGCAGGCGCCGCAGGACTTGCCCTTGTCCATGTCCGCCATGGTCGCCTTGAGCGCGCCGGCCTTGTAAGGGAAGACCTTGGTATGGCAGTCGGCACACTTGTACATGCCGAGGTGGAACTCGTGGCTGAAGTTTGCCTCGCCCCCTTCGGTCTTGAAGACGATATTCCCCGGCTTGTACCCCTTGTGGCACTTGTCGCACTCGCCCTTGACGGTGAAGGCGTCCGTGCCGTTGTGGCAGGTGCCGCAGGACTTGCCCGCTTCCATCTGGCTCATGGTGGCCTTGGTGGAACCGGCCCGGTACTGGAAGACCTTGGTGTGGCAGTCGGGGCACTTGAACATGCCGACGTGAACCTGGTGGCTGAAGACGGCGTCCGCGGCACCCTTCGTCTTGAAGGTGATCTCCTTCGGCTTCATCCCCTTGTGGCAGTTGCCGCAGTTGCTGGCAACGGTGAACGCCATCTTGCCGTTGTGACAGGCGCCGCAGGTCTTGCCCTTCTCCATCTGGGCCATGGTGACGCTACGCTCCTTGCCCGTGATGACCCTGTCGTTGTGGCAGTTCCTGCAGGAGATTTTACCCTTTGCCAGGTGGGCCTCGTGGCTGAAGATCACCTCGGTCGCACCCTTGACCTTGTAGGAGATATTGCGCGGCTTCCCTTTATGGCACCTGACGCAGCTCTTCTCGTCCTTGACACTGAACGCCTTTATGCCGGTGTGGCAGGCGCCGCATGACTTGGTCTTCTCCATTTCGGCCATGGTGTAGCGCTTCTTCGCCTTGAGGTTGAAGATGGCGTTGTGGCAGACCTTGCAATTCTGGTTATACTTCTCCAGGTGGATGTCGTGACTGAAAACAACCGGCTCGGCGTTCTTGAACGTGAACTTGATGTCCTTGGTCTCTTTTGCCGCCGCCGCCAGGGGCAGGGTCAGAATGAGGGATATTGCCGCAAGGAAACGACCCATCTTCATATATAACTCCTCAAAGTTGGAATAGATTAAGGTATTTAGTCGTGCTAATATACACATCAGCCGGATGTCAGTCAATGTTTAATCCTTGTCCGGCGCAATCGTGCCGCCTTGTCCTCGCGGGTCGGGGAACACATTCTATGGGTGATCGGAGTGAGCCATGAGACCATTTCTGCTGCTGGTAACCGTGCTGCTGGTTGTAGCGCCCGCCTACGGAGAGCTTTACGAGTGGGTCGATGACAGCGGCAGTGTTAATTTCAGCGACAACCCCGAGCATATCCCCGCCAAGTATCGTGGTCGTGCAACGATGCGCGAGAGCACGTCGGATGACAAGGCGGAAAAGGTGGAAAGGGCGAAGGAGACGCCTCTCCAGGCTGAACCGGCCCCCAGGCCCGCCCCGGAGCTCTACGGCGGACGGCCCCTCTCGTGGTGGAAGGATACGTACGCCGCCAAGTCGAACCGCCTGAAGGCACTTCAGGCCAGGCTGGCCAAGTTGAAGGATGAGGAGGTCGAGGCCCGGCGCAAGAGGCTGACTCTCCAGAGGACCAGGGACAGGATGGCCCTTGTTGCCAAGACGAAAGAGCATGACGAAACGGAGGCGAAGGTGACGGAGATGGAAAAGGAGCTGGCAGAGTTCACGTCGCTTGCCGAAAGCTCCGGTCTCTCCATCGACATGCTGGGGGGGAGCAGTCGCTGAAGTCCAGAGTTGGCCGCCGTTTAGCGATTGCGGCGCCTTAAAAGCTGTGTTATACAATTTTGGGAAATTCTCAGGAGTGTGTGCGGATGCAACAGATTGACTCGATCATCGCTTCGGCCCTGGCCGAGGATATTCATACCGGCGATATCACCACTGCCGCCCTGCTGGTGGAGGCGAAACCGATCCGCGGGTTTCTCAAGGCCAAGGAGGAGCTTGTCGTTTCCGGACTCGACGTGGCGGGGCGGGTGTTTGCCATGCTGGACAAGGGGGCGGTTTTTACCCCCCTGGTGAAGGACGGAGACAGGGTGCCGGCCGGCACGGTCATTGCCCGAATGTCCGGTGACGCCGCCCTGCTGCTGCAGGGGGAGAGGGTCGCCCTCAACCTGCTCCAGCGGATGAGCGGCGTGGCCACCCTGACCTCCCGGTATGTCCAGGCGGTTGCCGGGACGAAGGCCCGGATCGTCGACACCCGCAAGACGACGCCGGGACTGCGTGTGCTTGAAAAATATTCCGTGCGTGTCGGCGGCGGCATAAACCACCGTACCGGCCTGTATGACGGCGTGCTGATCAAGGAGAACCATATCGTTGCCGCCGGCGGCATCGCCGAAGCGGTGAAACGCGCCCGTGCCTACATCCCCCACACCCTGAAGATAGAGATCGAAACGGAGACCCTCGACGAGGTCCGGCAGGCGGTGGCGGCCGGCGCCGACATCATCATGCTGGACAACATGGATACGCAGGCCATGAAGGCGGCAGTCGATCTCATCGCCGGGCGCGCCCTGGTGGAGGCTTCCGGTGGCGTCAACCTGGGGAGCGTCAGGGGCATTGCCGAGACCGGCGTCGATATCATCTCCGTCGGAGCCCTCACCCATTCGGCCCCTTCCATGGATATTTCCATGCTCCTGGAGGCTGAGTGAGCCGCAGGGGCGAGTCTGCTCCGGCCTCGGGCAGCGAACGGGTCCTCTCCCTGCTGCAGGAGCGGAGGGACTCCTTCGTCTCCGGTGCCGAGCTCAGCAGGATGATGGACATCTCCCGCAGCGCGGTCTGGAAACAGATCACGTCTCTCCGCAATCTCGGGTACGAAATTTCCGCCGAACCGTCGAAGGGGTACCGTCTGGAAGCAGCCCCCGATGCCCTGATACCGGCTGAAATCAGGCAGGGGTTGGCTACCCGCGTGATCGGCAGCAAGCTCGTCTGCCTTCGGGAAACCGCGTCCACCAACACCGTTGCCTTCAGGATGGCCGAGGAGGGTTCTCCCGAGGGGACAGCGGTGATTGCCGACTGCCAGACCGGCGGCAAGGGGAGGCTCGGCAGGACATGGGCCTCGCCGCCCGGGGTAAACCTCTACTGTTCGGTCATCCTTCGCCCGCCGATACAGCCGATGGCCGCACCCCAGCTGACCTTTCTCTCCGTGGTGGCGCTGGCGCGGGCCATCGAACGGCTGACACCGCTCTCACCGCGGATCAAGTGGCCCAACGACATTCTCATCGACGGCAAAAAGGTGGCCGGCCTGCTCAACGAGATGAGCGCCGAAACCGACAAGGTCAACTTCGTCGTGCTCGGCATCGGGGTCAACCTGAACATGACAAGCGACCAGTTTCCGGCGGATCTCCGTCATCCCGCCACCTCACTCTTCATCGAAAGCGGTACCAGGGTCAGGCGGACTGATTTTGCCCGCTGCCTGTTCCAGGAGCTGGACGAGGTCTACGGCCAGTTCCTCCGGGAGGGATATGGCCCGGTCCGCCAGGAGTGGCTGCAGCGCAGCAGGCTTGCGGGCGAACCGGTGACCGTGACGGAGAGTGGCAGGGTCACCCGAGGGAGGGTGGTCGGCATCGACGAATACGGTGCCCTCCTTCTCGAAGGGGAGGACGGGGCGACCCTGCAGGTTCTTGCCGGCGATGTCAGGCTGGTGAACGGATAGTCATCATGGTGAAGCGGTCTGTGGAGGGTTCCTTGCTGCTGGTAATCGACGTGGGTAACAGCAATATCGTTCTGGGGGTCTATGACGGGAGCCACCTGCTCAAGGACTGGCGCATCTCCACGGACAAATCGAAGACGACCGACGAATACGGCATCCTGGTGAACGACCTGTTCAGACTCGCCGGCCTCGGGTTCGACAGCGTCAGGGGGATCATCATCTCCTCCGTGGTGCCGACCCTCACGGGTGTGCTGGAGAAGCTCTCCGTGCAGTATTTCGGCTTCAAGCCCTATGTGGTCGGACCGGGGATCAAAACCGGCATGCCGATCCAGTACGACAACCCCCGCGAGGTGGGGGCGGACCGGATCGTCAATGCCGTCGCCGGCTTCGAAAAGTACCGCTGCCCGCTCATCATCGTCGATTTCGGCACTGCCACCACGTTCGACTATGTCAACAAGAAGGGGGAATACTGCGGCGGAGCCATCGCCCCGGGGCTGATGATCTCCATGGAGGCCCTGTTCCAGAAGGCGAGCAAGCTCCCCCGGGTGGATATCCTCAAGCCGCCGGCGCTGATCGCCAAGAATACCGTCAACTCCATGCAGGCCGGCATTTACTACGGCTACGTGGGGCTGGTGGACGAAATTGTGGGAAGGATGAAGACGGAGTGCCGTGAGAACCCGCTGGTTATCGCCACCGGCGGCCTTGCCGGGTTGATTGCGCCCGAATCGAAAACAATCGAAAAAATCGAGGAGTACCTGACGCTAGACGGACTGAGAATTCTCTATCAACGAAATTGCGAACATCAGTAGCAGCCGCCGGCACGCTCCGGGCCATCCCCGCAGCTCCCGCCGGGTCTACTTTACAATCCTAAGGGGGGCATCATGGGAAAGTACGACACCGCAAAGATTCGTAACCTGGGAATCATCGCTCATGGAGGTGCGGGCAAGACCTCACTGTCAGAGGCAATCCTGTACAATGCCGGTATGATCGACCGGCTCGGCAGGGTTGACGACGGCACGTCCACAATGGACTTCGAACCCGAGGAGATCAAGCGGAAGATCTCCATCACCTCGTCCCTCGATCACTGCGAATGGCAGGGGCACTCCATTCACCTGGTGGACACGCCGGGTTACGGCGACTTCATTGCCGATACCCGTGCCTGCATGCGGGCGCTTGACTGCGGTGTGATCATCCTCTCGGCCATCTCGGGCGTCAAGGTGCAGACCGAAGAGGTCTGGTCCTGGGCCAACGAGTTCGAGATCCCCCGGATCGCCTTTGTCAACAAGATGGACCGGGAGCGGGCCAGCTTCCTCCGGGCCATCGACGACATGGAGAAGGCGCTGAAGGCCCGCGGCGTTGCCATCCAGATCCCCCTGGGCGCGGAGGATTCGTTCGAAGGGGTCATCGACCTGATCAAGATGAAGGCCTACCGGTATGCCAAGGACGGTTCCGGCACCTTCACCGAGAGCGAGATCCCGGCCGACTACCTGGACGAAGCCACCCGGCTGCGGGAACAGATGGTGGAGACCGTTGCCGAGGCCTACGATGCCCTGACGGAAAAGTACCTGGAGAGCGGCGATCTGAGCGAGGAGGAGATCCTCGACGGACTGCGCGTCGGCACCATGCGCAACACCTTTACCGCCGTGCTCTGCGGTTCCGCTACCGCGAACATCGGTGTGAAGCAGCTCCTGGACGCCATCTGCGCCTATCTCCCGTCCCCCCAGGACCGGACCAAAGCGGTGGGGGGCAACCCGAAGACCGAGGCCCTCGAAGAGAGAGCCCCCCTCGAATCCGAGCCGTTTTCCGCCCTCGTCTTCAAAACCACCTCCGACCCCTATACCGGCAAGATCTCCATTTTCCGGGTTTACTCCGGCGTGCTCAACTCCGACTCGACGATCTATAACGCCACCAAGGGGATAGAGGAGCGGATCGGCCAGATCTACGAGCTGGAGGGGAAGAAGCAGAAGCCGATCAAGCAGGCCGTGGCCGGCGATATCGTGGCGGTGGCCAAGCTGAAGGAGACCGTCACCGGTGACACCCTCTGCGACGGGGCCAAGCCGATCGTCTACGAGCCGGCGCCGCTCCTCAAACCGGTCATCTCCTACGCCATCGAGCCGAAGACCAAGAACGACGAGGACAAGATCCACGGTGCCCTGCACAAGATGATCGAGGAGGAGCCGACCCTTGAGTCCCACCGGGACGAACAGACCAAGGAGTTCATCATCTCCGGCATGGGGCAGGTCCACCTGGATGTCATCGTCGAAAAGATGAAGCGCAAGTTCAACGTCGACGTTCTCCTGAAGACCCCCAAGGTCCCGTACCTTGAGACGATTCGCGCTACCGCCAAGGTGCAGGGCAAGTACAAGAAACAGTCGGGAGGCCGCGGCCAGTACGGCGACTGCTGGATCGAGATGTCCCCCATGCCGAGGGGAGAGGGGTATCTGTTCGAGGACAAGATCGTCGGCGGCGTCATCCCCCGCCAGTACATCCCGGCTGTCGACAAGGGGATCCAGGATGCCGCCCTTGAGGGGTTCCTGGCCGGCTACCCGGTAGTCGACTTCAAGGTCGCCCTGTACGACGGCTCCTTCCACACCGTCGACTCCTCGGAGATGGCATTCAAAATCGCCGGTTCCATGGCCTTCAAGAAGGCGATGGAGGTCTGCAAGCCGGTGCTGCTGGAGCCGATCATGAATGTGAAGATCACCGTACCGGACGAAAACATGGGGGATGTCATCGGCGACATCAACTCCCGCAGGGGAAAGGTCGTGGGGGTCGAGCCGAAGGCGAACTCCCAGATCATCCGCACCGTCGTCCCCATGTCGGAGGTACTGGCCTACTCCAATGACCTCCGCTCCATGACCAGTGACCGCGGGCTCTTCAGCATGGAGTTCTCCCATTACGAAGAGGTGCCGTCCCATATGATGCAGAAAATCATATCAGAGGTAACCGCTGCCAAGGGGTAATGGCGCCTCGATGACCCTGTGATACAAAGGAGAAAATGAATTGAGCCTCTTCAACAAGAAAAACGATGCGGAAACGGAGTTCCGCGCTGAGGCAGGAACCGGCAAGAACAAGGTTTCGCTGTTGATCCTGCTGCTTCTGCTGGCCGCTTTCGGCTACCTCTACTTCTTCACCAGCCTGATCGTTCCCCGCGAAGCGCCGGCGCCGCCGAAGCCGGCCGTGCCCGCGAGCACCCCGCAGGTCAAGCAGAGCATGCCGCCGCGTCCGGCCAACTATACCGGTGCCGCGACTCAGCCGCAGGCAGCCGTACCGCAGCCTGCCGGGACCACGCCGGCTCCGGGAGCCCCGCCGCCGGCACCGGCGCCGGCTCAGGCAAAGGGAGGAGCTCCGGCTCCCGCCGCACTGCCGGCTGCAGTCCCGGCAGCGAAGAAGGAGGCTGCCCCCCCTGCCAGGAAGGAAGAGGCCAAGCCGGCAAAACCGGCCGAGCAGAAGCCGGCTGCACCGGCGGCAAAAAAGGAGGAGCCCAAGCCGGTGAAGACGGCGGAGAAAGCCGTTCCGGCCAAGCCTGCTCCAGCTGTTGCCCCGCCGGCAAAGAAGGAGCAGAAGCCCTCTGCTGGTGAAGCCAAGGCACAAGGGGCCAAGCCTGCGGAAAAGAGTGCTCCGAAAGCTCCGGCCCAGGCATATACCGTGGTCGTCGGAGAGTTCGCCGCTGCCGAGGTGGCCGGTGTCGAAGCCAAGCTGAAAAAGCAGAAGATACAGCCGGTGACAAAGCATGCGGTGCAGAAGGCCAGGCAGATGACCAGGCTGTACTACGGCGTTTACTCCGACTTCGACGCCTACGCGGCTGACCTGGACAAGCTGAAGCAGGCTTCCAAAGGGGCGTTTGCCATTGAAAAGGATGGCAAGTACTCCCTCTATGCCGGTTCATTCAGTTCTGCCGCACTTGCCGAAGCGGAGAGGAAGCGGCTTGCCGGCAAGGGGTTCAAGGTCGAAATGCAGCGGGTTTCGCTCCCGGCTTCCACCGTACAGGTGACAGCCGGGCCGTTCGCCGGCAAGGCCGCTGCCGACAAGGTCGTCGCCCGCCTGAAAGGGGAGGGACTGAAGGTGAAGGTCGTTCCGAAGGGGAACTAGAAAGGTCATTGTGTCCGAAAAGGTCAGTATAAAGATCCCTGCCGCTCTGGCCGGCTTTGTCCGGCCGGAGGCAGCGGACGAGGATAAACTCAGGGTTGTGCGCTCCGAACTGGAGGCGACACCTCTGGAGCGGGCAACCCTTCTGTTTTTCCTCTGCTACGACAAAAAACCGCAGATCAAGGCGGCTGCACTCTCTGCCATGAGGGGGTTGCCGCTTTCTCTTGTCATGGAGATCGCCTCCTCTCCCTCCAGCCACCCCCGACTTGTCGATCTCGTTGCCAGGCTGCACGGGGGGGACCGGCAGATCTGCATCCTGCTGGCGGGGAGGGAGGACCTGCTCCCCGCAACCCGCGAGTTCGTTGCCGCAAAGCTTTGTGAGTTCGACGAGGGTGGCGCCCGGGAGCTGCCGCCGGTACAGCCTGCCGACGAGGAGGAGCCAGTAGCTGATGCCGGCTTGGCGGAGGACGGGGAAGGGGGTGAAGAGCTCCCCGCCGATGCCGCAGAAGAGGAAGAGCAGGAAGAAGAGGGGGAAGAAGAGGAGTTCAAGAGCAAGTACCAGCTTGCCCAGTCCATGGGGGTGGGTGACAAGATCAAGATGGCACTCACCGGCGACAAGGAGTGGCGCTCCATCCTCATCAAGGACACGAACAAGCTGGTCAATGGTGCCGTTGTCAAGAACCCGCGCATCACCGAACCGGAGATCCTGGCCATCTCCAAGTCCGCCATCCAGAATGACGAGATTATCCGCGTTATCTGTCAGAACAAGGAGTGGACCAAGAATTACGAGATCCGCAAGGCCCTGGTGCTCAACCACAAAACACCTCTGCCGGTGGCGCTCCGCTACATGTCCTCCCTTACCGAGAAGGACCTGGGGGCCATCGCGAAGAGCAAAAACGTTTCCAGCGTGCTGTCGAACAATGCCCGCAGGATTTTGACGAACAAGAAGAAGAGTTAGGAGAGTAGCAGGATGGCGCTTGTCAATGACGTGAAAAGGGAAATCAACGCAAAAATCGTCTATGTGGGGCCCAAGGGTGCCGGGAAAACCACGGCGATCCGTTACATATTCCGCAAGATCAAGCCGGAGTGCCGGAGCGAGCTGAAAACCAGCCAGATGGGCGATCACCAGCTGGTATTCTTCGATTTCGCCTATCCCCAGCCGGTTGGCCCCGGCGGATACACCATACGCTTTCATCTGTATACCATCCTGATCGGCAACGGTGCCGCCCCGCCGTGGAAAATGCTCCTCAAGGGAGCTGACGGCCTGGTTTTCATGGCCGACTCCGCGCCGGAGCGGTTGGAGGATACTGTCGCCAGCTGCGCCCAGCTCTACGAAGCCCTGTCCCACTACGGCATCGGGACCGACAGCATCCCTCTCTCCATCCAGTGCAACAAGAGGGATCTGGCCGATGCGCTGCCGGTCCCCCGGATCGTTGCCGACACCTTCCCCCATCTGGCCGGTGCGGCCATGCCGGTGACCGCCCTCACCGGTGAGGGGGTGCTGGACGGGTTGCAGAAGGTTGTCCGGGCGATCCTGCACAACCTTGGTCAAACGGCTGCCGGCACGGCAGAGGTCACGACCGAGGAGCTGACCGTGGCGGACAGGCAGGCTGGACCTGTTCCACCGGCACCGGCCGGAGGAGCTGTCGCTTCCGGCTTCTCCGTCGAATCCGCCGGTGAGCCGGTCATGCTGGAGGACGGCATGCTGTCGGTGCCCCTCCGGCTGGTGGATGCATCGGGAGCGTGCACGGCCGAATTCCGTCTCGCCATAACCATACTGTCGTGAGGCTTGCCGCGTGTTTCTTGCATTTGACCCCATAATCCTGGGCAAGCTGGCGCTTGCCGCGCTCCTCGGCGGGGTGATCGGCCTGGAGAGGGAAATCCACGGCCGTCCCGCCGGTTTCCGCACCCATCTGCTCGTCTCCCTGGGAGCATGCCTCTACGTGCTTGCCTCCATTCATTTCTATACCGCCTACGGCATCTTCAGCGGCACCGTCCCCCCGGGAGTGGATCCGGGGAGGGTGGCGGCCCAGGTGGTGACCGGTATCGGCTTCCTCGGTGCCGGTGCCATCATCCAGGAGAAAAGTTCCGTGCGCGGCCTGACGACGGCGGCCTGCCTCTGGGTGGCGGCGGCCATAGGCGTGGCCTGCGGGGTGGGACTGTTCGGCATCTCCCTGGCGGTCACGGTCATGTCCCTGGTCAGCCTGCTCCTGCTCAAACGGGTCGAAGCCATGCTCAGCCGGGATACCTATGTCTACCTGCGGGTCTGGAGCGAAACCAGGCCCGAACAGCTGGAAAAGATCCAGCAGCTCCTGCAGGAGTGCAGGATACAGATCCTCAATTCGACCCTGGAGCTGAACGTGGAGACGAGCCAGTTCCATGTGGTGTTCCAGGTCAAGTACAATTCCAAGAAGCTGGCGTGCAGCCCCGTGGACCGGGTCGCTTCCCTGGAAGGGATCAGGCGGGTCTCCCTCGGTTGGGAATGATGGAGAGGCAACCGTCAGGGGGAAAGAACAAGGAGAGGGCCGACAGGCTCCTCGTCGACCGGGGGCTGGTCCAGTCGCGGGAACGGGCCCGGGCACTGATCATGGCCGGGCAGGTGGTGGCCGGCGACCACAAGGTCGACAAGCCCGGCCAACTCCTGGACAGCTCGATCGAGCTGCGGATCAAGGAGGACATCCCCTATGTGAGCCGCGGCGGGTTGAAGCTGCAGAAGGCCCTGGACGAGTTTGCCATCGATGTCGCCGGGTTGATTGTCATGGATGTGGGGGCCTCCACCGGGGGGTTCACCGACTGTCTCCTGCAGCGCGGAGCGCGGAAAGTCTTTGCCGTTGACGTGGGGTACGGCCAGCTGGCGTGGAAGCTGCGCCAGGATGAACGGGTCGTTTCCCTGGAAAAGACCAACATCCGCTACCTAGAGCCTGACGCGCTTTCCGACGTGCCCGACATGGCGGTGATTGACGCCTCCTTCATCTCCCTTGAGAAGGTCCTTCCCAATACGCTCAGGCTGGTGAAGCCCGGCGGGACCGTGGTCGCCCTGGTGAAGCCACAGTTCGAGGTGGGGCGGGGTGAGGTCGGCAAGGGGGGGGTCGTCCGGGACCCGGAGAAGCACCACGAGGTCATCGAGTCCGTCTGCGGGGTGGCCCGGACCCTGGACCTCGAGATCCTCGGCGTTACCGAATCCCCCATACTCGGGCCCAAGGGGAACCGTGAATTTCTGCTGTACGTCAAGAAGCGTCTGTGAGGTATCATACTAACCGCTCCGGAGGATGAGAGATGTCATGTCTGTTCTGCAAGATCATATCGGGTGAGATACCGGCAACGATCGTCTATCAGGATGACCGGCTGGTGGTCATCGAGGATATCAGTCCCGCAGCTCCGCTGCACCTGCTGCTGATCCCCCGCAAGCACATCGCCAGCGTGCTCGAACTGGGCGAGGTCGATGACCAGCTTGTCGGACACCTCTTCCGGGTTGCAGCGGATATCGCCAGGGAGCGGGGGGTCGCGGAGAACGGGTTCAGGATAGTCACCAATACCAACGGAGCGGCGGGACAGTCGGTGTTCCATATCCATTTCCACCTGCTGGCCGGCCGTCTCCTGCAGTGGCCGCCGGGCTGACGAGGATGTCCGGAACAACGAACAATCTGGAGGTAGGCATGAAACGAATGATGATAGCCCTGGTTATGCTGGCGTTTCCCGTGATCTGCTGGGGGGAAATCTACAAGTGGGTTGACGAGAGAGGGCAGGTCGGCTTTGCGGACGACCTGGGTAATGTGCCGGCAAAGTACCGCAAGTCTGCGACACTGATCAATGGCCAGGAACCGGCCGTTGAAATCGTCGAAAAGGGCGAAGGGGAGAAGGAGCCGGCCAGGAAGGGCGAGGCGCAGCAGGGACAGGGAGCCGCCGGCGAGGAAAGGGCCAAGGCAAAGGCCAAGCCCCTTTTCGACGGCAAGGACGGTGAGACCTGGAAACGCGATTTCGCCCGCCAGAAGAGCGATATCAAGTCACTGGAGGACAACGCGGCGGGGATCAGGGCGAGAATGGCCAACCCGGGGAAGATGTCCCGGGGTGAGTACCTGACGCTGCAGAATACGCTGAGGGACCTGGAGGTCAGGATCTCGACGGCGCAGAAAAAGCTGGACGACCTCACGTCCGCTGCCGACAGGGCGGAGGTCCCGGCCGAGTTCCGGTAGGGGGAGCACTCCCACCCCATGCCCGGTGTGAAACGCGTCGCTGGGGATGACCTGTCAAAACAGGGTTCCCGTGGTATTCAGACCCGTCCGGAAGCGCCCCTCCTCTATGATGCGGAGGGGCGCTTCCGTTTTTCTCGGGGTGATGCCCTGTCCGCCCCTGTTTCGCCGTATCAAAAAATGTTGACGTTCAGGTAAACTATCTGCTAGGTTTTAATATTTGAAACTATTTGTCACGCCATCCCCGCTGTCAGGATCAGTACATGTCAAAAATAGTCATCGATGAAGCGCGCTGCAAGGGGTGCGGCCTCTGCACCATTGCCTGCCCCCGGAAACTGGTCACCCTGAGCGATGTCCCGAACAGCCTGGGTTACACCGTGGCCATCTTCTCCGAAGCGGAAAAGTGCACCGGCTGTGCCCTGTGCGCCGAGATGTGCCCCGATGTCGCCATCATGGTCTTCAAGGAGCCCCAGCCATGAGCGAAAAACTGTTCGTCAAGGGGAACGAGGCGGTTGCCATGGCGGCCATGGAAGCCGGTGTGCGCTGCTATTTCGGTTACCCCATCACCCCCCAGAGTGACATCCCCGAATACCTTTCCCGCGAGCTCCCCAGGGTCGGCGGCACCTTCATCCAGGCGGAGAGCGAAATCGGCGCCATCAACATGGTGCTCGGCGCGTCGGCCGCCGGCGTGCGGAGCATGACCTCCTCGTCGGGACCGGGGATATCCCTCAAGCAGGAGGGGATCTCCTACATGGCCGGTTCCGAACTGCCGGGGGTCATTGTCGACATCATGCGTCAGGGGCCGGGGCTCGGCGGCATCGACGCCTCCCAGGCCGACTACTACCAGGCGACCCGGGGGGGAGGGCATGGCGGCTACCGCATCATCGTCCTGGCGCCGGGATCGGTGCAGGAGATGTACGATCTGACCATGAAAGCCTTCGACCTGTCGGACACCTACCTCATCCCCGCCATGGTGCTGGCCGATTCGGTGCTGGGACAGATGAAGGAGTCCATCGTCCCCAATACCCGTCCCGTCTGTGACCTGCCGGCAAAGAAGTGGGCCGTGCGGGGATGGGCCGACGGCACGGAGCAGAACGTGGTCAAGTCCCTCAAGCTGGGCGACGGGGAGATGGAAAAGTTCCACTGGGAGATGCACGCCCGCTATCGGCTCCTGGCGGAGCGTGAGAGCCTCTGGGAGGAGTACCGGACCGACGATGCCCGGCTGGTGGTGACCGCCTTCGGCTCCACGGCACGCATCTCCAGGACCGCGGTCGAGATGGCGCGGGAAGCCGGCATGCAGGTCGGACTGCTGCGTCCCATGACCCTCTTCCCGTTCCCGGCCAAGGCCTATGCCGACCTCTCCCGCCGCTGCAAACATTTCCTCGACATCGAGCTCAGTACCGGCCAGATGATCGACGACGTCCGCCTGTCGGTGGAGCGGGATACGGATGTGGAGTTCTACGGCCGTCCCCCGGGGGCCGGTTCCCTGCCGACGCCGGAGGAGATTTTCGAGCAGATCAGGAAGGTGTACCCATGACGCAGGTTTTCGGCAGATCCCCCAGCCTGAAGGACGTGCAGACCCACTTCTGCCCCGGCTGCCACCATGGTTCCATCCACCGCCTGGTGGCCGAGGCCATGGATGAGTACGGCATCCGGGACAAGACCATCGGCTGCGCCTCGGTCGGCTGTTCCGTCTTCCTCTACGGCTACTTCAACATCGACGTGGTGGAATCTCCCCACGGCAGGGCTCCGGCGGTGGCCACGGGGGTGAAGCGCGCCCGTCCCGACCGGATTGTCTTCACCTACCAGGGTGACGGTGACCTAGCGGCCATCGGCACCTCGGAGATCATCCATGCCGCCAACCGGGGTGAAGACATCACCGTCATCTTCGTCAACAACACCACCTACGGCATGACCGGCGGCCAGATGGCCCCCACCACCATGCCGGGGCAGAAGACCTCCACCTCCCCCTATGGCCGCGACATCAACAACGACGGGGCGCCGTTCAGGATGGCCGAACTCCTCTCCAACCTCGACGGGGTGGCCTTCTCCGCCCGGGTGGCGGTCAACAGCCCGAAAAACGTCCTTGCCGCCAAGAAGCTGATCAAGACCGCCTTCCGGTACCAGGTGGAGGGGCGGGGCTTTTCCTTCATCGAAGCCCTGGCGGCCTGCCCCACCAACTGGGGGATGCCCCCCCTGGCGGCCAACGAGCGGGTCGGGGGTGAAATGGTCCCCTATTTCCCCCTCGGTGTGTACAAGAATACCGACAATCTGTAGCGAGGAGCCGTTTCAATGCGCCATGACGTCTTTATTGCGGGGTACGGCGGCCAGGGGGTTCTCCTGGCGGGCAACCTGCTTTCCTATGCAGCGATTCACGAAGGGAAGAACGTCTCCTTCTTCCCCGCCTACGGCGTGGAGAAACGGGGTGGTGCCGCCATGTGCACGGTGGTCATCGCCGACGGCGACACCGGATCGCCGGTGGTGGGGCACCCCTCCGTGGGGGTCATGCTGAACCAGCTCTCCTTTGACAAGTATGCCGCCAAGGTCAAGGCGGGGGGGTACTGCATCGTCAACTCCAACCTGGTCGCGGCCGACGCCGCCCTCCTGCCGGGGGTCACGCTGGTCAGCGTGCCGATGAACCAGATCGCCGTCGATCTCGGCGATCCCCGCATGGTCAACATGGTGGCCTGCGGCGCCTACGCGGCGGTGAGCGGAGCCCTGGCGCTGCCGTCACTCCATGAGGCGCTGAAGAAAGCCCTGCCGGAGCGGAACCACCGGTTCATCCCGGCGAACCTCAAGGCCATCGAGGCAGGGGCCGAGGTCGCCCGGGGGGCGACGGCTCCCTGACGCGGTTTTTCTTCGTTGACATGGTGCGGTAAAAAAGGTATAAACGCTTCCTGCTGGTCAGGAAACTTGATCGGAATGTATAGGGCGACGTAGCCAAGTGGTAAGGCAGAGGTCTGCAAAACCTTTATTCAGCGGTTCAAATCCGCTCGTCGCCTCCAATAAACAAGAAGCACTTGCGCTGCGCGCAAGTGCTTTTTCTTTGTCCCGCGGGGCATCGATTCCGTACTCAGCTCCGGGCCGGACACCACCACGGCGATAGGTCAACCGATGTCGGCAATCCAGTTCAGCGTGACAGCCCGCGACGGCGCCTCGGCGGCCCGCACCGGTTCCCTTGTCACCCCCCACGGCACGATACCGACCCCCATCTTCATGCCGGTCGGTACCCAGGCGACCGTCAAGGCGATGACCCCGGACGAGCTCCTCCAGGTCGGCGCCAAGGTCATTCTCGGCAATACCTATCACCTCTATCTCCGTCCCGGCCATGAACTGGTCAGGAGGCTCGGCGGACTGCATGAATTCATGCAGTGGCACGGGCCGATCCTCACGGACAGCGGCGGCTTCCAGGTCTTCAGCCTGGGAGAGCTGCGCAGGATCACCGAGGAGGGGGTGAAGTTCCAGTCACACATCGACGGCTCGTACCATTTCATCTCGCCGGAAACCTCCATCGCGATCCAGGAGGCGCTCGGTTCCGACATCATGATGTGTTTCGACGAGTGTCCCCCGTCGCCGGGAGATTTCGAGTACGTGCGCCGCTCCCTGGAGATGACCACCCGCTGGGCCCGCCGCTGCAAGGAGGCGAAGACCCGTGCCGACCAGGCGCTGTTCGGCATCGTCCAGGGGGGGATCTTCCCGGAACTCCGCCGGCGCAGCATGGATGAACTGCGGGAGATCGGCTTCGACGGCTATGCCCTCGGCGGTGTCTCGGTGGGGGAGGAGAAGGAGCGGATGCTCGATGTCATGCGCTTTTCCGCCCCCTTCTTCCCCGACGACAAGCCCCGGTACGTCATGGGTATCGGGACGCCGGAGGACCTGATCGAGGGGATCCATGCCGGCTACGACATGTTCGACTGTGTCATGCCGACCCGCAATGCCCGCAACGGTATGCTCTTCACCTCCTTCGGCAGGGTGAACATCAAGCGGGGTGAATATCTGGAAGACCCGGGGCCCCTTGACCCGGAGTGCGACTGCTATGTCTGCCGCACCTTCAGCCGTGCCTATCTCCGCCACCTGTTCCGTTCCGGGGAGATCCTCTCCTCCCGGCTCAACACCCTGCACAACCTGCACTACTACCTCAAACTGATGGAGCAGGCGAGGGGGGCGATAGCCGAGGGACGCTTCCTTGACTTCAGGCGCGAATTCTATGCAAAAAGAGAGCGGAACACGTATTTGAGTTGATATTCGGGCTGATTTGAGGCATCATCCAGAATTCAAATTTCAACATTAAGAAATACTTGGAGGTTAGCTGATGATAGGTCTTGCATTCGCGATGGGAACCCCTCCCGGCGGTGCCGCCCAGGGCGGTCAGTCCCCCATTGCCAGTCTCATCCCCCTTATCCTGATGTTCGCGATTTTCTACTTCCTCCTCATCAGGCCACAGCAGAAAAAGGCCAAGGAACACCGTGCCCTGATGGAATCCCTGAAAAAGGGCGATCAGGTCGTGACAGCCGGCGGCATTCACGGCAAGATCACCGCGGTGGAGGAGGCAGTTGTCACCATGGAGATCGCTTCCGGTGTGAACATCAAGGTCAACAAGGGGCATATCGCCACCATCACGGAAAAGTGAACTGTCAATGCAATGATCACAGTGTCCTCCCGCGGGGAGCGGGGCGGCTGAAGCAGTGCGGCAGTCGTGCGGCCGGCGATGAATTCAGCCCCTTATCCGCGAACCGCGTCACGAGACGCTGAGAAAACGGGGGTGCGCCATGGGGGCGCATCTGCCCATCTGAAAGGAGTAACCGGCATGTCGAAAGGATTAACCTGGCGCGTTCTGCTGATCGTCGCCTTCCTGCTCCTGTCGGCCGTCTACATGACACCGACCCTCGTCTCCAAGCTTCCGTCCTGGTGGAGCGGCATCATGCCCAAGGACAAGATCCATCTCGGTCTTGACCTGCAGGGGGGCTCCCACCTGGTGATGGAGGTGGATACACCCAAGGCCGTCGAGGGGGCACTGGACCTTATCGCGACCGACCTGGAGGACTCCCTGACTGCCCAGACGCTCCGCTTCAAGCGGATTGCCCGGGAAGGGGCCGACAAGGTGAAGCTGACCCTGTACGACAAGGGGACGGCCGAGACCGTGCAGGCGATGATCAAGAAGAAATACCCCGAGATGGAGCTTCTCCCCTCGTTTGAAGAGGGGGGCTTCAACGTTCTGCAGATCAGGATGAACGACAAGGTTGCTGCCGACCGTAAGGACAAGGCCGTTTCCCAGGCCCTTGAGACCGTTCGCAACAGGATCGACCAGTTCGGCGTCTCCGAGCCGGTCATCGCCCGCGAGGGGCTTACCAACATCGTGGTCCAGCTCCCGGGCATCAAGGACCCCAAACGCGCCATCGAGCTGATCGGCAAGACCGCCCGCCTGGAATTCAAACTGGTTGACGAAAATGTCAACCCGGCGACCGCCACCCCCGGGAGCATCCCGGAGGATGACGAGCTGCTGATGGAGAAGAAGGTCGACCAGGCGACCGGCGCCGTCAGCGAGATCCCGCTGGTGGTGAAGAAGAAGGCGATGATCACCGGCGACCTCCTGACCGATGCCCAGGTGCGGATCGATTCCCAGTTCAACCAGCCCTATGTTGCCATCGAGTTCAACTCCACCGGAGCCCGGCTGTTCGACCAGGTGACGGCCGCCAACGTGGGGAAACGTTTTGCCATCGTGCTTGACAACACCATCTACTCCGCCCCCGTGATCAGGGAGCGGATCTCCGGCGGAAGCGCCCAGATCTCCGGGTCGTTTACCGACAAGGATGCGGCCGACCTCTCCATCGTGCTCCGCGCCGGTTCCCTGCCGGCCCCGGTCAAGATCATCCAGAACGTCACCGTCGGACCGTCCCTCGGTCAGGATTCCATTCACAAGGGGCTGCTGGCCGGTGCCATCGGTGTCATCCTGGTCGTCGTCTTCATGACCATCTACTACAAGGCGTGCGGTCTCGTCGCCAACCTGGGGATGGTCCTGAACATCGTCTACCTGATGGGCGCCCTTGCCGCCCTGGGGGCAACCCTGACCCTGCCGGGCATCGCCGCGATCGTCCTCCTCATCGGTATGTCGGTGGACTCGAACGTGCTCATCTTCGAGCGGATCCGCGAGGAGCTCCGGCTCGGCAAGCCACCGGTCGCGGCCCTTGATGCCGGCTACGACAAGGCGTTTCTCACCATCATGGACTCCCACGTGACCACGCTCATCACCGCTGCCGTCCTCTTCCAGTTCGGCACCGGGCCGGTCAAGGGTTTCGCCGTCTCCCTCAGCCTCGGCATCATCATCAATCTGTTTACATCGCTCCTGGCCACCAAAGTGGTCTTTGACTTCGCGCTCAGTCGTATGAACGTGAAGAGAATGAGCATTTAGGGGGGAACCATGGAACTTATCGGCAAAACAAACATAGATTTCATCGGTCTGAAGAAGATCTCCTTCATCATCTCCAGCATCATCGCCATCGTCGGCCTCATCGGCATGGTCCAGATGGGCCGTGGTGCGGCCAACATGGGGATCGACTTCTCGGGCGGTACCGAGGTGCAGCTGAAGTTCACCCAGCCCGTCGGCATGGACAAGGCGCGGGAGGCGTTGGCCAGGCATAACCTCAAGGATGCGACTCTCCAGGATATCAAGGAGGGGAACAAACTGATGGTGAAGATCGGCAAGACGACCCTGGCCACCGGCAAGGTCGCCGACACCATCGAGGAGGTGTTCAAGAAGGAGTTCCCCGGCAACGCCTTCGTGGTGGAGAGCTCCACCGAGATCGGCCCGTCAGTCGGTGACAAGCTCCGGAAGGACACCCTGACGGCCATCTTCATATCCATGATCGGCATCATCATCTACATCGCCTGGCGGTTCGACTTCAAATTCGGCGTCGGCGCCACCCTGGCAACGCTCCATGACGTGCTGGCCATGTTTGCCGTATTTTACCTGCTGAACAAGGAGATCAATCTCCTCTTCATCACGGCGGTCCTGACCATTGCCGGTTACTCCCTGACGGATACGGTCGTCGTCTTCGACAGGATACGGGAGAACCTGCACAAGAACCTGAAGGAGGCGATGCACGTCGTCTTCAACAGGAGCATCAACGAAGTGCTTTCCCGGACCATCGTCACCTCCCTGACCGCTTTTCTTGCCGCGCTTGCCCTCTTCTTTTTCGGGGGGGAAGTCATTCATGATTTTGCCCTTGCCCTTGTTATCGGAATCGCTGTAGGGACCTATTCGTCGATCTTTGTCGCCAGCCCGATCGTCTCCCTCTGGGAGGAGAAGGGTGCCAAGGCCAAGGCCTGATCCCCGGTATTACGGAAGGAAGGAGTAATCGTGAAGAAAGAGAACCTGGTATTTATCGTCGTTGCGCTCCTGGTGGGTCTGCTGGGCGGATTCCTCATTTTCAGCGTCACCAACAAGAACAAGGGGGGCGGGTCCCAGGGGATGCCCTCGGGAGTGCCGATGGGGAGCGGGTCCCCCACCGACTACAGCCAGCGGATCGCCGAGGCTGAGAAGATCCTGGCCCAGGACCCGAAGAACTACCAGGTATGGGTCCAGCTGGGGAATGACTATTTCGATACCGAGCAGCCCCAGAAAGCGGTGAATGCCTATGGCAAGGCCCTGGAGATCGACTCCAGCCGTCCTGACACCCCGAACGTCCTCACCGACCAGGGGGTCATGTACCGCAAGATGGGTCTGTTCGACAAGGCCGTGGCAAATTTCGAAAAGGCCAGCACCATTGACCCCAAGCACCTGCAGAGCCTGTACAATCTCGGGGTCGTCTATGCCAATGACCTCAAGCAGAATGACAAGGCGATCGCCGCCTGGCAGCGCTACGTCGCTCTCGACGCCATGAGTCCCCAGGGGCAGCAGGTCAAGGCGATGATCGAAGAGCTGAAGGCGGGTGGCGGACCTCCCAAGGGCGGCTCCTGGAAATAGATGTTCGAATCCCCGCGCAAGCGGGGATTTTTTTTGTGGAGAGTGTGCATGCAACCGGTGACGGAACGGACATGGAGCCTGAAGGAGCACGATGACGAAACCCTGGGGGAGCTGCTGGCAGGTGGCGACATCCCCCCTCTGATCGCCCGCCTGCTCAGTGCCAGGGGGATACGCTCCCGGGAGGAGATGAAGCAGTTTCTCTCCCCCTCCCTTGCGGACATGGCAGACCCTTTCCTGCTCAAGGGGATGGCCGGGGCAGTGGAGCGGCTGGCGGTTGCGCGGGAGAGGGGGGAGACGGTCTGTATCCACGGTGATTATGACGTGGATGGCGTGACATCGGTTGCGCTTCTGCTAACCTTTCTCCAGGGGGTGGGGTTCCCGGCGGTCTACGTGATCCCGCTGCGTCTCGAGGAGGGATACGGCCTCTCCACCGACGGGGTGGACGAGGCGGCGCGCCTTGGCGCGAGCGTGCTGATCACGGTGGACTGCGGCATTACCTCCCTCAGGGAGGCGGCCTACTGCCGGGAGAAGGGGGTCGACCTCATCATCACCGACCACCACACGCCGGGCGAGACCCTTCCCGACGCCCTGGCGGTCATCAACCCGCTGCAACCCGGTTGCAGCGCCCCGTTCCGGCAGCTGGCCGGTGTCGGCCTGGCATTCAAGCTCGCGATCGCCCTCCGGAGCCGCCTGCGAGCCGACGGCTGCTTTGCCAACGGCGGCGAACCGAACCTTCGGGAGTACCTCGACCTTGCTGCCCTCGGCACCATCGCGGACCTGGTCCCCCTGAAAGGTGAAAACCGGATCATTGCCGCTTTCGGCCTGAGGGAGCTGACCGCCTCCCGGCGCACCGGGATCAGGGCGCTGAAGAAGGTTGCCGCCGTCACCGATCCGGTCGGGTGCGGCGACGTGGGGTTCCGCCTGGCGCCCCGTCTCAACGCCGCGGGGCGCCTCGACGACGCCAGGCGGGGGGTGGAACTCCTCCTCTCCTCGGACCCGGACGAGGCTGCCGTCATCGCAGCCGAACTTGACGCCGCCAACCGGGAGCGCCAGGAGATCGAGAAGGAGATCCTGGCAGATGCCCTTGCCCGTGCCAGGAGCGCGACCATGGCAGGGCGAAGCGCCATCGTGATGGCTTCGGACACCTGGCATCCGGGGGTTATCGGCATCGTCGCCTCCCGGGTGGTGGAGGCCTTTCACCGGCCGGTCATCCTCATCGCCCTCCAGGATGGGATCGGCAAGGGGTCGGGTCGGAGTATCCCCGCCCTGCACCTCCACGATGCCATTGCCGCCTGCAGCGAACATCTGCTCAAGTTCGGCGGCCACAAGCAGGCGGCCGGCCTGACGGTGGACGAGAAGACCCTCGAAGCGTTCATCGCCCACTTCGACGAGGTCGTCGCGGGTCAGCTTACGGAGGAGGATTTCACCCCGGTGCTCCAGATCGACGCCGAACTCGCGCCGGAGGAGATCACGCCGGAACTGGTCGGGCTCCTCGCTCCCCTGCGCCCCTTCGGCATGGGCAATCCCGAGCCACTCTTCATGCTGCGCGGCGCCCGGGTGCTGCAGAGCAGGGTGTTGAAGGATACCCACCTGAAACTGAGGGTCGCGGCTGCGGGGAGGGAGTTCGAGGCCATCGGGTTCGGCATGGCGTCCCGGGGGATCGAGACGGGAGTGGTCGATATCGCCTTTGTCCCCGAGCTGAATACCTGGAACGGGAGGGAGAGCCTGCAGTTGCGCCTGAAGGACATACGCAGGAACGGGGTGGACGATGGAGCGCTCTGAACGGTTCAGCCAGGCGGACCGGATAATCAAGGTGGGGTTCTGGGTCAATGCCCTGCTGATGGTCATGAAGCTGCTGGCCGGCCATCTCGGCCGTTCCGAGGCGGTCTTCGCCGACGGCATGGAGAGCGCCTGCGATTTCGTCGCCATCCTCTCCACCATGCTGGCCCTGCACATCGGCCGCAAGCCTTTCGACGAGCGCCACCCCTATGGTCATGGCCGGGCGGAGAGCCTGTCGGCCATCCTCGTCTCCCTGATAATTTTCTCCACCGGCTGCTGGATCCTCTACAAGTCGGTCGTCACCATCAGCCGGGGGGAATCGGCCATCCCTGAGTGGATGGCGGTGCTGGCCGCTTTTCTGACGATCATCATCAAGGAGTGGCTCTACCGCTTTTCCATGAAGAGCGGCAGCCGCCTGGAGAGCCCCGCCCTCCTTGCGGTCGCCAAGGACCACCGCAAGGATGCCGTCACCTCCGTCGCCACCCTGGTCGGCGTCACCGGCGCGTTTTTCGGCATCACGATCATGGACCCCCTCGCCGCCGGTCTCACGGCCTTCTTCATCTTCCACATCGCCTGGGAAACCTTCCGCTCGGCGGCTCACGACATCATGGACGGCCAGCCCGGGGAGGAGCTGCTGCAGACCATCACCCACATGGCCGAAGCCGTCGAAGGGGTCGAACACGTCCACGAGATCAGGGGACGCCGTTCCGGCCAGTACCTGATCATCGACCTGAAGCTGGACATGGACCCGGAGATGACCGTCAAGGAGTCCCACGCCATTGCCACGCAGGTGAAGAGGGTCATTTTCGATCGTTACCACAACGTGGGGGATGTGATGATCCATATCAATCCCCACGATGAAGAGCACGAAGACCTGATACGGCTCTGAAAATGCGCCGTTTGACCCGGCGCGCTGTCCGATTCTGTGTGCCGCCCTGTGTACGTTGTTGTGTGACGGAGTGCTGCCCTGTCTCCCCCTGACTCGCCGGGCGCCTTGAACGTGCGAAAATATCGCGTTTTCAGAACATTGATGCGAAACCTGTTTGAGCAGCTAGCTGAGCAGCACCTGACCGAGATCCTTAAAGACATGGAGTTGCTGCAGGAGGAGGGACGTACGCAGGGCGGGTGACATAACCGGTCGACACAAAAAAGCCGTCGTGAAGACGGCTTTTTTGTGTCGACTGAATCTGCTGCAAAGACTAACGGTTGGGGATCTGCCGGCCCGTTTCGTCCACGTTCTGCTTCAGCCGCAGCCGCTGCTCTGCCGGGATCTCCCCCTGTATGACGCTGTTGTTGATGACGAGCGTCGCTGCACCGCCGCTGAGGAGAGCCTTCCCGGGGCTGTAGATTTTCGACGCATCCACCGTGGTTGGCTGGTGGTCGGTTATGATGCCGATATTGTCGTCTCCTCCGCTCAGGTTGACGGTGGTGTTGGTGATGGTCGCCCGGCAGTCGCGGACATCGATCCCCCGGTTGCCCCCCTCGGCATCCAGGATGGTCCCCAGCAACTGGCTCTTGTCGATGGTGAGGGTCCCGCTCATCGCCTGGCCGTTGGCGCAGTCGATCACGTGGGTATGCCCCTCCTTGGCGGCAGATGCCGCCAGCTTGGAGCCCTGGATGGTCATGCTCCCGTCGGAGAGGAGGGCCACGGCGCCGGCCTGGCCGGAAGTGCCGTTGTGCACATCGACGTTAACCCCCGCAAGGGTCGCCCGTGCGCCGCTTCCTACCGAGCAGATGCCGTAGTTTCGCGGCGTGGCGACTGTGTCGGAACCGACGACGACCTTGATGTTCTCCGCGGTTGCCTTGACGTTGTCAAACACGACACCGGCGGTGAGCCCGTCCACGGTGCTCCTCGTGCTGTTGACCACCCGCAGGTTCCTGATCGTCGAGTCGCTGGCCATTTTAACGGTGGCAACGGAGCAGGTGTCCCCATCCTTGTTGACGATTGACGACGTGATGATCGTCTTGTCCACGCCACTCCCTTCCACGTCAACATGCTCCTTCATCTGCAGGGTCGCTTGGCCCAGGTCATAGGTGCCGGGGAGAAGCTTGACCAGTACCGGCGCCTTTGCCGTGGCGCCAGTGATCGATGCCAGGGCTTTGACGGGGGAGTTGAACTTACCCCCTGTCTTGGAGACGGTAATCGTCTTGGCATACTTGGCCGCATGTCCTGCCGCGGGCAGTGCCAGCATGGCAATGACGGCAATGAGGGGCAACGTTCTGTACATGATACTCTCCTTTATCACGAATGATATCGTTTCATGAAATTGCCGGGGAGGAGGCGCAGTGTCCGGCGTATCTGCCTGCGCGACAGACCCTCTCCAGTGTCAATAGTACAAGTAAATAATAAATAACCTCCGAGAGCAAGTGCAATCATGCACCTTCTCCCCGAAAAGTGCGCTTCTCGCCGGTGCTTGGATTCAGGTCACGTCGCCGTAATGCCGTGTCCGCGCCCTTGACAGGCGTCCTCCTACTTCCCGCCCGAGGCGTGGGGTGGCGGGATGTTGAGGAGCAGCCCCTGGCCGCTCCCTCCCGAGTAGACGTCCGGCATCTTGCCGTTCCACTTGGTCACCTGATCCCGCATGATCTTCAGTCGCTCCCATTCCAGGAGGCGAGGGTCGAGGGACGAGGCAAGGGCCCGGTTGGCCGCCGCTTCCCCCTCGGCAATGGCGATCTTCTTCTTGGCCTCAGCCTGGGCTGCCCGTACCTCGTTTTCCACCTGGATCGACTTCTGGATCGCCTGGGTCTTGGCGTTTACCGCATCCAGCAGCGCCTGGGGGGGGCGGAGGGAGCCGATCAGGCCGAACTGCTGGACGTTCACCCCGAACTGGCGCACCGTCTCGTTGAGCATCTTGCCGCTCCGCTGGAGGAACTCTTCCTTCTTGATGCCGTTGATCTCGTCGAAATTGTATTCCGACCCCAGGTTAGCCACGATGTTGCGGGTGGTGTCCCGCAGGAAGCCGTGGGTGAAGGAGTCGATGTTGTCGGCGCGGAACTTGGTGTAGAACTCCGGCACCTTGGACGCCTCGAGCTGGTAGCTCACCGCCACGTCGATATTCACCGGCACCGAGTCCTTGGTGTTGAAGGTCAGCTCCTCGTTGGCCGCCTTCCCCTCCGCCCGGTCATGGGTCCAGGCGACCCGCTGGATGAAGGTGGGGTAGATGACCACCGCCGTCTGGATCGGGTTGTAGAAGATGAAGCCCGTGACGATATCCTCCCGGGTCACCCCCTTGTTCACCAGGCGGTTGATCTTGATCCCCGTGTAGCCGGGGTCGATCACCTTCCAGGTGAAGAGGATCCCCCGCACGAAGGGCATGAGGACGAGGAGGGCGAGAAGGACGATGACGAACTTCCCCTTCCCCCGGAAGATGCCGGCGAGTTTCCCTGCCGGGCTGGGGATGTTGAGGTCGAAGCTGCTCATGGATGGATCCTTTCTTCTGGTGGATTGGTGATCTCTGCATCACTCCTGCCGGGCCGGTGGCGCCTGCCGTGTTGCGCAACGCCGGCGGCTCTCTCACTTGTCGAGCGACCGGCAGATATCGCCCGTAACGAAGACAGGCGCCTTCGACTCGCCTGTCTTCACCTGCACCACCTTGGGCGCCAGTTCCGGCGGAACGCCGTCGGGGAGCCCCAGTGTCACGCTCTCCCCCCGGTCGCGCAACATCTGGGCATACTCCTCGGGGGAGGCGGGCGTGCGCGGCAGCTTCTCCCGTTTCACCAGCAGGCGCAGATCGACGCAGCCGTCATCCCGGGAAAGGAGGAACCAGCCGCTCTCCCCGGCATGGACCGGGAACGGGGCGAGGAGGAACATCAGCAGGGTGAGATGTTTTGTCATAGGTAAAGACCACATGTTTGGATAGAACGTTTCAAGGCGCCAGCGGCGGAGCGACGCGGAGACCGTGTGACGCTTTGGTAGTACAGCTTTTCCTGTCAGTGCGAAAATGTGGCGGTAAGAGCACTGGGCCTTCCATCTGGAAGTTGTCCAAGGGCTAATGAACTATTTTGCCTCCTCTTGTATGCTGAAGAGATATGCGCAAACATGGCGGAGGTCGCACTTTCCAAATGAGAGTTTAGCTTCTCCTCAATGCGTGCACCAGTAGCCTCCACAAAAGCCACGTTTTCCAATTCCCTGAATTCGCTCCTTTTCGACCATACAATCATTCCGCTTGATACCTCGACAAGAGAAAGTGTGAAATCGACGTCAGTAACGTGGTCGACATACCCGGCAGATATAACCGGCAGCAGTAAAAGTCCAACAGGGATCGTCATCCCAGCGATAAGTGACCCTGCCATTCTCAACCCAAAGTATTTGTCTTCGTATTCTGATTGAAATCTGTCGATAGAGCCAGTCAGGAGGAAATCGAAATTGTCCGAAGCCGTTAGGGTGTTGTAATGTTTCACCTCTGTTGAACCGGCTTGATGACCAATGAACTTAACTGTGTCCGGGCAGTATTCATGGAACTTATCGGAAACCGCCCTGGAAATGGCGACAGCAGGACTTTCTGCCAGTTGCCGGTCGAGCTTCGTCACAGTTCGTTTGTCATCAAGAACAAAAACGGCGGTCCGTTTTTCGCAGATAGCAGCAAATGGGCGGCTCCCCGGCTTGGAATCCGTAAGCTTGAGGGTGATGCATCCGGAACCGGAGGCGGTAAAACAGACAAGGGCAAGGAGTGAAACGATTCTTTTCATATTTTCTCTCAACGTCGTGGAGGCGCAGCGGCAAGCAAAGCGCAGCCCGTGCCGCCACCTGGCCCAGGGGCGCATTCCGGACTGCGCAGTGCTCCGTGCCGTGGGATCGCCGCCTTTAGCGGCTTGCCTACCATACCTAAAATCATTAGAAAATACTACCCGAATCGCCCCGGCCGGCGCTGGTCCTGGCGGAGGAGGTACCCCGCCACCCCCGGGAGAACCTCCCCCTTGCCGGCGCGGGTGAGGCGTGGTACCGTTGGTGTCACTACCTATCGAGGATGCCGCTACCCATGACCATGCTCCTGTTCACCCTCTTCGCCCTGACCACCGCCTTCACCTACTGGCTGCGCCACATCAACCTGGCCCACATGAAGCGCCACGGTACGACGATCCCCCCCGGGTTCGAGGGCGTCGTGGACGGCGAGACCCTGGCCAGGACCATGGCCTACACCCTGGAGAGCAGCCGTCTCGGCCTGTGGGAGTCCCTCTTCGACAACCTCCTCCTGGTCCTCTTCCTCTTCGGCGGCCTCCTCTCGTTCTATGACCGCCTCGTCACCGGCCTGACCGCGTCCCCCGTGCTCCAGGGGGTGCTCTTCTTCATCCTCCTCTCCTGGGCCCAGACGGCCCTGGAGATCCCCTTCGACCTCTACGGCACCTTCGTGGTGGAGGCCCGCCACGGTTTCAACACCACGACCCGTCGGCTCTGGCTGGCCGACCTGCTCAAGACCCAGGCCATCGGCGCGCTCATCACCGCCCTGGTCCTGGGGACCGCCTTCGCCCTGATCGGCTGGAGCAGCAGCCACTGGTGGCTCTGGGTGTGGGGGTTCCTCGCCCTGTTCACCCTTTTCATGATGTTCCTCTCCCCCTACGTGATCGAGCCCCTGTTCAACACGTTCGAGCCGGTGACCGAGGAGGGGCTGGAGGACGAGATCCGCGCCATGATGGAGAAGGCGGGGCTGAAGGTGGGGCGGGTGATGCAGATGGACGCGTCGAAGCGGAGCACCCACTCCAACGCCTATTTCACCGGCATCGGCAAGGTGAAGCGGATCGTCCTCTTCGATACCCTCATCAGGCAGATGACCCATGCCGAGATCGTCGCCGTGCTCGCCCACGAGATCGGCCACTGGAAGAAGGGGCACATCTGGAAGCGGCTGCTCCTGGCCGAATCCCTCGCCCTGGCCGGCTCCTGGATTGCCTTCCGGCTGCTGGCCTGGGACGGGCTCCCGGCCCTGCTGGGGTATGGTACCCTCTCCCTGGCGGCCCGGCTGGTGATCCTCGGCTTCCTCGCCTCCCTGGTCATGTTCCCCCTCACGCCGCTCTCCTCGTGGCTCTCCCGGCGGGACGAGTACGAGGCGGACCAATTCGCCTCGGACCTCACCAACGACCCCCGCTCCCTGGCGACGGCCCTGGTCAAGCTGGCGGCGGAGAACCTTTCCAACCTCCACCCCCACCCCCTCTATGCCCGCTTCTACTACTCCCATCCGCCGGTGGTGCAGCGGGTCGGGCGGCTCCTGGCCATGGCAGGAAAGGGGGGAGGTGGGTGACGCAGGCCACCCCGCTCGGGGCAACGTTTCGGAGCTTGATAAAGGGCGTGCTTGCGGTTATTATGTTGCTACTTTGTTCCAATTAGAGTGACTGGTCAGCTCTTCACGTCGCCTGTGTCATGTTCCCACCTCTCTTCCCCTGATTTCAGGGGGAGGAGCGCTTCGATCAGGCTGTACCTAAAAAATCCTGATGAAGTGCTTTATACGCGTCCCCCCCATGGTTCTAGAGGGGGGCAGGGGGAGTTACGGACCAGGGCTGAATAAGTACCAGTTCGGAGGTTTAGACAATGACTCTGGATACGCTTTTTGCAACCATGAAGGGACGCCTCGCCGGGATCAGCGCTCCTTCCGACCGTCTCGCCGTGATCGCCGAGGAGATCGCGGCCTACTTCGCCGTCCGCTCCCACGAGATCGGCCTGTTCAGCGTCGACGCGAAGAAGCACGAGATCACGTTCCGCTGGCCGGTCAGCATGGCCACGGTGGGGCACATCCCCCTCAACGCGGTGAACTCCCTGGTGGCCAAGACCGCCAATGAGCGGATCGCGACCATTGACAATGCCTTTGCCCGGACCCGCCACCTCTTCATGTTCGAACACATGCTGGCCGACAAGGCCGAGAGGATCACGGCCCAGAAGGTGATGAGCGCGCCGATCGTCGGCGACGGCGTCGTGACGGGGGTGATCCAGGTCGTGCGCAAGGGGGGCTCGCCGGTGGAGGCGGGTGACGATTTCACCCCCCAGAATCTGGCCGACCTGGAGCGGATCGCGGCGGTCCTCGGTCATAACCGGATATGAAGCGGGGAGATCTGACCTGACGATGATTCCCATCCATACCTATGCCAAGGGCCTTCTCGAAGAGCACGAAGGTGAGGTGGTCAGCGAGTTCCCCCTGACCCTTACCGTGAACGGTCGCGAGCTGGCTACCCTCGTGGCTTCTCCCCACAGCCTCAATTTCCTCGTGGCAGGATTCCTCCGCCTCCAGGGCTTTGTCTCCTCCCTCGACGATTTCGAGATGTTTTCCGTCTGCCAGGACTTCGGCGCCGCCAACGTCCGCATCAAGGGGGAACTCCCCGAGAAGCTCAAACCGGTGCTCACCTCCGGCTGCGGCACCGGCATCAGCTTTTCCCTGCCAGCCTCTCTCCCCGCTGCGACCGGGGCCCGGGAATATACCCCCGAGCAGGTCTTTGCCCTGATGGAGCTGCTCGGCCGGGAAGCGGACCGCTACCGCAGCCACGGCGGCATCCACTCCGCCGCCGTCGGTGACGGGGAGCGGATGCTCCTCTATGCCGAGGACCTGGGGCGGCACAACACCTTGGACCGGATCGCCGGGGAGGCCCTCTTCAAGGGGATCGACCTGGCGGGGCTCATGCTGGTCACCTCCGGCCGGGTCTCCACGGAGATGGCGGCCAAGGCCGCCCAGCTGGGGATCTCCCTCATCGCCTCCCGTACCTCCCCCACGGACATGGCGGTCAAGCTCTGCACCGATGCGGGGATCACCCTGATCGGCTACCTGCGGGGGGGGCGCTTCCAGGTCTACAGCCACCACCAGCGCCTGCTGCTCCCCCGGCCGAAGATCGCCGGGGTGACCGGGGTGATCCTGGCCGGCGGCAGATCGACCCGCATGGGGCGCAACAAGGCGCTCCTGGACTTCCGGGGGAGGCCGCTGATCGAGACGGTCTACCGTACCATGGCGGAGCTCTTCGCCGAAGTCGTGGTGGTGACCAACACCCCCGGGGAGTACGCCTTCCTCCCCTGCCCGAAGATTCCCGACATCTTCACGGAAGGGGGCTCCATGGCGGGAATCCACGCCGGGCTCTCCTGGAGCAGCACCCCGAGGGTCTTCGTGGCCGCCTGCGACATGCCCTTCCTCGACGGGGGGGTTGTCCGCGCCCTGGCCGGGCTCCTCGGAGACGAGGATGTGCTGGTGCCCGAGACCGACGGCGGGCTCGAGCCGCTGCACGCCTTCTACGCCAAGGGGGTCCTCCCTGCTCTGACGGAGGTCCTGGCAGCCGACCGCAACAAGATCATCGACCTGCTGCGGGGCATGGGAGCCAGGGTGGTGCCGGCGGAACAGGTGGCCCGGCTCTCCCCCGGCTTCGGCTCCTTCCGCAACATCAACCTGCCGGAGGAGTACGACAGCCTGGCCCCCTGAACCCGGCAGACGGGGCAGGGTGGCAGTCGAGACCGTTCATGGATATCCCTCTCGTCCATCTTGTCATCACCCTCGAGCAGGGGGGAGGCGAGCCCCCCCAGGGGCTGTTCGCCCTCAGGAAACTCTTCCCCGCCGCCTTCAGACGGGTGACGGGGTGCGCCACCCCGGCGGGCGAATGCGGCGGCGGGCCCGGGTGCCCCTGCCGGGCCACCTTCGGCCAGGACCTTACCCCCGACCCGGCTGCCCTGCGCCGCTACCAGAAGCCGCCGCTCCCCTTTGCCTTCCGCTTTTCACCCCCCGCCGGCCGGCCCCGGAGGGGTGAGCCTGCGGAACTTCGCCTCACCCTGGTGGGTGAGGCGGCCAACCTGCTGGACATCTACCTGCACACCATCACCACCCTCTTCCCCCCCGGATCCTCCTCCCCGCTCTCCATGGCCTGCCGGGCGGTGGAAGCCGTTGCCGGTGACGGGACGCGCATCCTGCTGCGCTCCGGTGACGGCCCGCCGGATCTCTCTTCCCTGCCGCTCCTGACCTTCGCCGACACGGTCCCCCTTCCCGGTAATCCCGGCACGTCCGTCTCCCTGGAGATCGGGACCCCCCTTCGCCTGCTGCACCGGGGCATGCCGCTGCGGGAGCTGCCGTTTCCCGCCGTGGCAGGGGCCCTGTTCAGGCGGGTCTCCTCCCTTGCCTACTACTACGGCGGGGTGGAACTCCCCCATGACTTCAAGTGGCTGGCCCAGCTGAGCCGGACGGTTACGTGCCGGCGGAGCGAGCTTGCCTGGGTGAACCGGGGGGGCGGCCTGCAGGGGGTCGAGGGGAGGGTGACCTATGGTGGCGAGCTGGAGGAGTTCCTCCCCTTCCTCGCCCTCGGCAGCCTGCTCAACCTGGGGAAGGGGGCTGCCTACGGCATGGGGAGCTACACGCTGGCAGCCGGCTGAGGGTGGCAATTTTAATCTTCAATGGTACACTTCTCACAGCCTGCACGTAACTGACCGCAGGCCCGCGTTACGCGGACAATCCCAACCTTACGAAAAAGGGGGCCCGGTGTGCGCCTCTTCGGCCATTACAGCGTTTGCAGCCCACCATGGTACATCCTTCCGGCTCTCCTCGTGCTTCTCCTGACGGGGTGCGGCAAATCCGAACCGGCCCAGCTGCAGGGGTACGTGGAGGGGGAGTTCGTCTACATCGCCTCGCCCCTCCCCGGCACGGTAACCCTCCAGGTCTCCCGGGGGAGCACGGTCAAACGGGGTGACCCGCTCTTCGCCCTGGAGAGCGTGGCAGAGCGGAGTTCCCGGGACGAGGCGGGGAGGCGGCTTGCCCAGGCGCGGGCCGCCCTGGAGGATGCCCGCAAGGGGCTGCGGCCGACGGAGCTGGACTCCCTGACCGCCCAGCTGCGCCAGGCCAGGGCGGCGTTCGCCCTGGCCGAGACCGAACTGGGGCGCCAGGAGCGGCTGTTCCGTTCCGGCAGCGTCTCCGCCCAGGACCTGGACCGGGCCCGGTCTGCCCGGGATCAGCAGCAGCAGCTCTCGGCCCGCCTCGAGGCGGACCTGCGGACCGCCCGCCTCGGGGCGCGCAGCGACCAGGTGACCGCGGCCCGGGCCAATGTCCGGGCCCTGGAGGCTGTCCTGGCCAGGGCGGAGTGGGAGCTTTCCCAGAAGAGCCGGCTCGCCCCGGAGGATGCCCTGGTCTACGACACCCTGTACCGCAGCGGCGAGTGGGTGGCGGCCGGCCGGCCGGTGGTCTCCCTCCTGCCGGCTGGATACGTCAAGGTCAGGTTCTTCGTCCCCGAGAAGCTCGTTGCCACCCTCCACCCCGGCGACCCGCTCACGGTGTCGGTGGATGGGGTGAAGGAGCCGTTTCACGGCACGGTCAGCTTCATCTCCCCCCGGGCCGAATACACCCCGCCGGTCATCTACAGCCGGGAGAGCCGGGCGAAGCTGGTCTTCTTGGTGGAGGCGACCTTCCCCCCCAGCGAGTCATCCCGGCTCCACCCCGGCCAGCCGGTGGACGTGCGGCTGGGGCGCTGACGCCATGGAGAACGCTCTGGCCATCGATGTCCGGGGGATGACCAAGCGGTTCGACGGCCGCACCGTGGTCAACGGTATCGACCTGCAGGTGCGCCGGGGGGAGATCTGCGGTTTCCTCGGTCCCAACGGCAGCGGCAAGACGACCTTCATCCGCATGCTCTGCGGCCTGCTCCGCCCCGACGGGGGGAGCGGCAGCTGCCTCGGGCACGATGTCATCCGCGAGAGCGAGGCGATCCGCCGGGAGGTGGGCTACATGACCCAGCGGTTCAGCTACTACGAAGATCTCTCCATTGCCGAGAACCTGGACTTCGTCGCCCGGATGTTCTCCCTCCCCGACCGGAAGAGGAGGGTGGAGGAGAGCCTTGAACAGCTGGGTCTGTCCGGTCGCCGTTCCCAGCTGGCGGGGGAGCTGTCCGGTGGCTGGAAGCAGCGCCTGGCCCTGGCTGCCTGCATGCTCCACAAGCCCCGGCTGCTCCTCCTCGACGAGCCGACCGCCGGAGTCGATCCCAAGGCCCGCCGCGATTTCTGGGACAGGGTCCACGACCTCGCCGCCGACGGCATGACCGTGCTGATCTCGACCCACTACATGGACGAGGCCGAGCGGTGCCACTCCCTGGCCTACATCGCCTACGGCGATCTGCTGGCCCAGGGGAACGGGGCGGACATCGTGGCCTCCTCCGGCCTGGTCACCAGGGTGGTGACCGGGCCCGACCTCTCCCTCCTTGCTGCCCGGCTCCGCCCCCTCCCCGGGATCTTGCAGGCGGTCGCCTTCGGCCGGGAGCTCCATGTCAGCGGGATCGACGAGGCGGCTCTGGAAGAGTCCCTGGAGCGGTTCCGGGGGGATGGCTACCGTTTCCGCCCCAGCACGCCGGGACTGGAGGATGTGTTCATCCACCTGATGGGAAAGTCACGGGACAACTATTCGCCATGAAAATCCTTACTCTCTTCTCTCCGGCACGGCTCTGGGCCATCGTGGTGAAGGAGTTCATCCAGATGCGCCGCGACCGGCTCACCTTCGGCATGATGGTGGGGATACCCCTCGTCCAGCTGATGCTCTTCGGCTTTGCCATCAACTCAGACCCGAAGCACCTGGCTACGGCCGTGCTGCTGGCCGACAGCGGCCCCCAGGGGCGGACCCTTCTGGAGTCGATCCGGGCGAGCGGCTACTTCGATTTCGTCAGGCAGGTGGGGAGGGAGGCCGAAGGGGGGGAACTGCTGGCCCGGGGTGACGTGCAGTTCCTGATCACCGTGCCGGTGCAGTTCTCCCGCGACCTCCTTCGGGGGGACCGCCCCGAGCTCCTGGTGGAGGCGGACGCCACCGATCCGGCGGCGACCGGCAACGCCATCGGTGCCCTCCGCGCCCTCGTGGGGGGCGCGCTGCGGCACGACCTGAAAGGGGCACTGGAGTACCTTGCCCCCGGTGCCGACCCCGTGGAGCTGCGTGTCCACCCCCGCTACAACCCGGAAGGGGTGACCCAGTACAACATCGTCCCCGGCCTGATGGGGGTGGTGCTGACCATGACCATGGTGATGATCACCGGTCTGGCCATCACCCGGGAGCGGGAGCGGGGGACCATGGAGAACCTCCTCTCCATGCCGACCAGGCCCCTCGAGGTGCTGCTCGGCAAGATCATCCCCTACATCCTGGTCGGCTATGTACAGGTGGCACTGATCCTGCTCGCCGCGAAGGTCGTCTTCAGCGTCCCCATGGTGGGGAGCCTGGGGCTGCTGCTGGTCGTCGCCATGGTCTTCATCGTCGCCAACCTGGCGGTGGGGATCACCTTTTCGACGGTGGCGCGCAACCAGCTCCAGGCGGTGCAGATGACCTTCTTCTTCTTTCTCCCCTCCATGCTCCTGTCGGGGTTCATGTTCCCGTTCCGGGGCATGCCCCGCTGGGCCCAGGTCATCGGGGAGGTCTTCCCCCTGACCCATTTCCTCCGGATCGTGCGGGGAATCCTGCTCAAGGGGAACGGTGTGGCAGAGGTCTGGCCGCAGCTCTGGCAGATCGGGCTCTTCGCCCTGGTCGCGGTGGTGGTCGGCGTGAAACGGTATCGGCGGACGTTGGATTAGAAAGACGGGCTCAGGGTTCGGGGTTCAGGGTTCAGGGTTCAGGGTTCAGGGTTCAGGGTTCAGG
>CALMBF010000201.1 GCA_937860145.1 uncultured Geobacter sp.
CTGAGTCCAAGAAATCTATTTACGCCTCAATTGGTTTTGGGCAACAGGCCGTCAAGACCTGACCCCCGCTTACCCCTTTTGTTCAATGTGCGCGGGAGGAATAATGTCTCTCATGGTTTATCAATTTCTTTACTCAGGTCATGGTGGCGGATAACGGTGAAAAGTTGTCCCTATGTGGTAGGCAAGAGAGCCCCAACCCCCGGCTAGACCCATCTCCGCTAACGCTCCGTGGGTCAGCCTATAGCCGTTGATAAGTCCTCTGGAGGAGGATTGCATCCTCAGGTTTAAATCAACGAGATAGAATCATATCTCAGAAGGCAAGCACGCACGTCATACCTGGGAAAGGAGTTGATCCGATGAACGTCAGCTACCGGATACTGAATAAAACTCTGTACGTTGCGACGCTGTTAGTGTCTATCCTCACCGCTGGATGCGGCGGGAGTGGAACGACGACGGCGACCCCGGCGACATCGGGCGCGGTCAGTGTCACGCCTGCGGCGCTTATGGCCTCGGTCTCAAGCGCCGTGAGCAATCCATTGAACATCGCCCGTTCGCTGGGAGGGTGGGATTGGGTCAGCTTTGCCGGCAATTTTGGTGCGATGCTTACCAGCATTACCTACACCCTGGATATGCAGAAAATTACCTACCAGTCTGTAGGTGCTGACGGTCTTTCCCACACCATGACCGGGTTACTGATTCTGCCCCGGGCGATCTCCGGCGACCGCCCCAGCGTGCCCATCCTCATGTATCAGCATGGCACCGAACCGTTCCGACTTTACTCCCCCTCCCAGTACCTGCTTCACATGGATCGCCCTGCCGACTATCCCGAGGTCATGGTGGCTGCCGCCATTGCCGCCAGCGGTTATGCCGTTGCCATGGCGGATTACGAGGGGTTGGGCGACAATACCAGCCCGCAACCCTACGTAAACGGTGCTGTCCTGGCTCGCCAGGTAATCGACATGCTCCGTGCCAGTCGCGACAAAATCGCCGCTGCTTCCTCCCCTTGCAGTTGGAACAACCAGCTTTTCCTCATGGGATATTCGGAGGGTGGCTATGTGACCATGACGACCACCAGGGAGCTACAACTCCGATATGCAACGGAGTTCACCGTTACCGCTGCTGCTGCGCTCTCCGGCCCCCACGACCTGTCCGGGACCATGCGTGCCCTGATGCTTTCCAACAGCACCTCCAAGGCGCCCTACTTCCTGCCGTTCCTGCTCACCGGATATAACTATTCGTACGGAGGACAGAGCAGCATCTTCAATGCTGCGTCGGCTCTTGGATCCCCCTTCAATAGCACCATACCTCCACTCTTTACAGGCAGCACATCGTCCGACAAGATAAGCGAGGCCATGGGGATGTCCTTCAGCCCGGTCAGCCTGATTGTACCGAAAAGCGTCCTGACCACCACCTTTATCGACCTTCTCACCACGGACACAGCACCCGGGTCTGCCTATTCGTTCCTGCGTCAGAACGATTCGTTTCGCGACCCCCAGAACGGTGGCACTACCTGGCGTCCGATGGTACCGGTCAGGATGTATCACCATCAGAGTGATGAACTGGTACCCTTCGACAACTCCCAGGTTGCCTTCGACGCATTCAGCAGTGTGGGGGGCAAACGGCATGGAGGGACCGGTCCCGGGGTTGAACTGGTGCGGGAAACGGTTTCGTTGAGCTTCAACCTTTCAGACCCGACCAAGACGGTCCATCTCGGAGCGGCCTTCCCGGAGTTGAGCAACGGATGGAATTGGCTGAACAGTTTCAAGAAGTAAGGGTCTCACGATACGGGGAAGGACGCCGGACATTGAACAACAAGGCACCTGCGGGCAGAACGTTGGAGCAAGAGAATCAATGAATATTATTGGAATATGCGGTGATAACTGTTCTCACTGTCCCAGGTACCTTGCCACTCGAAACGGAGATGCCAGAGGTTTGGAGAAGGTAAAGGAATTGTGGGTTCGCCTTGGCTTACGTGATCCGGCATGTACACTTCAAGACATGGCCTGCTATGGGTGTAGACCGGAAAACGGTTGTGCATATCCGGAAGTCCGTGCATGTGCTTATGGAAAAGGTATAGACAACTGCGGGTTGTGCCAGGTGTACCCGTGCGAACTGATTCAAGCGGTTTTTGAAAGGTCTGCAAAACTACGCACTCATGCCGTTCGAGTCTGTACACCCGAAGAAATGGATGCGCTACATACAGCATTCTTGTGTAAGCAGCAGAACCTGGATCAGGTTTATTGCAACAGTGAAAAACTGTCAGAGTCATCTCACTGACGCTCGCGATTCAGCGCCGGCCCGGAGCGCGTACAAATATTTCAGAAAAACGCAGGGAGGAAGTGGCTCATCATGCACACGCACTTTTCGTTTCCCTTCTCTGGTCAACATCCGAACCAAGTGATATGCCAGCCTGTGCCCGCTGGCGATCTTCCGGCACACTGACACATGAAAACATTACAGCACACTCCCCCCTTTACCATAACCGATGCCGCGGCAGCCATTGTCCGCGCGCCCCTGGCCACCCCGTTCCGGATCGCCACCGGCCAGCACGACGAGCTGGCCAACGTCTTCCTGCGGCTCACGACCCGTGACGGGATCCGGGGCTTCGGCGAGGCGGCGGTGGCAACCCACATCACAGGCGAGACGGTGGCCAGTACCCTGGCCAACCTGCGGGCAGCCGCGGCTGACCTCAGCGGCCGCACGATCGATGATGTGGAGGCACTCTGCAGAGAGTTCGCCCCACGTTTCGCCGGGAACCACGCCGGCCTGGCGGCCCTGGAGATGGCGCTGTTGGACCTCGCCGCCCGGGTGGACGGGGTGCCGCTGTACGGGCTCTTCCCGCCGGTAACGGCAGCCGGGCCGCGGCTGAGGTTTGCCACGGACATCACCATCGTCATCGGCACCCTGGAGGAGGCCCGGAGAGGTGCGGAGCGCTTCACTGCCCAGGGGTTCACGGCGTTCAAGGTGAAGGTCGGCAGGAACGAGGAGCTGGACCTGGCCCGGGTCCTGGCGGTGCGGGAGGCGGCGCCGGGATGCACGCTGATCCTGGACGCCAACATGGGGTTCGACGCCGGCCGGATGCTGGCCTTCCTGGAGCGTCTCGACCGGCACGGCGCCCGGCCGGTGCTGCTGGAGCAGCCGGTGCCGAAGCACGACTGGGCCGGTCTGGCCACGCTCACGGCGGCGCTGTCCGGGAGCGGGACGCTCGTCTGCGCCGACGAGAGCGTCGGCTCCCTGGCCGACGCCCGGCTGGCCGTGGAGACGGGGGCGGTCAGCGCCATCAACGTCAAGACCATGAAGAGCGGCTTTCTGGAAGGGGCGGAGATCGCCCGGCTGGCGGCCTCCCACGGCATCCCCCTCATGCTCGGGGCGATGATGGAGAGCGCCCTCTCCATCTCCGCCTCGGCCCACCTGGCCGCCGGCCTGGGGTGCTTCGACTACATCGACCTGGACACGACCTTCTTCCTCGGCGGCGAGTTCTCCCGGGCACCCGGCCTGGACGGTGCCGGCCGGTTCGACCTGGGGAGCGCCGTGCCAGGCATCGGCGTGGAACCCGCCTTCCCGTGATCAGCCACCCCCTCCTCATCGTCCTGGTGCTGGCGGCCATCGAGGCCCTGGTGCTCCACCTCTCCCGCCACGAGCGGACCGCCCGCCTCTTCGACTACCTGCCGGCGGTCTTCTGGATCTACTTCCTCCCCATGGTGGCCGCCACCAGCGGCCTGCTCGCCACCGCGAGCCCGGTGTACGGCCTGATCACCACCTGGCTCCTGCCGGCCAGCCTGGTGCTGCTCCTGTTACCGGTTGACCTAGCGGCCATCCTGCGCCTCGGCCCGACGGCACTCGCCATGTTCTTCATCGGCGCCGTCGGCATCGTCGCCGGGACGGTCCTCTCCTTTGCCCTCTTCAAGCCGCTGGTTGGCGCCCAGTTCTGGTCCGGCTTCGGCGCCCTCTCCGCCTCCTGGACCGGCGGCAGCGCCAACATGATCGCCGTGAAGGAGGCCCTGGCGGTGCCGGACGTTGTCTTCGCGCCGATGGTGATCGTGGACACGGTGGTCCCCTACCTCTGGATGGGGTGCATGATCGCCCTGGTCGGCCTGCAGCAGGCCTTCGACCGCTGGACGCGGGCCGACCGCGCCGTGCTCGACCGCCTGGGGGAACGGGCGGCAGAGCACCTGGCGACGAGCGTCGGCCGCCGCACCCCCGCGGGGATCGCCGTCGCCCTGGCCGTCGCCGCCGCCGGGAGCGGCGGGGCCCACCTGGCGGCCCGTCACCTCCCCCGCCTCGGCGAGGCCGTGACCGGCTACACCTGGACGATCATGCTCGTCACCCTCGTCGGCATCCTCCTCTCCCTGACGCCGGTGCGCAGGCTGGAGCGCTCCGGCGCCTCCCGCACCGGGTACGACCTCCTCTACTTCGTGCTGACCGCCATCGGCGCCATGGCGTCGGTGGCCAGCATCGGCTCGGCCCTGGTCCTGATCGCCGCCGGCCTGCTGATCGTGGCGGTCCACGCCGTTGTCACCCTGGCCGGTGCCCGCCTGCTCCGGGCCCCCATGTTCCTTGCGGCGGCGGCCAGCCAGGCCAACATCGGCGGGGTCGCCTCGGCGCCGGTGGTCGCCGAGGTCTACCACCCGGGGCTCTCCTCGGTCGGCCTGCTCCTGGCGATCCTGGGAAACATCGTCGGGACCTGGCTGGGGATCGCCTGCGCCCAGCTCTGCCGGCTCTTCTGACGGTTCATCCTCGCACCAGCCGACTTACCCGTTGTGGGCACAAAAAAAGGGGAGATGCCGAAGCATCTCCCCTTTTCATCGTGAACCCAAGTTCTCTTAGAACTTGCGGCCGCCTTCCTCTGCCCACTTCTCGAGCATCGGGGTGGTAACTGACTTGGGACGCTCGATGGCGTAGCCGAGGCCACGGTCCCAGGTGATGTTCGCCATGCAGCCGAGGGCACGGCCAACACCGAAGAGAACGGTGTAGAAGTCCCACTCGCGGAGACCGTAGTACCACTGGATGACGCCGGACTGTGCGTCGACGTTCGGCCAGGGGTTCTTGGCCTTGCCCTGCTCGGTGAGGACGCCCGGGGCGACTTCGAAGATCATGGCGACCAGCTTGAACAGCGGATCGTCCTTCAGGCCCGGGGTGTTGAGGCAGAACTCACGCTGTGACATGTAGCGCGGGTCGGTCTTGCGGAGAACGGCGTGGCCATAACCCGGAACAACCTGGCCGGCGTTGAGGGTATCCCAGAGAGCCTTGGTGATGAGCTCCTTGGTCGGCTCCTGATCCTTGCAGTACTTCTCCTGGAACTTGAGGGTCCAGTCGAGAACTTCCTGGTTGGCAAGGCCGTGGAGCGGGCCGGCGAGGCCGTTGAGGCCTGCGGAGTAGGCATAGTAGGGGTCGGACAGGGCAGAGTGGACCAGGTGCGTCGTGTGGGCGGAAACGTTGCCGGACTCGTGGTCGGAGTGGAGGATGAAGTACATACGGGCAACGTCCTCGTACTCCTTGCACTGGCCGATCATGCGGGCGAAGTTGGCGCCGCAGTCGGCGGTCGGATCGATCGGCTTCTGGAAATCGCTGCGATACTTCAGGTTGTAGATGAAGGCGGCAACGATGGGGATACGGGCAACGAGGTCGCTGGCATCTTCATAGACGTATTCCCAGGCGATGTTCTTGTTGAACTTGCCGGAGTTGTAGAAACCGGCGAACTTGGAGTCCTTCTGCATGGCCAGGATACCGACGGAGAGCATGACCATCGGATGGCTGTCGCGGGGGAGAGCGCGGATGGCATCCCACACGTAGGAAGGCACGACCTGGCGGGTCTTCCACTCGGCAACGACCTCGTCAACCTGGGCCTGGGTCGGCACGTCGCCGGTGAGGAGGAAGTACCAGAAAGCCTCGACGGTCGGATAGGCTGAGCCCTGAGCCTTGGGGAGAGCAGCGAAGGTCTCGGGGATGGTCTTGCCACGGAAGCGGATCCCTTCCTGCGGGTCGAGATAGGAGATGTCGGTTACGAGGGCGCGGATGTCGCGGGCACCGCCGATGCACTGGTCAATGGTAACCTGGTCGATAACGACCTTGCCGAACTCCTTGACCAGCTTGGTGGTACGGGGACGGAACTCTTCGATCTTCTGCTTGAGCGTCTCTTTAAGTGCCATGTTGCTGCTCTCCTTTCAACTGTTGGGGTTAATGGGCGTGAACGGCAAACTGCCGTCCTTCCACTGGTGAACTATTTATTTTAAAACGTGGGTCTATATCCGGTAAAAAAACGATTGGCGAGGGTTCCGGACAGAAAACATTAAAACGAATCGCATACTGTATACAAAATTGCGTCTCCTTATATCACCGGGTCAAACTAAATTCAATACATTTTTTAACAGGAGTCACCTAATTATTATTATTTTTTCATCCGAGAACGTCAACTGTTTTAGCGTACCGTCATCCGCCAGGTAGAAGCTGTTTTCGATGCCGATCGCCCCCTCGCCGGGGAACACCAGTTTCGGCTCGAAGGCGAAGGCCATCCCCGGTTCGAAGCGCATCTGGTGGAAGCCCCGGGCAATGAACGGATATTCGTCGATCTCCACGCCGATGCCATGCCCGATGAACGAGGTCTGGGACCCCTTCACCCCCATGAAGCTCTCCCCGTATCCCAGGGAAACCGCCAGGGCAAGGCATTCATCGTACAGCTCGCCCCAGGAGGGGAGCTGGGGAACCAGCCTCACCATCAGCTCCTGGATCCTCAGCATGTCGTCATACCCCTGCATGAGTCGGGGAGAGAGACCGCCAAGGGCCATGACCCGGGTCTGGTCGACCAGGTAGCCGTCGCAACAGCCGGAAAAGTCGATGATGATCGGCTCACCCCGGCCGATGGGCTTGTAGCTGGCCCCCTGGCCGAAGGAGGGGGAGATGCCGAGCCCCCCCAGGGGGGTGTCCGTATAGGCCGGCACGGCGCTGTCGCTGCCGGAGAAGGTGTGGCCGAACAGCATCTCGCCGTTGAAGACGCGCATCCGGATCAGCCCCTGGTGCCCCTCGAGGCGGGCGACGCGCTCAAGCTCCGCGGCAAGCTGCAGGTCGGTGATCCCTTCCCGCACATGCTCCGCTGCCGAGCGGTACACCTTGTCCACCTGCACGGCCGCATCCTGCATGAGGTGGATCTCGTAGCTGCTCTTTTTCATCCGTACCCGCCGGATGAGCGTTGACGCATCGCTGAACGCCGCCCGGGGGAAGACCTTGCGATAGCGCTCGAACAGGGCGACCGGCAGGACGTCGAACTCCATGCCGATGGTTGCCGGTTCGGGATAGCCGTAGGTCGCCAGGACGGCGGGGAGTTCGGACATGGAACTGAACGGCACGACCTCCCGCAGCCCCGACTCCATCCGTGCCCTGGCCGCATCGCGGCGGACCAGGTAGAGCGGCTGCCCCTTCACCGGTATATAGAGGCAACCGGTCTGGATGGTCCCGGTAAAGTAAAAGAGGTCGGCACTCTGTATGACGATGACCGCCTCAATCCCCCCTTCCGCCATCACCTGCTGCATCCTGCTGCAGCGATGTTCGAGTTCAGTTGCCGGGGTTACTCTCATGACATTTCTCCTTGAACGATTTCTCCGCCTGCCGCCTCCGTCTGCCGCCGAGGAAAACCTCCTCGATCACAATGGCGATGAAACAGACGACGAACAGCGCGAAAATGATGCCGATAGCCTTGAACATCACTCACCTCCCCCTGTGCCGAACAAATCACTCCCTCCCCCGGGCTGCAGTGCCGCTTCGCCCCCATCCGCCGCCGGGCGGACATGCTCCCTGACGCCGCGAAACGTCAGGCGATGAATGGGGGACGGACCCAGGGCGGCAATCGCCTCCAGATGAGATGCCGAGCCGTACCCCTTGTGTCCGGCAAAACCGTAGCCGGGATAGAGCCGGTCATAGTCGAGCATCATGCGGTCCCTCGTCACCTTGGCGATGATGGAGGCGGCCGCGATGGAGATGCTCAGGCTGTCCCCCTTCTTGATCGTCCGCTGGGGCACGGTGAGGGCGGTAAACGAGATCCCGTCGATGAGCAGGTAGTCGGCCGGCGTCCGGAGCTTGCCGACCGCCTCTTCCATGGCGCGCAGGGTCGCCTGGAGGATATTGATGCGGTCGACGGTACGGCTGTCGCTCACGCCGACACCGACCGCGACCGCCTCGGCGGATATCCGCTCGAACAGCCCATCCCGGGCGACAGGGGTCAGCTTTTTCGAATCGTTGATCCCGGGGATCTGAACGGCTCGGGGGAGGATCACCGCTGCAGCCACGACCGGACCGGCAAGGGGACCGCGTCCCGCCTCGTCGACCCCGGCAATGGCGCCGAACCCGCGGGAGCGGGCGATCTCCTCGTAGTCCCACAGGGTCGGGTGCGGGACGGGGCCGAACAGGTTGTTCTCCATAGGGTGCTCCAGGGTGGGGAGGTTTGTTGCGACTGGCGTAAACGAGGAATAGAAATAGCAGACAAAGGGACAGAAATCGAGAGGTATGTGCGATCAGCCCCGACCTGCGGGGGGCCAGGGGATTTGGCCGGGGTTCCGGGCAAAAAAAAGCCCCGGATCTCTCCGGGGCTTGTGATCAGGCGCCTGCCACGTACTTTCTTTCGCGGATCCGTGCTGCCTTGCCGCGCAGCTTGCGCAGGTAGTAGAGTTTTGCACGGCGGACATGGCCGCGGGTCACCACGTCGATGGCGTCGATGGACGGTGAGTGCACCGGGAAGGAACGCTCGACCCCCACGCCGTTGGAAATCTTGCGAACGGTGAACGATTCGCGGATGCCACCGTTCTGGCGGGAGATGACAACCCCCTGGAATGCCTGGATACGGCTCTTGTCGCCTTCAACGATCTTTACGTGCACCTTGACGGTGTCGCCGGGCTTGAAAGGGACAACGTTCTTCTTCATCTGCTCCATTTCGATCATGTCAATCTTGTTCATCTGCTTTCTTCCTCCTATGGGTAGCTTAAGCTTTCCTCTGTTTGTGTCATCTCCGTCCGAACAGGCGGTCCAGGTAGATTGATACTGCCGACCGTACCGAGAGATGGTTATAGTCGCCGCAGCCGGTTATCGGTTCCAGAACCAGGTCGGCCGTGGCGAAAATCTCTTCTGTCATACCCCACCCCGTGCCGAACAGGAGGAGGTAGTCCTCACCGCCGGCAGCGGCTCGCTCTGCCAGCTGGGCGGTCGTCAGGCAGCCGGGTCTTCCCGCTGCGCCGGTGACGACCAGTTTCGGTTCCCGTCCGCGCCGGCCTGCCATCTCCTGCCTGGCCGCCTCCAGTGACGGGGCGACGGTGACGAGATCCAGGGCGGCCTTGCGTTTCGGGTTGTAGGTCGCGCCCCAGCCGTGCTGCCAGTGGGAGACGATCCTGCTCACCAGCGCCTGCTGTTCCGCTACCGGTGTGACGATGTAGTACCGGTCGGCGCCGAAGGTCCGGGCCGCCCGGGCGATGTCATGAATATCCAGGTTGGTCACTGCGGTGGTGACCACCTGCCGGTTCTTGTCGTAGACCGGATGATGAACCAGGGCGATACTGAAGGAGGAAACGGTCACCGTGCCCCCCCCTGCTCCAGTTCCTGCAGCACTCTCAGGTCTTCCCCGGTCAGGTCCGCGGTCTCCAGCAGGGACGGCCTGATGCGGCTCGTCTTGAGCAGCGCCTGGGTCCGCCGCCAGCGGGCAATCTCCTTGTGGTTGCCGGAGAGAAGCACCTCGGGCACTTTCAGGCCGCGAAACTCGGGGGGGCGCGTGTAGTGGGGGTATTCGAGCAGCCCGGCGGAAAACGACTCGTCCTCTGCCGACTCGCTGCTCCCCAGGACCCCCGGGACAAGCCTGCCGACCGCATCGACGAGCACCATCGCCGCCAGTTCGCCGCCCGTCAGCACGTAGTCGCCGATGGAAAACTCGACCGCGGAAAACAGCTCCCGTACCCGTTCGTCGATCCCCTCGTACCGGCCGCAGACAACGACGATCTCCCTCTCGGTCGCCAGCTCCGCCGCCATCTTCTGGGTCAGGGGGGTCCCCCGCGGCGATGCCAGCAGGACCCTGGCGCCGGGAGCGTTCCGGGTCGCCTCCTCCAGACAGGCCGTCAGGGGCTCGACCTTCATCACCATGCCGGCGCCTCCGCCATAGGGGGCGTCATCCACGGTCCGGTGCCGGTCGAGGGCGTAGTCGCGGATATTGTATAGCTCGAAGCCGAGCAGGCCGCTCTCCACTCCTCTGCCGATAATGCTGGTGGAAAGGGGGCCGGCAAACATCTCCGGGAACAGGGTGAGTATATGAAATTTCATAGATCGAGCAACCCCTCGAAAGGGGTGACGGTCATCACCTTCGCCTCCAGGTCGATGGAGGTGACGACCTCGGCCAGCGCGGGTATCAGGTACTCCCGGCCGGCAGACTTTACCACGTAGACATCATTGCTCCCCGTCTCGATGATACTCTCAAGGGAGCCAAGCAGCTCGCCGCCAGCCGTGACCACGGTCAGGCCGATGAGGTCGTGCCAGTAGTATTCGTCGTCCTCGGGCTCCGGCAGCTGGTCGCGGCCGATGTACAGCTCGCACCCGACCAGGTGCAGCACCTGGTTGATATCCCCGTACCCCGTGAACGTGACGAGGAGCTTCTTGCCGTGCACCGCGGCAGAAGCGAGGTCGTGTTTGACCAACCGGGCCGAGGCATCCTTCACCAGGAGAGAATCGACGGCGAAGAACGTATCAAACTGCCCGGAGTAGGGAACAACTCTCAACTGCCCCCTGATACCGTGGGTAGCAACGATCTTTCCCAGCAGGATCAGGTCATCGGCAGCCATTACTCGACAATCTTCAGGATGGCCTTCTTGTTGTCCTTGGTGGAAACCGCGTTGAGCAGCGTCCGTACAGCTTTTGCAGTCCGGCCCTCTTTACCGATGATCCGCCCCATGTCCTCCTTGGCAACGGTCAGCTTGATGACAGTGGTATCCTCTTCGATCTCTTCGGTTGCCCGTACCTGGGTGGGATCATCAACAAGCGCTTTGGCAATGGTCTCTACGAGCTGTCTCATGTCGGTAACCTCTGTGTCTCTGGAATAGCCGGCGGGCCGGTTTTGGAACAGGTTATCAGGCAGCCTTGGTGGTGAACTTGGCCCAGATGCCGGCATTTTTCAGGAGCTGCCTGACCGTATCGGTCGGCTGAACCCCCTTGCCGAGCCAGCAGAGCGCTTCACCTTCGTCTACCTTGAAGACGGCAGGATTCTGGTTGGGATCGTAGGTCCCCACGTTGGCGATGAACCGGCCATCTCTCCTGGCACGCTCATCGGCGATAACCACCTGGTAGAAAGGTTTTTTCTTGGCGCCTGCACGGGCAAGTCTCATTTTTACAGCCATCTTTTCCTCCTGATATTCGTACGGTTAATCCGTTCCGATATGTGTTGTATGGTGTTATACCACCCGGTGAATCAATTACCAGTCTCTCAGAAAGGGAACATCCCTTTCCCCATCCCCTTCATACCGCGCATCCCCTTCATCAGCCCCATGGGGCCCATCTTCTGCAGCTGCTGCACTACCTTCTGGGCCTCGACGAAGCGCTTCAGGAGCTGGTTGACCTCCTGCACGGTGGTCCCGCTCCCCTTGGCTATCCGCAGGCGCCTGCTGCCGTTGATGATGGTGTGGTTGGCACGCTCCTTCGGAGTCATGGAGTTGATGATCGCCTCGATCCGCTTCATCTCCTTCTCCGGCGGCTGCATCCCCTCCATCTGCTTCATCATCTTCCCCATGCCGGGGATCATGCCCATGATCGACTCAAGGGAACCGAGCTTCTTCATCTGCTGGAGCTGGCTGCGGAAATCCTCCAGGTCGAACTTGTTCTTCTTCAGTTTCTCCTGAAGACGCTGGGCCTCACCCGCGTCGAAGACGGAATGGGCCTTCTCCACCAAGGTCAGGACATCCCCCATGCCGAGGATCCGGGAAACCAGGCGGTCGGCATGAAACACCTCGAGAGCGTCCAGCTTCTCCCCCAGGCCGACGAACTTGACCGGCTTGCCGGTCACCGCCCGGATGGAGAGCGCCGCCCCCCCCTTGGCATCACCGTCAAGCTTGGTCAGGACGACACCCGTCACGCCAAGCCTGTCGTTGAAACCGGAAGCGACATTCACCGCTTCCTGACCGGTCATCGCATCGGCGACAAAGAGAACCTCCCGGGGGGAGACCTCGTCCCTTATGCGCACAAGCTCGTTCATCAGGTATTCATCGATCTGATGACGGCCGGCCGTGTCCAGTATGACCGTATCGAAACCGTTCAGCTCGGCGTAGCGAATGGCATCACGGCAAATCTGCACGGGATCCTGATCGGCTGTGGAGTCAAAGGTATCGATGGCAAGCTGGCGTCCGACGGTTTTCAGCTGCTCGATCGCCGCGGGTCGATAAACGTCCGCGGGGACGAGCAGGGGCCGGCGACGCTGGGAACGAAGGTGTTTGGCCAGCTTGCCGCAGGAGGTGGTCTTGCCGGCCCCCTGGAGGCCGACCATCATGATCGCCACCGGCGGCTTCGCCGCAAGGTCGAGGGAGTTGTCCTCACCGCCACCCATCATGGCAACCAGCTCATCGTGGACGATCTTGATGACCTGCTGCCCGGGGGAGAGGCTTTTCAGGACCTCAGTGCCGACGGCGCGCTCGCGGACCTTTTCGACAAACTCCTTGACGACCTTGAAGTTGACATCGGCCTCAAGTAGGACCAGGCGAACCTCGCGCAGCGCCTCCTTGATGTTATCCTCCGTCATCACCCCCTGGCCGCGGAGCTTCTTGAATACCAGTTCGAGCTTGTCGGAAAGATTATCAAACATCGGTACAATCACCACGAGAGGCGCCGGCCGGGCCGGACCGAAGCCCCCATGCACCTGGAAAAATTAACGAAACCGCAGGGCAGATATACCCTTGTAAAGGGTTAACTATAGAGGAGTCTATGTTTTTTTGTCAAGACAAAAAACAAATTCCCGACAGGGCTTGCCGTTGCCCTTTCCGCTTCCCTCTGCTACAGTAGCACATCATGACAACCATCGGGCTCGTATGTGCAATCCCCCAGGAAAGCAGGCCGATCGCAAAGCGCTTTCCAGGATCGTCAAAACTGCGACTGGCCGGTTTCCCTGCCTGGACCTTCCAGGCCGGCAACAACCCGGTCACTCTCATCGAGAGCGGCATGGGACCGGCGCAGGCCGCCGCGGCAACAGCTGCCCTCATCGAATCCGCCAGGCCGGACCTGGTGCTTAACGCCGGATTCTGCGGCGCGCTCGCGCCGGGGCTATCCGTCGGCGACCTGGTACTCGCCCGACAGCAGTACTCATGGTCCTCCGGCAGCTTGTCACCAGCCCCGCAGCCGGACAGCCGTCTTGCCGGCATCATGCTCCAGACACTCGGCTCCGCCTGCCATCCGGGGTCATTTGTCTCCACCGCCACCTTTGCAGGCAAAAGTGACATTTGCCCGTTCATCCCCTATACTGTAAGCAATCCCGTCCTCGAGATGGAGAGTGCCGCGGTGATCCGGACCTGCCACGAGGCACGGATACCGGTCGCAGCGCTTCGTGCCGTGAGCGATGCCAGCGACGAAGACCCATCGGCACTGGTCACGCGACTGTTCAACCGGGATTTCACCTTGAATCGCGGAAGGACCGCGATCACCCTCCTCGGCAATCCGGGGATGCTCCCGCAACTCTTGCGCCTGGCAGCCAATGCCAGAAGGGCCGGCACCGCCCTGGCAGATGCCCTGGCCCCTACACTGGAGAAACTGGCATGAATCTGAAACCGCTCATTCTGCCGCTCATCACCCTCATGTCCCTCTCTTCATGCACCCTGCCAGCCACGACAGCCTCGACCTGGCAGCCGTTCTCCTTCAACGGCACCGGCTTCGTCCCCGGCGAACGGGAGGGGATGCCGTCGCTCTGGATTCGGGACGGGTTCATCCCCCGAACCGAAAAAATGGGCCCCGAGGCGGCGGATATCGGCCGGTTACCGGCAAAGGTCGGCGCAGTCGCCGGCGTCTGCTACCTCCAGACCAGCGGCGGCAAACTAGCAGACACATCCGGCAGCACCCCCTATGCGGACGAGCAGATAACCATCAAAAGCGCCAGCGACGGAGTCTTTGTCACCAGGACCGACGACCGAGGCCTGTTCATCGAAACGCTCTACCCCGGAGAGTACGAATTTTCCTGTCGCGGCGCGGGAAGCCCGGCCAGGGTATTCGAAGGGAAAACGACCCTCGTTACCATCAGGGGGGGGAAAAGGATGGTCGACTGATGAAAACATTCGCAAGGACCCTGATCATAGCGGTACTGCTCAGCGCAAGCCTGGCATACGGGGGAGAACTGGACACCTATTACCTTGAGCAGTTCGGCGAACTTGCCTCCCCCCCCTCACTGCTGAAAACCGGCGCAGCGTACCCGGTTCGTCGCTGCGGCTTGCCGCTGCGCCACGACCTGACCCGCGACTGGACCAAACTGGAGAGCGGCACGCAAAAGACCCTGGCCAAGTACCTGGCACGACCGGTCCTGACCGGCGAGGCGACCTACACCTCCACCGGCGGGCATTTCGTCATCCACTACGCCACCTCCGGCAGCGACGCTCCACCGCTGACGACCACTCCTCCCAGTACCACCCCCGACTGGGTCAGGACCGTTGCCGACACGTTTGAAAACGTCTATGCACGGGAAGTCATGACATTCGGCTACGCGGCACCGCCCACCATTCCCTACGACATCTACCTGCAGCAACTGGCCAGCCTGAATGAATTCGGCCATACCCAGACCGAAACGCTGACCGGGCAGGTCGCCACCAGTTACATCGTCATTGACAACGACTTCGCCGACCCGGTCTACGCGCCCTACAACGGTACGCCCGCTCTCCAGATAACGGCTGCCCACGAGTTCCACCATGCCATCCAGTACGGCTACAACTATTTCTTCGAAGTATGGTATGCGGAGGCGACCTCGACATGGATGGAAGATGAAATCTACGACTCGGTGAACCAGCTCTACGACTACTCGCTCGTCTACCTGCAAAATCCTTCCCTGAGCCTCGATACGCCGGTCTCGCTCACAACCGGAGGGGGTTATGGGCGCTGGATTTTCAACCGTTTCCTGGCCGAGACCCATGGGACAGACATCATCCGCTCGATCTGGACCAAGCTCGGGCAGACGACCGCCCTGAACGGCAACGACATCCCCATGCTGCCGGTCATCGACAGCGTACTCGCTGTCTCATCCAGCACCCTGGCCGCCGAGTCGCTCCAGTTCGGCAAGCGCCTCTACGAACAGAACTGGACCACCCACACGAACGAAATATCGATCCTCTATCGCCACCCCCTGGCCTTCGCGGCCACCTACACCACCTACCCGGTCAACGCCACGACGACGCCACCGCCGTCCGTATCCCTCCCGAACCATTATGCCCTGGCGTTCTATAAATTCATCCCCTCCGCCTCCGCACCGGCAGACCTCCACCTGACGTTCAGCCAGAAACCGGTCACCCTGGCAGTTCTCGCCATCAAGAAGCTCGTCAACGGGAGCTTCCAGGAGTTTTACTTTGACGCCGCCACGTCCAGCATAACCGTCACGGACTTCAACGGCCCGGCCACCGCAGAGGTAGCCCTGATCATCGACAACACCAGCGATCTCAACGGCCAGGTTGCCCAGTTCTCCACCGACGGCACCACCCCCCCCGTAAGCAGCGGCGGCGGTGGTGGCGGCGGTGGATGTTTCATCGCCACCGCGGCGTACGGCAGCTATCTTCACCCCAAGGTCATGGTCCTGAGAAAATTCAGGGACAACTACCTGCTGACCAACACCCCGGGGAGGATTCTGGTGTCGCTCTACTACAGGTACAGCCCTCCGGCCGCTGAATTCATCCGTCATCACGAGACCCTGCGGTTCCTGACAAGGGTGGCGCTGGCGCCGCTGATCTTCGCGGTGGAACATGCCGGAGCGGTTTTGTGCGCGGCGCTGCTGAACCTCATCCTTGGCGGGGGCCTGCTTGCCTGGCGCCGGAGAACGAATGCCGCCACCCCGACCACTGCCAGGGCCTGACCCCTGCTGTTCAGACAAAAAAAGCCCCGCCGGCATGCCGGCGGGGCTTTTTTCTGTTCAAGGCGGGAATTAACCCTTGCGAACGTTGGCAGCCTGAAGGCCTTTGGGCCCGTTGACAACGTCGAACGTCACGGACTCACCTTCGGCAAGCGACTTGAAGCCGTCGCTGATGATGGCGGAGAAGTGTACGAATACGTCATCGCCATTCTCCTGCTCGATGAAACCGAAACCCTTTGCATCGTTGAACCACTTGACTTTACCCTGTGCCATTTCCTGCCTCCTTTTAGGCTCCGGCCTATCGTGCCGGTTTGCGTGTGTACTGCAGCTGCCGGAGTCTTGAGGCAGGAATTCTCTCAGGTCCAACATTGTGGCCATGTAACGGATTCCTGGAACTGCAAAAACTTCCGATACCGAACTGCGCACGTTACATTAGCATTGCGTAATTGTCGATGTCAACATTTTTTTATCACTCCCCGCAACGTGCTAAAACATGTTGATCTGGCGGATGAATGCGATCAGAAGGCCGTAGTGATGATGGTCGAAGTCGATGATGATCCGGGGCAGATGGAGGGTATCCGGCTCGTCGACCTCTTCGGGGAGCGCCGGAGTCCGACTGATGACACTCCCCGGGAGCAGCAGTTCGGGAAACTCGGTAGCCAGTTCATCCAGTTGCTGGTCGCTGAGCTCCCTGTTGAGGCGGATGATGAGCTTGCCGTCCACGAAGCGGTGGGAGTGATAATTGGAATAGAATCCCTCGATAACCTGGATCGCCTCGTCAATGTCCCTGGTGATGGTGAAAATGGAAAAATCGTCCGCCGACACAAACCCCTTGCCGAGGAGTTTGGTCTTGACGAACTCAAACCACCCTTCCCAGTAGCCGGTTTCATCATCAATGAGCAGCAACGGCTTCGGCGTGGTCTTCCCGGTCTGGATCAGGGTAAAAACCTCCATGGCCTCGTCCAGGGTTCCGAAACCGCCCGGAAAGACCGCGATGGCATCCGACTCCTTGACGAAGGCAACCTTGCGGTTGAAGAAGTATTTGTAGGTGATCAGGCGCGGCGTCCTGGCCATAACGATGTTGGGCGCCTGCTCGAAGGGGAGATGGATATTGACGGCAAACGAGTTGTCACTGCCGGCCCCTTCGTTCCCGGCCTGCATGATCCCGGGACCGCCGCCGGTGATGATCATGAACCCCCGCTCCACCAGGCGCCGGCTGAATTCCCTGCAGAGCTGGTAGTTGGCTTCGTCCGGCCCCGTGCGGGCAGAGCCGAAAATGGTCACCTTCTTTTTGTGCCGGTAGGGAGCGAATACCTTGTTGGTGTAACGCATCTCCTTCATCGTATTGTTCAGCATTTTCATGTCGGCCAGATAGGTTGTCTCCTGGCCCGCCTTGAGGGCGGCTATGATCATCTCCTTCACCAGGGAGGGGTGATGGATTCCTCCGACCTTGGTGATAAGCTCCTGGATCAGACCGTCTACTTCCTCATTCTTCCGTGAAAAACTCAGCTCTATCGGCATTCGGACAGCATCCCTCCGCGATTTTGGCGGGAGTATAGCACCTTGCCCATTTGACGTGCAAACAGTTAAGCAATATCGAACAATTATTAAATTGACCTCCTTTGCACGTTTTCGCTACATTACGCGAAGTAATCACAACATCATACCTACCGAACGAAAGGGAGCAGAGCTATGGGTAAAACCACGGCAGAAAAAATATTTGCGGCACACCTCGTGGACGAACCGTTCCCGGGGACAAAGGTTCTCAGGCTCGACGTGGTCATGTGCCACGAAATCACCACCCCCATTGCCATTGCCGACCTGATGGAACGGGGCAAGGACCGCATATTCGACAGCAGCAAGATCAAGGCGGTCATCGACCACGTCACGCCGAGCAAGGACACGAAAACCGCCACCCAGGCGAAGATCCTCCGCGACTGGGCCCACCGCCACGGGGTAAAGGACTTCTTCGACGTCGGCGCCAACGGCGTCTGCCACGCCCTCTTCCCGGAGAAAGGCTTCATCCGCCCGGGGTACACGGTCATCATGGGGGATTCCCACACCTGCACCCACGGTGCCTTCGGTGCCTTTGCCGCCGGGGTCGGCACCACGGACCTCGAAGTCGGCATCCTCAAGGGGGTCTGTGCCTTCCGCGAACCGAAGACCATCCGGATCAACGTGACCGGCTCCCTTCCCAAGGGGGTCTTTGCCAAGGATGTCATCCTCCATATCATCGGCCAGCTCACCGTGAACGGCGCGACGGACAAGGTCATGGAGTTCCGCGGGCCGGTCATCGACGCCATGAGCATGGAATCCCGCATGACCCTGTGCAACATGGCCATCGAGGCAGGGGGCACGTCCGGCATCTGCATGCCGGACCAGGTGACCGTCGACTATCTCTGGCCCTTCATCAGCAACGACTACCCCTCCAGGGAAGCGGCACTTGCCGACTTCCGGAAATGGCACTCCGACGACGATGCCGTGTATGACAGCCAGTTGAACATCGACGTCTCCAACCTCGTCCCCGTCGTCACCTTCGGCTACAAACCGGACCAGGTCAAGCCGGTCACGGAAATGGCCGGGACCCGGGTCGACCAGATCTACATCGGCTCCTGCACCAACGGCCGGCTCGAGGACCTGAGGATTGCCGCCCAGATCCTCAAGGGGAAGAAGATCGCCCCGAACGTGCGGGGGATCCTCTCCCCGGCCACTCCGGCCATCTACCAGGCCGCGATGCAGGAAGGGCTTATCGAGATCTTCATGGACGCCGGGTTCTGCGTCACCAATCCCACCTGCGGCGCCTGCCTGGGGATGAGCAACGGCGTCCTTGCCGAAGGGGAGGTCTGCGCATCCACCACCAACCGCAACTTCATGGGAAGGATGGGCAAGGGGGGGATGGTCCACCTGATGTCGCCGGCCACCAGCGCCGCAACGTCCATCGAAGGGACGCTGGCCGATCCGAGAAAGTACCTGTAGGGTATTCCCGCCGCATGCCTCCCATGGCATGCGGCAGCTGAACCGTTCATTCACTCATATCCGTTGCAAGGAGAACACCTATGAAAACATTCGGCGGCCCGGTCCTGTTCCTGGATCGCAGCGATATCAACACGGACGAAATCATACCGGCCAAGTACCTGACCGAGATCACCAAGCAGGACCTGAAACCGTACATCCTGGAAGACCTGAAACTCCCGGGATTCGACCCGAAAGGTGCGAAGACGAAGGCGGCGCGGGTCATCGTATCCCGGGCGAACTTCGGTTGCGGCTCCTCCCGGGAACATGCCCCCTGGGTGTTCGAGGTCAACGGCATCACCGCCGTCATTGCCGAGTCCTTTGCCCGGATTTTCAGGCAGAACATGTTCAACTGCGGCATGGCAGCCATCGAGCTCCCCAAGGAGCAGCTGGATATCATCTTCGCCAGCGAGAGCGATGACGCAACCATCAGCATCGACATCGAAGCACAGAAGCTGAGCTTGCAGCAGGGGGGGACCACCAGGGAGTTTTCATTCGACATCTCCCCCTTCGACAAGGCCCTGGTCCTGGCCGGAGGGTGGGTGGACTACGCCGACCAGAAATACTGACCACCGCACGCACCGACGAAAACACGCCAAGCCCGCACCAAGCGGGCTTTTTTCATGACTCAACAGTCTGAAATCCGTGACGTTTTTGTTTGACTATTCCCAGCGACCGTGGCAAATAATTAATTTTCCGGAACTGCCGGCAAACAGAGCTTCATCGGATACCGTCACCATGTTTTTTCGCCTCGCTACATACACGTTTCTGACCCTCCTCTACCTCGTTTCGGCAGCGGCAGGGGCGGAAACCCAGCAGCCCGTTCCGGACGAGGGGAGACTCTTCACGCTCGGGCCGCTGCTTGACTACCGTGAAAACCCTCAGAATAGAACGAGAAAGCTCTCTCTCCTCGGTCCGCTGCTGACATTCGAAGAGAACGGTGACACCACCATCTCCTCGTTCAGACCGCTCTTCCACAGGGAGAGCAACACTACGGCGGCAACCTCTGCTACGACCTACCTCTACCCGCTGGCATCGTCCGAGCATACCCCCGAGGTCAGCCGCTTCGAAGTGCTCCACCTCCTGCAGCGTGACACGTTCCGGAAGGACGAACCGGCCAATGCAGAGAGCAAGTTCATGATCTTCCCTTTCATCATCTCGGGAGAATCCAGGAAGTACGGCCCCTACACCTCGATCTTCCCCCTGTACGGCGACCTGTATGAACGTTTCTGGAAGGACGAGTACCACTATGTCCTCTTCCCCCTCTACTCGCGGACCGTGAAAAAGGGGACGACCAACTACAACCTGCTCTATCCGTTTTTCACCGTCACTTCAGGGGAAAGGGAGTCGGGGTTCCAGTTCTGGCCCCTGTACGGACACAGTGCCAAGGAGGGGGTCTACAGCAGTACCTTTGCCCTCTGGCCCATCTACCTGTATGAAAAGCGTGGCCTCGATACGGACAACCCGTCCACCCGGTTCAACCTTTTCCCCCTGTACGGCTCATTCGAATCCCCGTCGGTGCACTCCAACACCTGGCTCTGGCCCTTTTTCGGTCACTCCACCGATACGAAGGCCAAGGAGGAGGAGTGGGATATTTTCTGGCCGTTCTGGCTGACGGTACGGGGCGAGAAACGGACCGTGACGAAGTTCCTCCCCTTCTATTCCTCGGAAACCACCCCCGATGCGACGAAAAGCTGGTACCTCTGGCCTCTGTACCGTCTCGACACCCTGCAGTCCAGCGTGTACCGCCAGGAACGGCAGCGGCTGCTCTATTTTCTCTTTTCGGACAAACTGGAGAGCTGGGCAGTCGACGACAGGAGCCGCCGCAGGACGGCACTCTGGCCCCTGTTCCTCTACGGCAGGGATACGGAAGACAACATGAGTCTCACCCTCCCGGCCTTGATAGAACCGGTCCTGGATCGCGAGGGGATCGAAAAGAGCTGGGCACCGCTCTGGCGCATCTACTCGCACCGGTGGAGCGGCAGCGGGGACTCCTCGCTGTCGATTCTCTGGAACCTCTACTGGCACGAGAAAAACAGGGGTGACCTTGCATGGGAACTCTTCCCCCTCGTCAGGTACCGGTCGACACCACGAACCTCCGAAGTGCAGTTTCTGAAAGGTCTGATACAATACCGGGAGGCATCCGGCGTCAGCAGCCTGTCTCTCTTCTGGCTGCCATGGGACATCACCCTGGGGGAGAAAGACCCCGGGCATACAACGGGCGAGCGTAAACCTTGAAACGATTTCTCGACTACACGGGCGAAAAGATTCTGGCCTTTCTCGAAACAGTTGGCGAGATGGTCATCCTCCTCTGGCAGACGGTATATTTTTTCCGGGAGGCCCCCCGCAACATACACAGCATCGCCACCCAGATGCTCATCATCGGCTACGAAACGCTGCCCGTTGCCTCGGTCATGGCCTTTTTCGTCGGCATGGTCCTGGCGCTGCAGACCGGGATCGAACTGAACAAATATGGCGGGCAGAACATCATCGGCGCCATCGTCGGCCACTCCATGGTACGGGAACTGGGCCCCGTCATGACCAGCTTCCTCGTTGCCGGACGTGCCGGCTCGGCCATGGCCGCCGAGATCGGGGTCATGAAGGTCTACGAGGAGATCGATGCCCTGAAAACCCTGGACATCCACCCCGTACGCTACCTTGCCATGCCGCGGCTCATCGCCTGCCTGGTCTGCGTTCCGGCCCTGGTAGTCTACGCGGACCTGGTCGGCATTGCCGGTGGCGCGATGATCAGCAATTTTCACCCCCAGATCTTCGTCTCCTACTGGACCTACTACGACAGCCTGGAGGATGCTCTCAAGCTGAAGGAGATCGGCAAGGGACTGATCAAGGCGTTCACCTTCGGCGGGATCATCGCCCTGGTCTGCTGCTACATCGGCTTCATCACCAGTGGTGGGCCCCGGGGAATTGCCCGCTCCACGACCAGGTCCGTGGTGCTCTCCTTCATGATGATCCTGGTTGCCGACTATATCCTGACCCGCATCCTGATGTAACGTTTACGCAAGGAGGACTCATGTCCTATAAGATAGAACGAAAAGTCGGCCTTTTTTTCATCGTCGGTCTGTTTCTGCTCGGCGCCATGCTCGAAGTCGGCGAGAAATGGAACCCCTTTGAACGGAAGCTCACCTACAACACCTACCTCACCTCGGTGACCGGACTGAAGGTCGGCGACCCGGTACGCCTCGCCGGGGTCAACGTGGGGAGGATCACGAAGATCGTCGTCCACGACACCAACGTGGAGATCGTCTTCGAGGTCAGGGACGACACGAAGATAAAGATTGATACCGTTGCGAGCCTGCGGCTGACCAACCTGCTCGGCGGTCAGTTCCTCAGCCTCTCCTTCGGCTCTCCCGGGGCGCCGCTCCTGGCCCAGGGGAAGACGGTACAGGGGAGAGATACGGCGAACATCGACGTCATCGTGGACAACGTCAGCGACGCGGTCAAGGATGCCAAGGTGCTGATCAACAGCCTGAACAAAAACCAGGACCGGGTCATGGGCCAGGTCTCGGCCATGCTGGATGAAAACCGCGGCGGCATCAGGGACACGGTCGCCAACCTCAAGAGCATCACCGGCAAGATCGATCAGGGTGACGGCTCCCTTGCCATGCTCCTCAACGACAAACAGCTCTACAAGACCCTGAATGACGCCGGCACGAACATCAACAGCATCGCCGCCAAGATCAACAACGGCGAAGGGACCCTGGGCAAGCTGGTTAACGATCCCACCCTCTACACAGATGTCAGGGGGGCCATGAACGACCTGCGTGAAGGGGCCAACAACGTCAGCGCCGGCTTCAAGGAGATCAAAGAGGTCACGGCCAAGATCAACCGGGGAGAAGGGACCATCGGCAAGCTCGTCAACGACGACGCCATGTACGCCGACCTGAAGACCACGACCAAAAACCTCAGTGAAATCACCCAGAAAATCAACAAGGGTGAAGGCTCCCTCGGCAAGCTGCTGAACGAGGACAAGCTCTACCGCGACGCCACGGCAGCCATGAAGAAGGTCGAAAAAGCCGCCGAAGGGATCAGCGACAGCGGGCCGATCTCCATCTTCGGCAGCATCCTGGGGACGATATTCTGACATGCACGGAGTTCTGGAGCTCGCTGTCGGGACCGTCGTCTCGCGCCCCTATGTGTTCGCCTTCTTCGCCGCCTACCTGCTGGCGGCGGTCCCCCATCTCGGCTGGCGCAAGACGGCACTGTTCACCGTCGCAGGCTACCTGGTCGCCTTCCTCTCCGAATTATCCTCGATCAATACCGGTTTCCCCTACGGCTGGTACTACTACATCGACAGGACCAGCGCACGAGAGCTCTGGATCGCCGGGGTCCCCTTTTTCGACTCCCTCTCCTACGTATTCCTCTGTTACTGCAGCTACAGCGTGGCGCTCCTGATCCTGTCCCCCCTCAGGAGCGGGCGGTACAGTCTGGCCATCCTGGAAACCCACGCCATCAGGCGCTCATTCCCTGCCCTCCTCCTCGGCTCGCTGCTGCAGACCTACCTGGATATCATCATCGATCCGGTCTCGCTCCAGGGGGAGCGCTGGTTCCTCGGCCAGATTTACGGCTACCGGGAAGCAGGGTGCCATTTCGGGGTCCCCCTCTCCAACTACCTGGGATGGTGGCTGACCAGCGCCCTGATGATCTTCGCCCTGCAACTGCTGGACCGTATCGTGCCGGAGGAGGAGACCTTCCGCAGGTGGTATCACCGGCTTCCCGGCAGTCCACTGTTCGGTCCCGCGCTCTACCTCTCGGTCATCATGTTCAACCTGACCGTCGCCCTGCTCATCGGCGAACGGCAGATCGCCGTGACCGGCCTGTTCATCATGTTCCTCCCCCTGACCCTGGTCGCCATCCTGGCCATCCAGCGGGCGAACCGGTTCACCCCCGCCGAGCTGGATGCCCATCAGCGGGACTTCGCGGCAGAGTGACGGCACGGACTCCCTTCCGGCAACCGTTGGCAGATATAAAAAAAGCCCGGTGCAGATCAACTGCACCGGGCTTTTTCGTCTGTCGCATCCCAGGAGGTTACAGGCTCCCGCTCTCCAGGGCCTGCGTCTCCCTCAGGGCATAGAGCCGGTTCAGGGCATTGATGTACGCCTTGGCCGATGCCTCGATGATATCGGTGGACGAGCCCCTGCCCGTTACCGTGCGGTCCCCCTCCGCCACCTTGACCGTCACCTCCCCCTGGGCGTCGGTCCCGCCGGTGATGGATCCCACGTTGTAGGTCTGGAGTTTGCCGGTGCACTTGGTCAGCTTCTTGATGGCCTTGAGGGTGGCATCGACCGGGCCGTCCCCCAGCTCCGCCGTCCTGGCCGACACCCCGTCGATCTCCATCTGGACGGTCGCGGTAGCAACGGCGAACGACCCGCAGGTCACGGTGATGTGCTCGAGCCTGTACTTCTCCGCATTCCGCATGGTCTCCTCGGTCATGATCGCATCCAGGTCCTCGTCGAAGACCTCCTTCTTCAGGTCGGCCAGGTTCTTGAAACGCTCGAACGACTTGTTGAGCTTTTCGTCATCCAGCTCGTAGCCGAGCTCCTCGAGCCGCTTCTTGAACGCGTGACGGCCGGAGTGCTTGCCCAGGACCAGGGAGCTGGTTTTCAGCCCCACCGACTCGGGGGTCATGATCTCGTAGGTCGACTTCTCCATCAGCATGCCGTGCTGGTGGATGCCCGACTCGTGGGCAAAGGCATTGCCGCCGACGATGGCCTTGTTGGGCTGGACCATGATGCCGGTGATGGTGGAGAGGAGACGGCTCGCCGGGGTGAGCTGCTCGGTCACCACGTTGGTGCTGAACGGCAGGATGTCCCGCCGCGTCTTCAGTATCATGACGAACTCTTCCAGGGAGCAGTTACCCGCCCGCTCGCCGATACCGTTGATGGTGCACTCGACCTGCCCCGCCCCGGCCTGGACCGCGGCAATGGAGTTGGCAACCGACAGCCCCAGGTCGTTGTGGCAGTGGACGGAGATGACCGCCTTGTCGATGTTGGCCACGTTCTCCTTCAGGTAGCGGATGATGTCGAAGTACTCGAAGGGGATGGTGTAGCCCACCGTGTCCGGGATGTTGACCGTCGTCGCCCCCGCATCGATGACCGCGGCCACAACCTCTGCCAGGAACGGCAGCCGGGTGCGGACGGCATCCTCGCAGGAAAACTCCACGTTGGGCGTATAGGAAGCGGCGCGCTTCACCGCCTTGACCGCCGACTCCAGCACCCGCCCAGGCTCCATTTTCAGCTTGTACTTCATGTGAATGTCAGAGGTGGCGATGAAGGTGTGGATACGCCCCTTCTCACCGGCATACTGCAGCGCCTCCCACGCCCGGTCGATGTCCTTGTCACTGGAACGGCAGAGCCCGGCGATTTCCGGTCCCCTGATGGTCTGGGCAATCCGTTTGACCGCTTCGAAATCACCCTCCGAGGCGATGGGAAAACCGGCCTCGATGACGTCGACGTTGAGTTTTTCAAGCTGCTTGGCAATCCTCAGCTTTTCCTCGATATTCATGCTGTTGCCCGGTGACTGTTCACCGTCGCGCAGGGTTGTGTCGAATATTTTGACCGTCTTCACCGCTTGTTCCTGTGCCATCTGTTCCTCCCGTCAGTGTTTTTCCGTCACGTCCTTAAGTGTTGCAAATAATTGCCGTAATGCCAGCAATAAAAAAGCCTTCGCCCCAAAAACAAGGGGCGAAGGCTTGCTGTCTCCGCGGTACCACCCTTATTCACCCGTCGGCGCTTCGCCTCTGACTCCACGCCGGCGTAGGCATGGACTCACATCGAACCGCTGGAACGGGTCTCATTTCACCCGTTACGTGGGCGGGACGGCTCCGGCTACTGTGTTCACCGGAGCGGCTCCGAGGCGAGTTCATCTGCTCTTTTACCGGTTTGCACCACCCACCGGCTCTCTGGGAAAAGAGGAAAGACTACTACTCCTCATCACTGCCTTTGAGGTTTTGATGATGATAGGAAAATATCCGCGAGAGTGTCAAGGAGTTTTCCGCTCCGGTTACGGAAGTTTTGCGGGGACAAAACTTCTTTTACCGGGCCAAACAGGCGCGGAAGCCGCGGTGCGCAGCGGCGCCATGGCCGGACGGTTCAGCTGTCAGACTTCCTTCCGGACTGGACCATCTCCTCGTGTCCCTTGTGGAGCGCCTTCTCCAGGCGCCTGCGCCGTGGCCAGGTCACCAGGAACGTCACGGGACCGGAGAGGATGTAGCAGACGAAGAGGACGAACATCATGATGGCCGGTTCGGCGGCAATGACGATGAGCAGCAGGACGGCCAGCACCAGGAAACCGAAGGGCTGCCTCTTGATCAGCTCCGGATCCTTGAAGGAGTAGTACTTGATGCTGGAAACCATGAGAAAGGCGAGGCAGTAGATGAGGATCAGGATGGCCAGCTTCTTGTAGGAACTGGGCCACCCCATATGGTGGAAAAAGAGGACCGTGGCCGAGACCATGCTGGCTGCCGCCGGGATCGGCAACCCGACGAAGCGCTTGCTCTCCACCGTATCGACCTGCACGTTGAAGCGGGCGAGCCGCAGGGCGCCGCAGACCACGAAGAGGAAGGCGGCCAGCCACCCCAGGCGGCCGAAGGGTCTGAGCGCCCAGAAATACATGATAAGCCCCGGTGCCACGCCAAAGGCCACCAGGTCGGCCAGGGAATCGTACTCCACCCCGAACTTGCTGGTCGTGCCGGTCGCCCGTGCCACCTTGCCGTCCAGGCCGTCGAACACCGCGGAGATCAGGATGCAGATGGCCGCGGTGCGGAAATCGCCGTTCACACCGGAAATCATCCCGTAGAAACCGGCAAAGAGACTGCCGGTGGTGAACAGGTTGGGGAGGATGTATATCCCCTTGCGCATGCTTTCCGACCTGCTGATCCCCTGTTCGCTCATGGCAGAATCCCCAGCACGGTTTCCCCGCAGACGGTCTTTTCTCCTGGCTTGACGAGAAGTTCAGATCCCCTGGGAAGGTAGACATCCAGACGCGAACCGAATCGGATCAGGCCGTAGCGCTGCCCCATGATGATCATCTCCCCCACCCTGGGGTAGCAGACGATGCGCCGGGCAATGAGGCCGGCGACCTGGACCACGACCACCTTGAGCCCCCGGGATGTCTCGATGACCAGGCCGTTGCGCTCGTTTTCGAAGGTAGCCCGCTCGTCGCGCACGTCGAGAAATTTCCCCTTGACGTAGAAGTTGTCGACGATCCTGCCGGTCAGGGGGACACGGTTGATGTGGACATTGAACACCGACATGAAGATGCTGATCTTGAGCATCTCCTCCCCCGTCTGCTCCTCCCTGGCTTCGCCGAGGAAGATGATCTTCCCGTCGGCCGGGGCGAGCACGCCGTTTTCCACGGCCGGGATGACCCGGTGGGGGTTACGGAAGAAGAACACCGTGAAGAGGGTGAGCAGTGCCATGATCCCCGCAAGGACAGAGAGGATGACGGAGTGGGCGCTGCCCGCAACGAGATAGAGAAGTGCCGCAGCGCCCCCGAACAGGGCGATGAAGGGGACCCCCTCGACGGCAACTGGAGTATTCTGATTACGCATAGTGATTGTAGTCCATCGGCAGTGTCATGGCACCGCTGTTTTAGTGTGCATCATAACAACAGAAAGGCCGGGTGACAAGGCGCAAACGCACCCGGCACCCGGCCTCTCCACAGGGTCAGTCAGCAATCAGTTCTTGCTCTTGTCGACGATCTTCTGGATCCAGGGCATCATGCTCCGGAGTTTTTCACCCACCTGCTCGATGGGGTGGGCGGCATTGAGCCTGCGGCGTGCCGTCATCTCAGGGTAGTTGGCCATCCCCTCGAGGATGAAACGCTTGGCGTACTCGCCGTTCTGGATGTTGGCGAGGCACTCCTTCATGGCTGCCCGGCTCTGGTCATTGATGACCCGGGGACCGGTGACATACTCGCCGTACTCGGCGTTGTTGGAGATGGAGTAGTTCATGTTGGCGATGCCGCCTTCGTACATCAGGTCGACGATCAGCTTGAGCTCGTGGAGACACTCGAAGTAGGCCATCTCGGGGGCGTAACCAGCGTCCACGAGGGTTTCGAAGCCCGCCTTGACCAGTTCCACCGCGCCACCGCAGAGGACTGCCTGCTCACCGAACAGGTCGGTCTCGGTCTCGTCCTTGAAGGTGGTCTCGATGATGCCGGTGCGGCCGCCGCCGATGGCGCTGGCATAGGAGAGGGCCACCTCGCGGGCCTTGCCCGAGGCATCCTGGAACACGGCGATCAGGTCGGGAATGCCGCCACCCTTGACGAACTCGGAACGGACCGTGTGTCCCGGGGCCTTGGGGGCGATCATGATGACGTCCAGGTCGGCCCGGGGGACGACCTGGTTGTAGTGGATGGCAAAGCCGTGGGCAAAGGCCATGGTGGCGCCCTTCTTCAGCTTCGGCTCGACCTCGTCCCGGTAGAGACGGGACTGGAACTCGTCCGGGGTGAGGATCATCACCAGGTCGGCGGTCGCCACGGCGTCAGCCACGGAAGCCACCTTCAGTCCGTGGTTCTGGGCCTTGACTGCCGACGGGGAACCGGCGCGCAGAGCCACGGTCACGTCGACCCCGGAATCCTTCAGGTTGCAGGCATGGGCATGCCCCTGGGAGCCGTAACCGACGATGGTCACTTTCATCCCCTTGATGATGGCGATATCACAATCACGATCGTAATAAACGTTCATTCGTTTCCTCCATGTTTTTGTCAGCAGAAAATCTGCTCTGAACTATTGTCAATATTTTCAGGAGCGTGAATTTTTCGCAAGGTCAAGGCGGGCTAGGAATCGCGCGGAGGCGTAGCCACCCTCACCCTATCCCTCTCCCAAAGGGAGAGGACATTGAGTACTCTCCCCCTCTGGGGGAGAGATAGAGAGAGGGACTGCTACGCCGCACAAGTGATTCCGACGACCAACGCCGAGATTGCGGAAAAGTCGCGCTCCTTCTAGCCTTTCCAGCCTTTGGCGCCGCGACCGATGGCCACCGTCCCCGTCCGCACCAGCTCCTTCAGCCCCAGGGGACGGAGAAGTTCGAGGATGGCGTCGATCTTGGTGGGGGAGCCGGTCGCCTCGATGGTATAGGACTTGGGGGTGACATCGATGATCTTGGCGCGGAAGATGTCGACAATGCGCAACACTTCCGCCCTGCTTTCGTCCTCGGCGGTCACCTTGATCAGGGCCATCTCACGCTCGATGCCGCTGCCATCGGTGAAGTCGATCACCTTGATGACATCGACCAGCTTGTTGAGCTGCTTGGAAATCTGCTCAAGGACCTGCTCGTCCCCGCCCGTCACCAGGGTGATGCGGGATATGCTTTCGTCGTTGGTCGGCGCCACGGACAGAGAGTCGATGTTGAATCCCCGCCCGGAAAAGAGCGCCGCCACACGGGACAGCACGCCGAACTCGTTTTCAACCAGCACCGAAATCGTATGTTTCATGAAATAATCTCCTCAATGCAGGCTCCGGCACCAGGCTCCGGGCTCCAGGACATCAACCTGGCGCCCCGCGCCTTCTGCACCGTGCCTGAAGTTATGCGTTCAGCACCATCTCGTTCAGGGACGCCCCGGCCGGAACCATGGGGAGTACCTTCTCCTCCCGGGCTATCTTGAACTCCATGATGACCGGCCCGTCGGTGGCGAACCCCTTCTTGATCGTCTCCTCCACCTCTTCGTGCCTGGTCGCCTGGAACCCCTTGGCCCCGTAGGCCTCGGCCAGCTTGATGAAGTCGATGGGGAGCTCCATGCAGGTCTGGGAGTAGCGCTTGTCGAAGAAGAGCTCCTGCCACTGGCGCACCATGCCGAGGAAGTTGTTGTTGAGGATGACCAGTTTGACCGGCAGCCGGTTCTGCACGATGGTGGCCAGTTCCTGGATATTCATCTGCACGCCGCCGTCACCGCAGACGCAGATGACCTGGCGTCCCGGGAATCCTGCCTGGGCTCCCATGGCAGCCGGCAGGCCGTACCCCATGGTGCCGAGGCCGCCCGAGCTGAGCAGGGTCCGGGGGGCGGTGAAGCCGAAGAACTGGGCGGTCCACATCTGGTGCTGTCCCACGTCGGTGGCTACGATGGCGTCGGGATTGGAGAGCTCCCGCAGCTTCTCGATGACGTACTGGGGCTTGATGACCGACGATGCGTGCTTGTAGGTCAGGGGGTGCTTCTCCTTCCAGGCCGCGATCTCCTCCTTCCAGGGGAGCATCGCCTCCTTCAGCAGGGCGACCTTCTCCTTGTTCGCCTCGGCGACCTTGATCATCCGCTGCAGGACCCCCTTCACGTCGCCGACGATGGGGAGGTCGACCCGGACGTTCTTCTTGATGGAGGTCGGGTCGACGTCGATGTGGATGATCCTGGCATGGGGGGCAAAGGTGGAGAGCTTGCCGGTCACCCGGTCGTCGAAGCGGGCGCCGACCGCCACCAGCACGTCCGTGTTGGTCATGGCCATGTTGGCGTAGTAGGTGCCGTGCATCCCGAGCATCCGCAGGGAGTTGGGGTCGTTCTCCGGGAACGAGCCGAGGCCCATGAGGGTGGTGGTCACCGGCAGCTCCAGCGTCCGGCAGAATTCGGTCAGCTCGGCCGCGGCGTTACCCAGCACCACCCCACCGCCGACGTAGACCACCGGCTTCTTCGCGCCGAGGATCATCTCCACCGCCCGCTCGATCTGCTTCGGATGCCCCTCGACGGTCGGCTTGTAGCTGCGCAGCTCGATGCTCTCGGGGTAGCTGAACTCGGTCTGGGCAATCTGCACGTCCTTGGGGATATCCACCAGCACCGGGCCGGGGCGGCCGGTGCGGGCGATGTAGAACGCCTTCTTCAGGATGGTGGCCAGCTCCCGCACGTCCTTCACCAGGAAGTTGTGCTTGGTGCAGGGGCGGGTGATGCCGACGATGTCCACCTCCTGGAAGGCGTCGTTGCCGATCAGGGCCGTGGGGACCTGGCCGGTGATGATCACCATGGGGATCGAGTCCATGTAGGCGGTGGCGATGCCGGTCACCGTGTTGGTCGCCCCCGGCCCGGAGGTGGCGATGGCCACGCCGACCCGGCCGGTCGCCCGGGCATAGCCGTCGGCGGCATGCACTCCCGCCTGCTCGTGGCGGGGGAGGATGTGCCGGATCTCCTTGAAGTTGTACAGCTCGTCGTAGATATTGATAACCGTGCCCCCGGGATAGCCGAACACCAGGTCGACACCCTCCTTCTTGAGGCACTCCAGCAGAATTCTTGCACCGTTCATTTTCATATTGTTCTCCCCCTACAATAGGGTTTTGATATTAATTGTGAGTAGTGTCAGCACTGCTTCATAACTCCCCCTGCCCCCCTCTTGACTTAAGAGGGGGAACGACGTCCCTCCCCTTGAGTCAAGGGGAGGACAGGTGGGGTTACGGCAGATTATTGGGGAAAGTCGCGACTCTCCTTACTCGGCAGTCGTGACCGCCCCCGTATGCGCCGACGTTACGACCTTGGCATACCGTGCCAGCCAGCCCCCCTTGATCTTCGGCTCGGGGCGGACCCACTTCGCCTGGCGAGCTGCCAGCACCTCGTCGCTCACCAGCAGCTCCAGCTTCCTGCCCGGGATGTCCAGGCGAATCCGGTCCCCCTCCTCCACGAAGGCGATGGGGCCACCTTCGGCCGCCTCGGGAGAGATGTGGCCGATGCAGGGGCCGCGGGTGCCGCCGGAGAAACGGCCGTCCGTGATCAGGGCAACCGAGTCCCCCAGCCCCATCCCCATGATGGCAGCGGTCGGGGCGAGCATCTCCCGCATCCCCGGGCCACCCTTGGGCCCTTCGTAGCGGATGACCACCACGTCGCCGGAGGTGATTTTCCCCTCCATGATGGCCGCCATGGCAGACTCCTCCGTCTCGAAGCAGCGGGCCGTCCCCTCGAACTGCATCATGGGGGCCGAAACGCCGGACTGCTTGACAACCGCCCCCTTCGGCGCAAGGTTGCCGAAGAGGACAGCTATCCCTCCTTCCTTCTTCACGGGGTTGTCCAGGGAACGGATCACCGTGTCATCGATATTTTCCACGCTGGCGGCCAGCTCCAGGGTGGAGAGGCCGAATACCGTGGGGTTGTCCTTGATCTTGTTGCCGAGCTGCTTCAGCACCCCGGCAACCCCGCCTGCCACATCCAGGTCTTCCATGAAGTGCTCGCCGGCCGGATTCATGGAGGCCAGCTGGGGGGTCTCCTTGGCCAGGATGTCGAAGGTCTCCAGGGGGAGCTCCACCCCGGCCTCCCGGGCGATCGCCAGCAGGTGCAGCACGGTGTTGGAGGAGCCGCCGAGGGCCAGGTCGACCCTGATGGCGTTCTCGAAGGCCGGCCGGGTCAGGATGGAGCGGGGGGTGACATTGTTTCTCACCAGGTCGACGATCTTCTCCCCCGAGGCATAGGCGATGCGGCGCTTCAGGGCGGAGACCGCCAGGGCGGTGCCGCAGCGGGGGAGGCTCATCCCCAGGGTCTCGGTGAGGATCGCCATGGTGTTGGCGGTGAAGAGCCCCTGGCAGGACCCCATCCCCGGGCAGGCGTTGTCCTCGCAGACCTTCAGCTCCTTCTCGTCGATGACCCCGGCCTTGTAGCGGGCCATGGCCTCGAAGGTGTCGGTGACGAAGGAGTACTTGCGCCCGGTCTGGCCACGGCCGCTCATCATCGGCCCGGCGGTCACCACGATGCAGGGGATGTCCAGGCGGGCGGCAGCCATGAGCATGCCGGGGGTGATCTTGTCGCAGTTGGTGAGCAGGACCAGGCCGTCCAGGCGGTGTGCCTCGGCCACCGACTCCACCATGTCGGCGATCAGTTCCCGGGTAGGGAGGGAGTAGTGCATCCCCTTGTGCCCCATGGAGATGCCGTCGCAGACACCGGGAATGCCGAAGAAGAGGGAGTAACCGCCACCGGAGTGGACCCCCTTCTCGATGAAGCGCTCCAGGTCCCTCATCCCCACGTGGCCGGGGATCAGGTCGGTGAAACTGGTGGCAACGCCGATGAACGGCTTGTCCATGGCACTGTCCGGCATACCGGTCCCCTTGAGCAGCGCCCGGTGAGGTGTCCTCTCCAGCCCTTTGGTAATCGTATCGCTCCGCATATGTTTCTCCGTGGCAAACAGTATCGGCAACCGGGGAGTTCAGTCCCGCGAAAAATGTTGTCGAAGAGACGAAAACCCGCGTCTTTCAAGCAGGTTAGAAAATTGGGTGAACGGGCAGGATAATACAATTCCGCACATACTGTCAATACATTCGCAACAGCGTTATGGAGCCCTAGCGGAGGAGCAGCTGATGCACGAATGCCGCCGCGCCCCATACGGCAAAACCGGCACAGAGGGCCCCTCCCAGGGGGATCCCCTTGCGCAGGCAGAACCAGAGCACACCGAAGAAGAACAGGGTCGGAATCACGCCGAAGAACACGCCCCCCACGTAGGTGGTGAGCACACCCCGTTCCCGGGGGTTGTCGACATGGAGCCAGAGGAGGACGATCAGGGAGGTGAGGGGCATGGTGGCGATCAGCCCGGCAGTGGACGGGTACCTGCGACCGAGCCAGACGCAGGTGAGGATGACGAGGTTGGAGATGAGGAGTTTCAGGGAGACGTGCATGTCACACCCGGGTAAACGATGCCGCTGGCGCCAGTGGCCTGACTGCCCCCTCCATCCTCCGTCACCCCGAAGCTCAGCGCCGGCTGAGCTCCGCCTCGGAGAGGCGCAGGTAGCGGGGGAGGAGCTGCCCCGGAGGGATTGCCATCCCCTTGGAGACCCCCTCCAGGGCCAGGTCGATGCCGGCCGCGGCGCGGGGGTGGTGGAGGTTGCCTGCGGCGAACCGGGCCCTCTCCCCCATGACCTCTTCGATCAGCTCCCGGTAGCGGAGGGCGCCGTCACCGAGGAAGAGGGCACGCCCCTCGATACCGCGGAGAAAGGCAGCCGGATCGGCGGCAGCCTCGCTTACCACCGGCGTCGAGCCGACGCTGAAGTCGTAGAGCGCCCCGTAGACCTCGCCCTTGCGGGCGTCGAACAGGGGGCAGACCGGGATGTCGCTCTCCCGGGCATTCATGGCCAGGAGCGCCAGGGACGACAGGGGGAGCGCCGGCTTGCCGGTGGCACAGGAGAGCCCCTTCACCAGGGCGATGCCGACCCGCAGGCCGGTGAACGCTCCCGGTCCGACGGTGACGGCAAAGACATCCATGTCGGCCGGGGCCAGCCCGGCAGCGGCGAACAGCCCGGTGACAGCCGGGGCGAGACGGGCGGCGGTGGAGGGGCCGGCGACCCCGCACTCCTCGGCGAGGAGAGTCCCCTTGTCGGCAATGGCCATGCTGAACACGGAGGTGGAGGTGTCGATGATGAAGAGCTTCATGGAGTGGATCAGCCCTGCTTGAAAACGTATCTGACGATGTCGTTGTAGAAGGCAAGGACCATCAGGCTGATGAGCAGCACCAGGCCGATCTGCTGGGCCATCTCCCGCGTCCGCATGCTCACCGGCTTGCGGAAGATCAGCTCCCAGCTGTAGAAGAAGAGATGCCCGCCGTCGAGGATCGGGACCGGCAGAAGGTTCAGCACCCCCAGGTTGATGGAGAGGAGGGCCATGAACGCCAGGAAGCTGATCCCGCCGGCGGATGCCTGTTCGCCGGCCATCTTGGCGATCATGATCGGTCCGCCGACGGTGTCCAGGGGGACAACCCGCTCGATCATCTTGAGGATGGAGACGAACGTCAGCTTGATGACCTTCCAGCACTGCTGCCCCCCCCTGACAACCGCCTCGGCGGGGGGATAGCGGTCCGTCACCATCTCGGCGGCAGCCACCACGCCGATGACCGGGTAGGAGATCTTCTCGCCGAAGAGGTTCTTCCCCTCCCTGGTTTCCGGGGTAATGCGGAAGGAGAGGATCTCCTCGCCCCGCTTGATCCTGATGTCCAGGGGAGCCCCGTTGCTGTCGGCGATCATGGCGGAGAACTCGTCCCACCTGTTGACCGTCTTGCCGTTGACCGACACCACCCGGTCGCCGCTTGTCACGCCGGCGGCCGCCGCCGGCTTGCCGGCAACCACCTCGCCGATCTTGGTGGTCGCCGCGGGGACGCCGATCATGTAAATGGCGATGAACAGGAGGGCGGCGAACAGGAGGTTGAACACGGGACCGGCGGCAACGATGACGATCCGTTTCAGGGGATGCTTGTCCATGAAGGAGCGGTGCCGGTCCTCTTCGGCCAGCTCCGCATCCGGGCTCTCGCCGACCATCTTCACATACCCGCCGAGCGGAAAGGCGGAGATGAGGTATTCGGTCTCACCGAACTGCCTGCCGACGACCTTGGGGCCGAAACCGAGGGAGAACTTCTCCACCCCCACGCCGAAGAGCTTGGCAAAGATGAAGTGGCCGAGTTCGTGGACAAAGATGAGCAGGCCGAGGGCTACTGCTGCGGATATGATGTATATCATGAGGACAAAAACTCCCTGGTTTTTGCGCGACTCCAGCAGTCAGCTTCGAGCACGTCGGCTATGGAGCCGAGATCGTGGGGGCAGTGGCTGTCCATGACCTTCTCGATCAGCCCGGCGATGCCGGTAAAACCTATCCGCCCCTGGAGAAATGCCTCGACGGCGATCTCGTTGGCGGCGTTCATCACGGCGGGCATGCTCTCGCCGTCGGCCAGCGCCCGGTAGGCCAGGCCGAGACAGGGGAAACGCCCCACATCGGGCTTGAAAAACGTCAACCCCGAACATTCGGTCAGGTCGAGGGGCTTGATACCCGTTGTCACCCGCTCCGGGTAGGAAAGGGCGTAGGCGATGGGCGCCTTCATGTCAGGGGTGCCGAGCTGGGCCATGACGCATCCGTCAACATACTCCACCATGGAGTGGATGATGCTCTGGGGGTGGATGTTCACCGCGACCTTGTCGGCCGGCACGTCGAACAGCCACTTCGCCTCGATGACTTCGAGCCCCTTGTTCATCATGGTGGCGGAGTCGATGGTGATCTTTTTCCCCATGCTCCAGTTCGGGTGATTGAGGGCATCGGCCACCGTGACCCGCTGCAGCTTCTCCGCCGGGGTGTTGAGGAACGGCCCCCCCGAGGCGGTCAGGATGATGCGGGCGATGTCCACGCTGCGGTGCCCCTCGATGGACTGGAACACGGCGCTGTGCTCGCTGTCCACGGGGTACAGCTTCACCCCGTGCCGCTCCACCAGCTCCATGAAGAGATGGCCTGCCGTCACCAGGGTCTCCTTGTTGGCCAGGGCGACATCCTTCCCCGCCTTGATGGCGGCAGCCGTGGGAACAAGGCCGGCGGCCCCGACGATGGCGGCCACCACCATCTCCGTCTCCGACAGGGTCGCCGCGGCAACCAGCCCTTCCACGCCGGACATGATCTCCGGACGGCCGGCGGCGGGGAGCATCTCCCGAAGTTCGGCCGCAAGGCTCTCGTTCAGGACAACGGCCAGTCGCGGCGAAAACTCCCTGATCTGCCGGGCAAAGAGGTCGAGATTCGTGCCGGCCGTGAGGGCCTCGACCTTGAACCTGCCGGGATGTGCCGCGACGATGTCGAGGGTACTGGTGCCGATGGACCCCGTAGAACCCAGTATGGTAAGTCTTTTCATGAGCAACACCCGAACCGTTGGTTGGGGGAGGATGGCAGAGCGCACTCCCCGAGAAAAATTCCTACCCCAGGGTGGAGAAGAACCAGATCACCGGGGCAGCGAACAGTATGCTGTCCAGGCGATCCAGGACGCCGCCATGCCCCGGGATGATAGTCCCCGAATCCTTGACGCCGCAGCTCCGCTTCAGCAGCGACTCGAACAGGTCGCCCAGCTGCCCTGCCACGCCGACGACAAGCGCGGCGGCAAGGCAGAGGGGCACGGCGATTTCCGTGAAGAACAGGAACCGGAACAGGAGTGCCCCGACCACCGAGCCTGCCAGTCCCCCCAACGCCCCCTCGATGCTCTTGTTCGGACTGACGGCCGGATAGAGCTTCCGCTTGCCGAAGAGGGAGCCGAGGTAATAGGCTGCGCTGTCACCAGCCATGACGATGAACATCATGAGGAAAATCCACTTGACCCCCAGGTGCCCGGCGCGAAGCATGGTGAGATAGCCGAGGAGCAGCGGCACGTAGAGGATGCCGAAGGAGAGAGCGCCGCACTCCGCGACGACCTGGCGGATATCGTTGAACGTGAAGAGGAAATAGAGGGCGGACGCGAGAAGGAAAACCGTGATGGCGACCAGGAGGTAGTGCCAGCTGCGGATAGAGAACAGGTACGGGATCAGGGAGGCGAAGGCCGCCGTGACAACACCGGGTACCACCCTGCCGGGTAAGGCCATGCGGCAGAACTCGAACACCCCGAGAAACGCCAGCAGGGAGACAAACACCGAGAACAGGAACACGCTCCCCTTGACAAGGAGCAGGATCAGCAGCGGGAGTGCGACGCCGGCAGAGAGTAACCGTTTGATGGTAGTTCCTCCTTGTATCAGCCCCTGGCCTTGAGCTGTTCGCCGGTCAGGCCAAAACGGCGCTCGCGCGACTGAAAGTCGGCGATCGCCTTGAGCAACTCCTGGCGGGAGAAATCCGGCCAGTTGATATCGGTAAAGTAGAGTTCCGCATAGGCCAGCTGCCAGAGCAGAAAATTGCTGATCCGCATCTCGCCGCTGGTCCGGATCAGCAGGTCAGGGTCGGGAAGCCCGGAGGTGTAGAGGTAGCGGGCGAAGTCCCTCTCCGTGACCGTGGCGGGATCGACCTTGCCGGCAGCGACATCGACGGCGAGCAGGCCGGCGGCGTGGACGATCTCCTGGCGGGCACCGTAGGAGAGCGCCAGGGTCAGGGTGAGGCCGGTGTTGCCGGCGGTGGTCGTGATGGCGTCTTCGAGCTCGGCGCGCACGTCCTCCGGCAGGTCGTTCCTGTTGCCGATGACGTTGAAACGGACATTGTCGCGCATCATCCGGGGGACTTCCATGCGGATGTACTTCTTGAGGAGGTTCATCAGCGCGCTGACCTCGGACATGGGCCGGGACCAGTTCTCCGCCGAGAATGCGAAGAGGGTGAGGTAGCCGATGCCGAGCTTGGAACACTCGTCCACGACCATCCTGACCGTTTCGGCCCCCTTGCGGTGGCCCATCAACCGCGGCAGCATGCGGGCCTTTGCCCACCTGCCGTTGCCATCCATGATTATTGCCAGGTGATGCGGCATCTTGTCCCTGCCGGCCGCTGTCACATCAGTCATCGTGCTGCATCTCCATGGTGTTTCGCGAGTCAAAAACAAAAATCCCCCGCTGGAACGGGGGATTTCATTTAAGCATAGTGACTTTGCCGAGGCAAGAAAAATTACCGTGCCTTAAGCAGGCTGGCCCGGAAGCGGGCCTATACCTCCATGACCTCTTTTTCCTTGTGGGCCAGGACCTCGTCGACCTTGGCAACGTGCTTGTCGGTCAGCTCCTGGACCTCTTTTTCGCTCCGCTTCAACTCGTCTTCGGTGATCTTCTTCTCCTTCTCCAGCTTTTTCAGCTTGTCGATGGCGTCGCGGCGGATATTGCGCAGGGCGATCTTGTCGTCCTCGGCCTTGCGGCGCAGGTCCTTGACAATATCCTTCCGCCGCTCCTCGGTCAGGGGGGGGAGGATGAGACGGATGAGACGGCCGTCATTGGAGGGGGTAAGGCCGACATTGGAGTTGAGGATCGCCTTCTCGATGAGGGGGATCATCTTGGCCTCCCAGGGCGAGATGGTGATGGTCCTCGCCTCGGGCACTGCCAGGGTGGCGACGGCGCTGAGGGGCGAGGGGTTGCCGTAGTAATCCACCTTTATATCGTCGAGAAGGCTCGTGGAAGCCCTGCCGGTGCGGATTTTCTGGTAGTCGCGCCGCAGTGCGTCGATGGTCTTCGTCATGTGGTCCTTCATATCGTTGATTACATCTTTGGTCATTTTTCATCTCCTTTGACAATGGTGCCGATCTCCTCGCCGCAGACGACCCGCTTGACGTTACCGGCAACCCCGAGGTCGAAAACGATGATGGGGAGGTTGTTGTCCATGCAGAGCGAGGTAGCGGTGGCATCCATCACCTGCAGGCCGTCCTTGAGCACCTGGAGGTAGCTGAGGGACTTGTACCTCACCGCGGAGGGATCCTTCTTAGGATCGGCGGAGTAGACACCATCGACCTTGGTCCCCTTGAGAATCACGTCGGCGCCGATCTCCATCGCCCGAAGGCTGGCCGCCGTATCGGTGGTGAAATAGGGGTTGCCGGTGCCCGCGCCGAAGATCACCACCCGACCTTTCTCCAGGTGGCGTATCGCCCGGCGACGGATGTAGGGCTCGGCGACCTCCTGCATGGCGATGGCAGACTGCACGCGGGTGTAGACCCCGACCTGCTCCAGGGCATCCTGCATCGCCAGGGCATTGATCATGGTCGCCAGCATCCCCATGTAGTCGGCGCTGGCCCGGTCCATTCCCTTGGAGGAGGCGGCCAGACCGCGGAAGATGTTCCCCCCGCCGATAACCAGGGCAAGCTCCACACCGCAGGCAACCACCTCCTTGATCTCCAGGGCGATGGCGGTAATGGTCTGGGGGTCGATGCCATAGCCCTGCGCCCCGCCCAGAACCTCTCCGGAGAGTTTCAGTAGTACCCTTTTATAGCGAAGCTGCTCCATATTCCCTCCAGTAAGATCCGGCCGCGGGGTGCCGGCCCTGTCCATGATGCAAACAACCTGCAAAAGGACAGGGTAATGATACCGTACCCCTGCCGGTGGTGCAAAAACTGCTCAAAAAAAAGCCGACCCCGAAGGTCGGCCTTTTCATTTAGTTGCCAGCTGCGGCCGCGACTTCCGCCGCGAAGTCCGACTCTTTCTTTTCAAGCCCTTCGCCCAGGACGAACCGGGCGAAGCGGGTCACCGTCACGTCGGCCCCGGCGGCCTTGAGAATCTGCTGGATGGTCTTGTCCGGGTCCTTGACGAACGACTGCTCGAGGAGACAGACTTCGGCGTAGAACTTGTTGACCTGACCCTCGATGATCTTCTCGATGATGTTTTCCGGCTTGCCGGTCTCCCGGGCCTTGGCGCGGTAGATCTCCTTCTCGCGCTCCAGGATGTCGGCGGCGATATCCTCGCGGCGAACGGCCTGGGGTGCGGCTGCGGCGATGTGCATGGCGATGTCCTTGGCCAGGGGAGCGAGATCGCCCGAGCCTGCCAGCTCGACCAGGACGCCGATCTTGCCGCCGGCGTGGATGTAGGACCCGGTCAGCCCTTCCGATGCGAAACGGGCAAAACGGCGGATCTGCAGGTTTTCGCCGATGACCGCAATGGCCTCGTTCAGCGTGATCTGCACGGTCTTGCCCGGCTCCTTCACCGAATCCTGGCCGAACAGGGCATCGATATCGGCCGGAGCCGCAACCAGGACCTGATTGGCGACATCGGCGACAAACGCCTGGAACTTGTCGTTCTTGGCAACGAAGTCGGTTTCGCTGTTTACCTCCACCAGGGCACCGCTCTTGCCGTCAGCGGCGATGACCGCGGCAACGAGACCTTCCGTGGCGGCACGGCCGGCCTTCTTGGCGGCCGCGGCGAGACCTTTCTTGCGGAGGAAGTCGACCGCCTTCTCCATGTCGCCGCCGGTCTCCTCAAGGGCCTTCTTGCAATCGAGCATCCCTGCTCCGGTGCTCTTGCGGAGCTCATTTACCATTGCTGCTGTAATACTCACCTTATCCTCCTGTACCATCACGGCGAAGCCGCAATTACGTATGATTTTGTTCGGGCTGCGGACAGATTACTCTGCAGCTGCCTCTTCCTGGACGGACTCTTCGCTCCCCTCTTCCAGTTCGGCACCCTCGTTGTAGTTCTGCAGCTGCTGGTCCCTGGCCTCGCGACCCTCGATGACCGCATCGGCAACCTTGCTGGTGAGGAGGCGGATGGCGCGGATGGCGTCGTCATTGCCCGGGATGACGTAGTCGATCTTGTCCGGGTCGCAGTTGGTGTCGACGATGGCGACGACCGTGATGCCGAGTTTCTTGGCCTCGTTGACGGCGATGTCCTCGTTATGGGGATCGACGACGAACAGGACGCCGGGGAGCTTGTTCATCCCCTTGATGCCGCCCAGGGTCTTCTCCAGCTTCTCCCGCTCCTTCTCGAGCTGCAGGCGCTCTTTCTTGATGTAGGCCTCGATGGAACCGTCGGCGACCATGCTGTCCAGCTTCTTCAGACGCTCGATGCTCTGCTTGACCGTGGCAAAGTTGGTCAGCATGCCACCCAGCCAGCGCTGGTTGACAAAGTGCATGCCGCAGCGGCTTGCCTCTTCGGCAACCGAGTCCTGACCCTGCTTCTTGGTGCCGACGAAGAGGAAGGTCTCACCGTTCCGGGCGGCATCGACGACGAAGCTGTAGGCGTTCTTGAAGAGGCGGACGGTTTTCTGCAGGTCGATGATGTAGATACCGTTACGCGCGCCGAAAATATACGGCTTCATCTTCGGGTTCCAGCGCTTGGTCTGGTGCCCGAAATGGACACCGGCTTCCAACAGTTCCTTCATGGTAATGCTTGACATGATCTCTTCTCCTTGGGTGGTTTTTCCCTCCGCTACCCCAAGACTCCGGGATCCCCGACGGGGACACCCCCCGAAGCCGGCGGGAGCGTGTGAAATTATTTTTTGCAGCAAAGTTATATACCACAGGTAACCGGGGCAGGCAAGCGCGAAAATCTGACCGGATGCAACGACCCGACCGCGCCGGTTTACTTCCGCGGTGCTCTCATGTATGATGCGCCCATGCCGTTGACCCTTTACCGCTATCTGACCAGGGAAGTCCTCTCCCCCCTGCTTCTCGGGCTCGTCACCTTCACCGCCGTCCTGCTGATGGGGAGAATGCTCAAACTCGCCGACATGGTCGTCAGCAAGGGCGTTCCCGTGGGGGAACTCCTCCTGCTGATCGCCTACCTCCTCCCCAACTTCGCCATGATCACCATCCCCATGGCCCTCCTGCTCGCCGTCCTGCTCGCCTTCAGCCGGCTTTCGGCCGACAGCGAGATCGTCGCCATCAAGGCCTCGGGCACGAGCCTCTACACCCTGCTGCCGCCGGTCATGGCCATTGCCACCGTCGCCTATGCCCTCACCACGGCCATCTCCCTCTACGCCCTCCCCCTGGGGAATGTCGCCTTCAAGAAACTGCTCTACCACGTCGTCGAAGGACGGCTCAACCTCAATCTCAAGGAACAGGTCTTCAACAGCAGCATTCCCGGCCTGGTGATCTACATCGACCGCAACGACGAACAGAGCGGCAGGCTATCCGGCATCATGATCCAGGATGAGCGGAACCCCAAGGAGATCTCCACCATCTTTGCCGCCAGCGGCACCCTTGCCAGCGACGCGGTCGGGCGGAAACTCCTCCTCCACCTCTCCGACGGCAGCATCCACCAGTCGACCGGCAGCGACAGGTACCGGCGACTGGATTTCAGGGAGTACGACCTCGCCGTCGATCTGTCGAAATCGCTGAAAAGTTTCGACAAGAACGAGCAGGACATGACCCTGACGGAAATACGCTCCAACCTGCACAGGGGAGGGTTCAGCAAGAAACTCACCGTCGACATGGGGCTGGAGGTCCATCGCCGCTTCGCCCTCCCCTTTGCCTGCATCATCTTCGCCATCGTCGCCATGCCCCTGGGGATCCAGAACCGCCGCTCGGGCAAGGCCGCGGGGTTCTCCTTCAGCATCGCGGCGATCCTGGTCTACTACATCGTCCAGTCCTTCGGCAGGACCCTGGGGGAAAAAGAGCTGCTCCATCCGGCGCTGGCGATCTGGCTCCCCAACATCGTCTTCCTTGCAGGGGGGCTCTACCTCTTCAGGCAGGCGGCCCGGGAACAGCGCCTGGAGGCGGTGGACCGGGCAATCGCCGTCGCCGGCGCCCTCATGGGCAGACTTTCAAGGCGGAAATCGCCATGACCGTCATCAGCCGCTACCTGGTGAAGACCTATCTCGGCATGATCGGCACCTGCATGAGTGCCTTCATCGCCATCTACCTGGTCATCGACTTTCTGGAGAGGATCGGCCGCTTCAGCCGTGCCGGCGTGCCGATGCAGAGCACCCTCTCCTACTTCCTCTGCAAGACCCCGGAGATCATCACCCAGATAACCCCCATGGCCGTTCTCATGGGGACCATCCTGGCCATCGGCGCACTGTCCAGAAACAGCGAGATCACCGCCATGCGCAGCAGCGGCATCAGCCTGGTGCAGATCGGCCGGCCCCTGGTTGCCACCGCCGCCATCATCAGCACGCTCCTCCTCTTCATGCAGGAGTACGTCGTCCCCCGGGCAAACGAGAGGGTGCTCTATATCGACCAGATCCTGGTACAGAAAAAGGGGACGGAAACCTTCTTCCGCCGGAACAACATCTGGCACAAGAGCGGCAACCTGATCATGCAGGCAAAGCTGTTCGAACCCGACAAGCAGGCACTCAGGGGGATCACCATCTGGGAACTGGGCAAGGGGCTCACCCCCGTGGCACGGATGGACGCGCCGAGCGCCACTGCCGTCGGTGACGAATGGAACCTCTCCGACGTCACGAGAAGGGATCTCCGGCAGGGGGATGCCACACCACCGGCACAGGTGGCCAGCCTGAAGATCGACCTGAACCTGGAACTGGCCGACCTGAAGGTCGTGGCGAAATCTGCCGACAACATGGGGTTCCTCGACCTCTGGCAGTACTGCGAGTCCCTCAAGGATGGGGGGTACGACACGACCAGGTACCGGACCCTGCTGCATGCCAAGCTCTCCCTCCCCTTCGCCGCCCTCGTCATGGCCTTCCTCGGCATCCCCTTCTCCCTGCGCGACGGCCGCTCCAGCGGCATCGGCATCGGTATCGGCCTCAGCATGGTCATCGGTTTCGGCTACTTCATCCTCAACTCCCTGCTCCTCTCCCTCGGCCAGGCCGGGGCGCTCTACCCCCTTGTCGCGGCCTGGGCCGCAAATCTCATTTTTGCAGCCGCCGGTTTATGGTTTACACTTACGGTAGACAGCTGAACGATTCGGCAACAGAAGGGGGTAGCACATGAGACACCTACTGGCGGTATGCGTCATCCTTCTCGCACTCTGCGGCACTGCGTGGGGAGCGGATAACGATGTCCAGCAGCCGTCCGTCCTGAGCATCATCCCGGGGCAGGGAGCTCCGGGGACAACGGTCATCATCTCCGGGAGCGGCTTCAGTGACCAGACCACCGCCTTCCTGGGAACCAACGAGGTCCCCACCCGTCTGGTCGCCCCGCGCCAGATAAGCTTCGAGATCCCGCCCCTTGCCCCCGGCAATTACGCCCTCTACCTGCGCCAGGGGGAGGGCGCACCGGGGAAGGCCTACGCCTTCACCATCATACCGGTCAAGCCGACGGCGCTCTCCATCACCCCCGACACCCTCAGCTTCTGCGCCTCGGGCCAGGAACGGGTCATCACGGTCAGGGGGAAAAACATCCAGGAGGGGGCACAGCTGCTCTTCGACGGCGCCATCATCAGGAGCACCCGGCTCTCGAGCGAAGAGATGACCTTTACGGCCCCGCCGGTACCGGGGGGGCTGCACCAGGTCCAGATAAGAAACCCCGAAGACGCTCTCTCCGGGGCCCTGGGCTTCCTGATCGCAACACGCCCCGAGATACGGAGCGTGGTGCAGGGTGCCGATTACGTCAACTACTATGTACTGACCATCGAGGGGATCAACTTCCAGCAGGGATCCAGCCTGATCGTCGACGGCAGGAAAATCCAGAGTGGCTACACGATCCCCGGCGAACGGGACCAGCTGCAGTACGTCAGCTGCAACCGGCTCGCCTACCTGCGCTACCCCTACGATCCTTCCCTCAAGAGTTTCACCCTGATCGTCACGAACCCCAGCGGCGAGGAGAGCGACAGGGTGACCGTCAGCGCCCCGTAGGCACGGCGCGCGGCCGCAGCGCTGCCTAGACGAGTCCGTTGGCGTTGAACAGGTGGGAATACTGCATGTCGGTGCCGAGGATGTGGTTCTGGAGCCACTCCTTCAGGAGCGTCATGACCTCCAGGGTGAGCACCAGCCCTCCCCGGTCAACCCTGGCCTTCAGTTCGGCCGCCTCGGCGGCAAACTGCTCGTGCTCCCTCTTGTGCTCGAAGTAGCCGGCAAACCCGAAGCTGCGCATATACTTCTCTTCGGTGGCAAAATGGAAGTTCGTGTACGCCACCATCTCGTTGACGATCTCCTGCTGAAGTTCCCGCCCCTTGTTGGCGACCATTGCTTCGTGCAACCGGTTGATCATGCCGACGAGCTCCTCGTGCTGCTCGTCGATCTCCCTTACCTTGACGCTGAAACGATCCGACCATTCGAATATTGCCATGCCCCTCTCCCAGTGCGGACGCCGTTGTCCCGGTTTTTTCGTCAGGTATCTACCATGAAAATTTCCGTTGCGCAATCCCCTTCAAACGACCTGCGGCCCCGGGGGGAATCCCGCCGGGGCCGCAGACAGCACTACAGTGGGGAACGGATCAGTAGCGGTAATGCTCCGCCTTGTACGGCCCCTCGACGGGGACGCCGATGTAGTCCGCCTGCTCCCTGGTCAGGGTCGTCAGCTGGACGTTGAGCTTCCTGAGCTGCAGGCGGGCGACCTTCTCGTCCAGGTGCTTGGGGAGCGTATAGACGCCGACCGGGTACTTGCCGGGGTTGCAGAAGATCTCGATCTGGGCGATCGTCTGGTTGGCGAAGGAGGAGGACATGACGTAGGAGGGGTGGCCGGTGGCGCACCCCAGGTTGACCAGCCGCCCCTTGGCCAGGAGGATGATCCGGTTGCCGGATGGCAGGATGATGTGATCCACCTGGGGCTTGATCTCCTCCCACTGGTACTTCTCGATGGAGGCGACATCGATCTCGTTGTCGAAGTGGCCGATGTTGCAGACAATGGCCTGGTCCTTCATCTTCACCAGGTGGTCGTGGGTGATGACGTGGTAGTTGCCGGTGCAGGTGACGAAGATGTCGGCCTTGTCGGCGGCGTAGTCCATGGTCACCACGCGGTACCCTTCCATGGCAGCCTGCAGGGCGCAGATCGGGTCGATCTCGGTGACCCACACCTGGGCCGAGAGGGCGCGCAGCGCCTGGGCCGAGCCCTTCCCCACGTCGCCGTAGCCGCAGACCACGGCGATCTTGCCGGCCACCATCACGTCCGTGGCCCGCTTGATCCCGTCCACCAGGGATTCGCGGCAGCCGTAGAGATTGTCGAACTTGGACTTGGTGACCGAGTCGTTGACGTTGATGGCCGGGAAGGCCAGCTCCCCCTTGTCAAACATCTGGTAGAGACGGTGCACGCCGGTGGTGGTCTCCTCGGTCACCCCCTTGATCTCCTTCAGGCGGGTGGAGTACCAGGTCGGGTCAACGGCCAGTTTCTTCCTGATGGCGGCGAAGAGGATGGTCTCCTCCTCGGAGCCGGGGTTGGCGAGGACGCTGCTATCCTTCTCGGCCCTGGTCCCCAGGTGGAGGAGCAGGGTGGCGTCGCCGCCGTCATCCAGGATCATGTTGGAGTAGCCGCCATCGGACCACTCGAAGATCCTGTGGGTATACTCCCAGTAGTCCACCAGGGTCTCACCCTTGACGGCGAAGACCGGCACGCCGGTGGCGGCGATGGCGGCCGCGGCGTGGTCCTGGGTCGAGAAGATGTTGCACGAGGCCCAGCGCACCTGGGCGCCCAGGGCGGTGAGGGTCTCGATCAGCACGGCGGTCTGGATGGTCATGTGGAGGGAACCGGTAATCCGGGCCCCCTTCAGGGGCTGGCTGGCGGCGTACTCCTCCCGGATGGCCATGAGCCCCGGCATCTCCGTCTCGGCGATCTTGATCTCCTTGCGGCCCCAGTCGGCCAGTTTCAGGTCGGCGACGATGAAATCCTGTGACATGTGATTCTCCTTTTTGCGTGGTTTGATCGTGTGGTGATGTGAGTGGCGGCGCTTATCCGCCTTGTTCAGATTAACTTCTGGTATGGGGAGCGGGCAGGTTTGCCCCTACGAGGTCCGTGCCTGTACCACCAGCACTGCCTCCTGCCCGGGGGCTCCCCCGATCCGCTCGCAGGCGATTTCGCCGAACCCGGCCCCCTTCAGCCAACCGGCCAGCTCCGCCTCGTCGAAGCCGAGCCACTGGTCAGCCAGCTGCTCCCGGGCCGTCTCCCGCTCGTGGCGGGCAAGGTCGGCGATCAGGAGGAGACCGCCGGGCACCAGCACCCGCCGGATTTCGGCCAGCACCGCCGGCGGGTCAGGGGCGTGGTGCAGCACCATGTTGAGCAAGGCGCAGCCGACGGAGGCGTCCGGCAACGGCAGGTGAGACATCTCCCCCAGGCGCAGGTCGATGCCGCGTACACCCTGCCCTTTCAGGCGGCGGCGAGCCTCCTCCAGCATGGCAGGGGAGTGATCCACGCCGATCACGTCGTCAGCCCTGGCCGCCAGGTCGGCCAGCAGGCCGCCGGTGCCGACCCCGACCTCCACCACCGTCCCACCGTGTGGCACCGATGCCAGGAGGCGTGGCAGGTAGTCGGGCACCGGCAGCAGGGTCCGGGCCAGATCGTCCCACTGGCGGGCGTGACGGTCGAAGAACTCCTGGCTGCGGCGACGGCGCTCGTCCAGGATTGCCGCCACGGCGACCAGATCCTGCCGTCGCTCCGGGATTGTCGATAACTGCTGCTCGAAGGCGTGGCGGATGGCGCCGAAAAAGAGGCTGTCCCCACCGGCCCGGTAGTAGCTCCAGGTCCCCTGGCGCTTGACCGTGAGGATGCCGGCCTCGGTGAGGATCTTCAGGTGACGCGAAACCCGCGACTGCCCCATCCCCATGATACGGCAAAGCTCCTGCACCGTGAACTCACCGGCGAGGAGGATTGCTGTCAGGCGGAGTCTGCTGGCATCGGCCAGGGCTTTCAGGGTATCGAGCATCTCTTCATCACTCTTGGGAACCAAGTATATCAACTTTTCTTGATATACCATGAATAAAATTTGTGATGCAAGCACAAATCGGTTTGTAGGACAGGGGTACGGGGTATATTCTATTCCGGGGGGAGCGACACATGCGGGAATTCAAGGCAGCAGCCTGGCCAGTGGCACTCAAGGTGGTATCGGCGGTCGGCACGTTGTTGGTCTGCGGCGTGGGGTGGGGCGCCTATCGGGTCATCCCGCCCGTAGGCGGCTTCACCCAGCGGTTCGGAACCGGCGTGGCCTGCATCCCCCCGGCCATCGTCATCGGGGCGCTCCTGTTCGTGGTCCGTTCCTACGCCGTCTCGGGCGGGCACCTGGCGATCCGGCGGCTGTGCTGGTCCACCACCATCCCGCTCCTCGGCATCCACGAGGCCTACCACGACCCGGCGGCCATCAAGGGGTCGCTCCGCATCTGGGGGAACGGCGGCCTGTTCGGCATTACCGGCTACTTCTGGAACAAGAACCTGGGGCGGTTCCGCATCTTCGCCACCGATCCGCGCCGGGCGGTGGTGTTGAAACTCCACGACCGGACCGTGGTGGTCTCGCCAGCAGAACCGGAAGCGTTCCTGGAGGAGCTGGCACTGCTCTTTCCGCGCCTCCGCCATCCCGAAAACAGGGGGGAATTGCCCCGCTAGGCGTACTTCTCCCGCAGGGTCACCTTGCTGGTCTTCCCCACGCTGGTCTTGTCGATGGCATCCACGAAGTGGACCTTGAGGAGCACCACCTGCTTGTTCACCACCCCCTTGTCGGCGTACTCCCGTACAAAGTGGGCCAGCTCCTTTTCGCTGACACTGCTCCCCGCCTTGGGAACCACCAGGGCCAGGGGGCGCTCCCCCCACTTCTCGTCGGCTACGCCGATGACCGCCACCTCGCCGACCCCCGGGTGGTGGGCGATGATATCCTCCAGCTCCAGGGAGGAGACCCACTCGCCGGCAACCTTGATGACATCCTTGGTCCGGTCGGTGATCTTGACATACCCCAGCTCGTCCCGCACCGCCACGTCGCCGGTATGCAGGTACCCCCCCTCCCAGAGCCGCTCCGATGCCTTGTGGTCCTTCAGGTACCCCTGGGTGAGCCAGGGGGCCCGCACCACGATCTCCCCCGCGCTCCGGCCGTCCCGGGGCTGTTCGTCCAGGGAGGCGTCGACGACCCGCAGGTCCACCAACGGCAGGGTCCGGCCGGTCTTGCAGCGGATGGCGGCCTGCTCCTCGGGAGGGAGTTCCAGCATCTCGGGGGTGAGGTGGGCGACCGTGAGGATGGGACAGGTCTCCGACATGCCGTAGCCGGTGAAGACGTCGATGCCGCGCTCCATGGCCTCCAGGCAGAGGGCCGGGGAGAGGGAGGCGCCGCCGATGATCAGCTTCCAGCCGGAAAAGTCCATCCGCTGGGCGTGGGGGTGCTTGAACAGCATGTGCAGGATGGTGGGAACGCAGTGGGAAAAGGTGACCTTCTCCGTTTCGATCAGCTCAAGGAGCATGTCCGGAACGTAGCGGCCGGGATAGACCTGCTTCACCCCGAGCATGGTGGCCACGTAGGGGATCCCCCAGGCGTGGACGTGGAACATGGGGGTGATCGGCATGTAGACGTCCCGGCGATGGAAACGGCCGTGGCCCATGGCCGAACCGAGCACGCTGAGCACGCCGAGGGTATGGAGCACCAGCTGGCGCTGGCTGAAGTAGACCCCCTTGGGCATGCCGGTGGTGCCGGTGGTGTAGAAGGTCGTGGCGCGGATATTCTCGTCGAAGTCGGGGAAGTCGAACTCAGGGGACGCCGCAGCAAGGAGTGCCTCGTACTCGCCGCAGAAGTCGATGTGGCTTGCCGGGACAGCCGGTTCGTCGTTCAGCAGGACGTACCCCTTCACCGTGTCGATCCGGCCCCGGATCTGCTCCAGCATCGGCAGGAACTCAGCATTAACCAGGAGCAGGTCGTCTTCCGCGTGGTCGATGGTGTAGAGGATCTGCTCCGGGGAGAGTCGGACATTGATGGTGTGCAGCACCGCGCCGATCATGGGGACGGCGAAAAAGCACTCCAGGTAGCGGTGGGAGTCCCAGTCCATCACCGCGATCGTGTCCCCCGGCTTGACGCCGAGGCCGACAAGGACGTTGGCAAGCCGGTGCACCCGCTCCTTCATCTGGTGGTAGGTATGGCGGAACGTGCCGCGGTAGACGATCTCCTGGCCGGGATCATCCACAACGGGACAGAAGAGCATGCTCTTGATCAGCAGGGGGTAGTCGTAGGCCGAGGGGGTGCGGGGAACGTTGTGATCGGGCATGGCAGGGTCACCTCCGGGGGGGAATATCCACCCCCTTGTAGCATGAACGGCCTGACCATGACCAGACGAAAAAGGCCCGCGGCGGGTGCCGGCGGGCCTTTACAACACGAGGGGAACGGGGAACGTCAGGCGGCTTCGGACTGTTCGCAGGAATTTTCCGCAAAGAGTTCGTCGAAAACCTCCTGCACCGTGGTGATCCGCTCCGCCTTCCAGGCGTTGGTGCCGCAGAAGACCAGACCGGTCTCCACGTCACCCCGCTGGGCACGGTCCAGGGAGGAAACGATGCAGAAACGCTCCCCCGACTCCTTGTAGGAACACTTCTTCAGACACCCCATGCGGCAGACCGTGTGGTGGTCCAGGTCGTACTGGCGGATCTTGTCCTTGTTGTCCAGGATCGCCCGCCCGGGCAAGCCGGCCGGACTCATGATCAGGCCGATATCCTCCTGCCGGCACTCCAGGTACTTCTGCTTGAAGGCGGGATCGGCGTCGCACTCCTCGGTGCAGACGAAGCGGCTGGCCATCTGCACCCCGTCGGCGCCCTGCTCGAGGGCGTTGAGCAGGTCATGCCGGTCCCAGATGCCACCGGCGGCGATCACCGGGATATTCGCATCGGGGAACTCGGCCTTAAGGTACTCCTTGATCTCGCGGATGGTAGCATACTGGTCGTACTGGCCGGTGCCGATCAGCTCCATCTTCTCCCCCAGGTGTCCTCCGGCGGTGTCCGGATCCTCGCAGACGATGGCGTCCGGAAGGCGGCCATACCCCTTTTCCCACTTGCGCACGATGAGCTGGGCGGCCCGCAGGGACGAGACGATGGGGACCAGGGCCACCTCCGGCGCATGGGCCGTGAGCCCGGGGAGGGTCAGGGGGAGACCGGCGCCGCAGACGATCACCTTGGCGCCCCCCTCGATGGCAGCCTCCACCAGCTGCTCGAAATCGGCCAGGGCCACCATGACGTTGACGCCGATGATCCCGTCCGGCGCTATCTCGTAGGCCTTCTTCAGTTCGGCCTTGAACGCCTCGGGCTCGGCCTGGAAGTAGTTGCGACCGTTGTAGAACTCACTGTTCAGGGCGATGCCGGCGGCGGCAACCAGGCCGACCCCGCCGCACTTCGCCACGTGCCCGGCCAGGGAACCGGCGGAGACCCGCACCCCCATCCCCCCCTGAATAAGAGGGTATCTGACGGTATAGCGCCCGATCTGTAACGGCTTTATCATGGTAAACCTCCATCCTGGGGAGTGCTTCGTTTTGTAAACAATAGCAGACGGAGGGAAAATCCTGTGTAATAGAAATGTAAAATCTGCCGGAACGAGAGCTCCCACCCGCCCGCCTCCTGCACAGCAGAAATAGTTCAATCGTTTTTACCGATTATAACTATCTATTTCATCGAAATTATCAATTTGACCTTCCCCGCTACCTGCCCGATAATCTGCCGCTTCGAGACTCCCGCACCGTTCATGAAAGGAAACACCATGCATCGCATCACTGCCGTACTCGTCGCCTCACTCCTCCTCGTCGCCGCCGCGGCACTGGCAGCCGACTACCGTTACGTCAGCGCCGACACCTTCAAGGGGTGGCTGGAAGGGGGGAAACAGATGATCATCGTCGACATCCAGCCCCCGGCGGACTTCGGCCGGAAGCACTTCAAGGGGGCGGTGGAGACCAACGCATTCCCGGTCAGCAGCGACGACGACAAGAGGAAACTCGACGGCGTACTGAAGAAGATCGGCGCCACGAGGGACGACATCGTCATCGTCTGCCCCCGGGGGGGCGGTGGTGCCAGGAACACCTACGACTACCTGAAGTCCAGGGGGGTCGAGGAGACGCGGATGTACATCCTGGAGAAGGGGGCCGCCGGCTGGCCCTGGCCGACACTGTGCGTGACCGGCCGCTGACCATCGTCGAAAGGAAGACCGAATGAAACGACTTATCGCAGGTGCAACATTGATGGCCCTCGTCGCCGCACCCGCCGCCTGGGCCAAGAACCGGAGCGGCGTCGTGACCGTCAACGTCGATCTCTCCGCCCAGTCACCGGGGCAGGAGGCAAAGCTCTGGCTCCCCTACCCGGTATCCGATGGGGACCAGAGCATCACCGACATCAAGGTGTCCGGCGATTTTGCCGAATCGGGGGTCTACACCGACCGGGAGCACGGAACCCCCATGCTCTACGCCCGCTGGGCGAATGACGCCAGGAGCCGCAGGCTGACCCTCACTTTCGCCGCCGACCGCCGGGAGGTGAGACGGCGGGACTTCCCCCCGAAGGAGGCTCCCTGGGACCCGACAGACTACCGGCAGTACCTGGCACCGACCAGCCTCGGCCCCATCGACGGGAGGGTGAAAAAACTGGCGGACAGGATCACCAGCGGGAAGACGACGGTCCTGGAAAAGGCGAAGGCGATCTACGACTGGACCTGCGAGAACACCTACCGGAACCCCGACACCAAGGGGTGCGGCACGGGGGACGTCTGCTCACTCCTGGAGAACCCCGGCGGGAAATGCACCGACATCTCCTCCCTCTTCATCGCCCTCTGTCGAGCCGCCGGTGTTCCGGCCCGGGAGATCTTCGGCATCCGCCTCGGCAAGAAAGCGACGGAAGATATCACCACCTGGCAACACTGCTGGGCCGAATTCTACCTCCCCGGCTACGGCTGGGTACCGGCTGACCCCGCCGATGTCCGCAAGGCGGTGCTGGTGGAGAAACTGGATCAGAAGAATCCGAAGACGCAGGAGTACCGCGATTATTTCTGGGGGGGGATCGACCCCTACCGCGTCAGGCTCGCCGTCGGCCGCGACCTGACCCTCTCCCCCCCCCAGGCGGGGGCTCCCCTCAACACCTTCGGCTACCCCTATGCCGAGGTGGGGGGCAAGCCGCTGGATTTTTACGACCCCAGGGGGTTCAGCTACACGATCACCTACCGGGAGAAGTAGCATGCCCCACCGGCCGGACCGGACCCGGCGCGGAGATGACAGAGGCGGCCAAGCGGCCGCCTTTTGCTTTTCCCGGCCCCCCAGTCCAGACCTTGGCCGGCGCGCTTTCTCATGAAACATTTGGATGTCCCCCCTGTTCCGTGGTAATGGTGGGTCACACTCTCACCACCAGGCAAGGACCATCCATGGCATCAGCACCACACACCACTACCAACGCAAACGGGTCGCTCCTCAGAAGCTTCTACCCGGGCCTGAACGAACTCAGGGCCGTGGCGGCCCTCTGCGTGATCCTCTCCCACATCGAACAGATGAAGGATATGAGCGGGCTCCCGTCCCGCTCCTGGTTTCCCGTCCCCGGCAAGCTGGGGGTGATCCTGTTTTTCTCCCTGAGCGGGTTCCTGATCACCTCGATCCTGGTCAGCGAGAAATCGTCCGCCGCCGGGACCGTGAACCTGAAGAGATTCTACTACAAGCGGATGCTGCGCATCTGGCCCCTCTATTTCCTGACAGTCGGCCTGAGCCTCCTGGTCGTCAACAGGCTGGCCCCCTTCCAGGTGCCGCTTTTTTCCGAACTGGCCTACCACCGCCTCGACCCGAAGAGCATCCTGCTCCTCCTGCTGATACTCCCCAACTACGTGGAAATCCTCATCCCCTATCTGACCCAGATCTGGTCCATCGGCATCGAGGAGCAGTTCTACCTGGTGCAGCCCTGTGTCGTGAAATTCTGCCGGTCGGAAGCCGTGCTGACCGTCATCATGGCGATCGCCGTCTTTTCCCGGGAGATCCTGCTGCTGATCAACAGGCTGGCGCAGGTCCCGCTACTGAACGACATCGCCAACCAGTCCGTCTACAGCGGCTGCATTGCCCTCGGCTGTTTCGGTGCCCTGCTCTGCAAGCGCCATGGGGAACTGGTCGTCCGGACGATCCACCACGCGGCCACGCAACTGGCAGCCGTGGCGCTGTTCGTCATCCTCCTGGTGCTGATCGCCCTGTACAAGGATGTCACCATCGTGGATTACCGTATCCACGGGATCATCTTCACGATCATCATCATCAACGCGGCGACGAACCCGACGAGCCGCTTCAACCTGAACAGCCGGAGCCTCGATTACCTGGGGAAAATATCCTACGGGCTCTATATGTACCACGAGGTCGGCATCGGCTGTTCCCTGGTCCTGGTGAAGCAGTTCAGCTCCCTGGCGGGCAGCTATCCCCTGCTCCAGACCGTGGTCTACACCGTTTCCCTGGCAACGACGCTCGCGGTCTCGGCCGTGTCGTTCCGCACCATCGAACGCTATTTCCTCGGTTTCAAGGGGAAGATCTCCTAGGGACACCGCCGGGCGACGGCGAAGACGGAAGAAGGGGACAGTGGGGGATGAGAGGAGGCGGCAGGTGGCCAGTCTGAGTGCTGGGTCTTCATTTTGAATCAATCGCAAATGGTTGAAAGACGGCACAATGTCATATAAAAACCTAAAAGGGTGCGTTGCCACAGAGAACGCACCCTTTTAGGTTTCGTCAGACAAATCGAATACTATTTCTACCACCCGCCGGAAACAGGTACTATTCCCGAGAATCCGAACAGGTAGCTCCTGTCTGCAGGCGTACCATCCCACGATCCGTTGCCGTTGTAGTCAAGGTACCACTGGAATAAGGTTGGGTCATAAACGCCGATTTTGGTGATGCCGTTGCCGTTCCAGTCTCCGGTGACAGGTACGGCTCCCGCAAGACCGGCGCCGAATGTATACAGGCCGTCCGTCGGCGTACCGTCCCACATCCCATTACCATTCAGATCGAGATACCAGGTACCGTTCTGATACATCCCGATCTTCCTGGTTCCGGTTCCCGTCCAGTCTCCGGTGACTGGCACGGCTCCCACTAGGCCCGCATCGAAAGAGGACAGGACATCGGCTGGCGTACCGTCCCACGCACCGTTGCCATTGTAGTCAAGATACCATTGGGATGTCGCCGGGTCATAAACACCGATCTTGGTGATGCCGTTGCCGCTCCAGTCTCCGGTGACCGGAACAGCTCCCGCAATACCGGTACCGAATGTATACAGGCCGTCCGTCGGCGTACCATCCCACACCCCGTTACCGTTCAGATCGAGATACCAGGTACCATTCTGATACATGCCGATCTTCCTGGTTCCCGTTCCCGTCCAGTCTCCGGTGACTGGCACGGCTCCCGTAAGGCCCGCACCGAAAGTGTACAGGCCATCGACTGTCGCCCACTCCCACTGACCGTTACCGTTCAAGTCAAGGTACCACTGGCCTGCGGCCGGGTCATAAACGCCGACACGATCACTGATCATTGCAAAGCTTGCCGAGATGGTGTGGTTGGCGGCAAGATTACTGAACATGTAGCTAGGTATCACCCCTTGGGAAATGCCATCGACAACAACATTGGCAATACGGTAGCCGTACAGCGGGGTAAAGGAATAGGTTTTGCTGCTGCCGGCAGTGATTGTAACCGTCCCCATCGGTGAAATGCTCCCCCCTTCTCCAGCGCTGGCGGTGATGGTGAAGACATTCCCAAAGGGGGTCTTGCTTCGCAGGTTGCCGATTTCATCGTATTCGTATCTGATACCGTTGCCGTTGCCGTACTGCACCTCCTTGAGGCGGTTCAGTTCGTCATATATGTAGGTGGTCGTACCGGCGAAGGAAGTGGCGGCCAACAGGAGGCAGACCACGCACATCGCCAATATCAGTGCTGAAGTAATTTTATATGGCATTTTGCCCTCTCTGAATGAGATTTTCAGTTTTTTTCGTTTGTAATGTGCACTCTGGCGGAATATTTTTTCCATCGTTCATATGGTGCCAGTTCCAGTAGATCAGACTTTCCCTGTAAGCGTGCGACAATACGGTATCGATTTTTGCCTCGATGCAATAATCTTCCTTTCGCCAGTAGTAATACTCAAACGGATAGGGCCTGATTGCGACAACCATCCCGCTTGTAATTAACGCCGGTAGCGGACCGAACAAGAACCCGCAACCAACCAATGTTGCCCCCATATAGCCGGCATAGCTCCATTCAGTTCTCTTGTTGTCGGGTTCGCCCCAAGCAGAGACAAGCTGTTTCGCGCCGAGGGTAGTCATTCTGACATTTAAGAAACCCTGGGAAGTGGAATCGTATTCCGAGATCACGGGATAATCAGCGTGAAGCTGCTCGGGAGTTTTGTGAAACGCCTCCCGGGTCGTCGGCAACTTGTCGGCAGGAAAGGTAGTGATACAGCCGGGAAGAAATATTATGACAAGGCAAAGTAAGCAATATTTCAAGAATCGGTGCAAGTTTTCAGTGCGCATACTTATAGTCCTTTGAATCGTCACTTTTTTTGCTTTAAATATGATTTAACTATCAAACATGAAAGGAACACACCCCACACAATACAACAAATTCCTATAATTTCTTTTATTGGAGAAGAAATGAATTGTATATAGGCATGTTCCCTGAAACTATAAGTGCCTGTTTTAAATATCAGTGTTAAGCCTATGCCAATTACTATAATAGCAATCAGTAAATTATCTCTATCATTGCTTGTCATCTGTGCCACCATTTTTCCAGTAGTCAATAAGATTACCGTAGCCAAACCTTCTACCCCATTTATTTGGACCAGGTGGGCCTGGAGCTAGCGCTTCGGCAAAGTCTACAACCCCCTGCGGATTGGTAAGCGCATAAGTTGTAGCCACTGGCCCTGCAACCGGACCTATTAATGTATATGTCGCAAGCGCTAAAGTCGCCTGTGCCGCTGGTGGACCATTTTCTGCCATGTCGACCAAAGCACCTCCCGTTTTCTGCCCTGCAATTTGCACAGCTTCAAAAGCGCGGGGTCCCGCAACTCGAACTGCGTTAAATCCGCCGCTTAAACCCACTTTGACCCCATCTGCCATACCCAATGAAGAATTTGCACTCCCATTTGCACTGCCACCAGTTGCAACACCGCTCTCAAAATACAAAGAGGTGTTACCGGCACTGGTATTATTGATACTAGTCATTGAATTGACTACTTCTTCCCACGTTCCACCCTTTACCGCTGTATCTATAGCGCTAGCTCCCGGCCCCACATATGTTGCCCCAGTGTTCCCGATTGGAACCCCATTTCCGCTTCCACTCCCCCCGCCACTTCCGGTTCCACCGCTACCAGGACCAGAAGTTGAGCTATTTCCGTCATAAGTTGCAACAGTTACACTGGCTGTCCCTTCAGATTCACCGCCAACAGCATTAACACCATATCCCATGAAAGCAGCACCAGCAAGAACAGCATATGTATTTTGGGTAGCCATCAATCCCGCGCCAACTATGATGCTAACATAACCCCAAAAATGCTTCCACGAATGCCCGGTAGGATCTGTGTAGAGCAGCGGATTATTCAAGACATAGCTGTACCGGTTCAAACTCTGGGGATTGGCGGGGGCGGGTACGATGCTGTCCGCCGAGACAAACCGACCCAGTTCCGGATCATAGAGCCTGGCATTGTAGTTGTAGAGACCGGTTTCGTAGTCGCTTTCCTGCGAGGTGTACTTGTGATTCAGGTTTTCCACGCCAGCATCCGCGCGTGTCTCCCCGAAGGGATAGTAAGCGATGTTCTCCGCCGTGTTCCCCGGCGCGCCGGCGACGGCGCCGTTACCATCGGTAACAACGACCGTGCTTCCCAGATGGTCCTGATGATAGTAGAAGAGCTCCGCCCCCCTTTTCAGGGCAATCCTGGTATTGCCGGCAAAGATGTACTTTCCGCAGGAGCCGCCGCTGCATTCGTAGAGGTTGTCGATATAGACACGAGTTGCTGCAGGGGAAGACTTCTTCACCCGTTGGCCGTTGCCGTCGTAGGTGAAGTTCACAACGCCGTTGGCGGCGTTGACGCTGGTCGGCATGTTTTCAACATTAAAGGCCAGACTCCGTTTGCCGTCGCTCGTCATGTTGCCATTGTTGTCATACTGGAAACTCCGTCCCGAGCCGACCGAGCCTATGGCATGGGGCTTGCCGGGATAGGGGGTGAAGCTCTCGCTGACAAAGCTGTGCGGAATTGCCGTATTCAGGCTATCTGTGACGCTCTTGACATTGCCATTGGCGTAATAGTCATAATTGAGGCTGATCAGCCCCACTTGGGTTTGGCTGTAGGTGGCGATGGATTTGAGGCGGTTGTTCGATGAAAAGTAATCATAGTCGGTGAAGACACCGTTGCCGTAGGTGACGCGTCCCGGCTGGCCAAGGGCGTTGAAGCCGTAAAAGGTGGCATAGCCGATCGCCTGATCGAGATTCCCTGCGGAATCGTAGTGATAGGTAATCGTTTCATTGTCCGGGTAGGTGATGCTCTTCAATCTCCCCAGTTCATACGTGAAGGAGGTCTGATAGCCCGTACCATCCACGGTCTTGACTGTCCGGCTCATTCTGCCGGCAATGTCGTAGTGATATTTCGTACTCCCGGAACCGTCGGTCATGGTGGTGAGCCTGCCGATTGGGTAGGTCGACGTCGGCTCGTCATAGGTGTAGGCAACGTCGATCACGTCGTCAGCGCCAAAGTCCTTGGATTTAAGCCTATTGAGTGCATCGTAACCGAACTTTATCTTCTGCTGTTTCGCGTCGGTCTGCAGCTTGAGATTACCATTCGCATCGTACTCATAAGTCCATTCACCCATGTCGGGGTCTCTCATGTAAGACTTTCGCCCCAATGAGTCATAACGCATCTCAGTCTTGTTCCCCTTGGCATCGGTGACGAGGGTGAGATTACCCAGAACGTCATATGTGTAGGTCGTGGTAGCATAGGGAGAACCAGATTCGGTCGTGCAGTCGCTAAAGGTATTCAGATACTCTTCCACCTTCACCAGCCGCCCGAAGGCATCCATTGTCTGCCGTTTGCGGTGGTTATTCTGGTCGATATTCACCCGAACTCCTGCGGAGTAGCAGGAACGGGTTGCAGTCGAGTCAGGGTTAAGCACACTTGTTGTCCTTCCAAGCGGATCGGAGCTGAATGTCACGTACCTTGGTGTTTCCAGGTTCTTGAAGTACGGCAAAGACTTTTGGCGAATGACGCCAGGTGCATCGAAATGTGTTTCCGTCACGATGGTTTTATTGTCAGGCCCCTTCCTCTCCTCCCGCTGTGTTCGGCCGAACCCGTCCACATAGATGTACGTCCATATCTGGGCGGAGTCGGTCACCTTGATATAATATGGAAATCCGGAATAGTCCCAAGTGGTAGCGAAACCGTCCGGCGAGTTTTCGAGGGTCTTCCTGCCAAGGTTGTCGTATTCATGGCTCCTTACTGTCCCGTTGGCATCGGCGCTGCTCTTCAACTGGCCGTAAAGCCCCTTATCTGCTGCCTCGCCATCCACGCCGTAATATTTGCTCGCAACAGAATGCTGCAGCGGATTTGTGACGGTCATGGGAAAGGTATAGGTGCTGTCGTAGGTAACGGTAGAAATTTTACCATAAGGATCAAGGACACTATTCGGGTCACGGGTGCAGACAACGTTGCCGTAACTATCGTATGCCATCCACTTTTCCGGACTATCGCCGCCATCCAGCCAACGTTTTACCCGGGTAAGACTCCCCTTAACGGGGGTCTGGTTGTTTGTCGGCGTTGCCGTGCATGAAGTGAGGTCATCGTAATAGTAATCGGTGGAAGATTTCTTAACGGTTGTGCCGATCCCTTCATAGACCGTCTCCCGATAAGGACGCCCAACGACATGGTTTGTCAGGTTGTAATAGTAATCCCAGGTAATGGTGCGATCAGCCGGAGGATCACCGGCATCGCCATAATTCTCTTCACGGATTTTATTGCCGTAATTGTCAAATTCGTAAACCGATTTCGTATGCTTGCCTACAACTCCCGCATCATAGAGATAATTATCGACCTGCAGTGGTGGGGTATAGAATGGAGCCGCACTATTATCATCCGGCTTGTAACTGATCGTTGTTTCGGATATCAACTTTGACGAGTCCAGTGTCACCGGTTCGTTGCCGTTCACAACACCAGTAACCCCCCAGATCTTTTTGCGGTAGGGCTGCCCCTTCGTATAGCCGACAGTCACGTTCGGAACGTTCGCATCGACGGCGGTGTCGTTTCCCTGGTGAAAGTATGTCGTGGTTCTGGTCTGGTTGCCGTCGGAGCTGACTGGCCCCCAGACTGAGACTTCATTGAAACCGCGGAAATCACGCTCGCCAACATGAAAGAATCCGCCTGAGTAGTTGTAATACGTCTTTGCGACATGGCCTAGTCTGTCATTCGAGGTTATGGAACCGACCGTTTGCACAGGGAAAGGGAGTTGGGTATTTGTGTATTGGGTTGAGGGAGCGTAGTTTACCGTGATGTTGCCGCCGAGACCGTTGGAGAAGGAATCGATCAGATCGGGGGTTGCAACGGGCCTATACAGATGACTAAGCGTGGAGTTATTCGGATCTATTACCAGCAAATCGGCTTTTCCGTTACCCCCAAAATCGCCAACAAGATGCCATCCCGAACCATCTGGGCTAATACCCATATTAGTAAAAACTGGAAGCACATTAAAACCGGAACCGGTTGAATGTTGTAAATATACAGAATGAGTTGATGGAAACAATGACAACAGGTCGGCTTTACCGTCGCCATTGAAATCACCCACCAGGTTCCAGCCGCCTCCAGCGGTGTTTATCTGCATTCCATTGTAGCTGGCGGAAGCGAACCCGTTTTCTATGGAGTAATTTACATATGCGGTGGTAGCAGTCTGCATTGTCAACACGTCTGCTTTTCCGTCACCGTTGAAGTCGCCTACCCGGTTCCACTCACCTAAACCAGAAATATTAAATAATCCTGTAACAAATTTTGGAACAAACCCGTCCTTGGCATAATGTATATAGCCGGTAGTGGCTGTGTGGATACTCATGATATCCGCTTTACCATCACCATCAAAATCGCCAACAAGATTAAAACCTGCAGTGGTCCCGTTTAATTGCAACCCTGAATAAAGGATTGTCGTAAATCCGTTTCCAGTCGAGTAATTAATGCTCGCACTTGCCCCCGAAAGGATGGCCAATACATCGGTTTTTCCGTCACCATCGAAATCGCCCGCGCGGTTCCATGCTCCAGTGCCGACAGTATTTAGTGTTAAATTGCTTAACGTAGTCTTGCTGAAGCCATTTTCTGCGTAATGAACATACCCAGTTGTGGCCGTGCTTATGGCGAATAGATCGCTTTTCCCATCACCATCAAAATCACCCACCAGGTTCCAAGTAGGCGTAGTACTTAATGTCATCCCGGAATAATCAACCTGATTAAAGCTACTGCCATTCGAATAGTTGATAGTATATGGATAATATACTTCCGCTACATCTATTTTCCCGTCTCCGTTGAAATCTCCAAGCAGATTGGAATCAGACTGGCTATGTTTAATATTAAAAAAAGGTGACAAACTAAGCCCAGTACCATCAACAAGCTTACCAAAATCTAATGACGGCTTTTTAGAGGCTTCCGCCTCATTCGTCACGGCTCCGGTTTGCTGGTCAACAATCGCATCCTTGCCAAATTCCTGAAAGCCAATCAATATCGGTCGCAGGGAGCTCGAACTCTGTCTGTACGATAGCTTGTACGCCTTTACCGGATTATTGCCGGCTTTGACCTCTATCGTTTTGAGTAAATACCTGTTATTGACCTTGAAATTTGTGGTGTACAGATCTGGCGAACTATAGGGTGCATCAAGGTAAAATCTGACATAATTGGACACGGGCAGAGGACCATTTACATTCCCGGTATAGTTAATCCGCTCAAGATAGATCTGCCCATTGGGAGCATCCTTGAAATATGTGAACGTCATGAAATTGCCATTCGGATCTTCAACCCGGTCAAGACACCATTTGAAAATCCGACTTGCATTATTGGGATCATCCTGGCGCGACGCAGCAGTTTGCCCAAAGGTGAATTTAACCCCATACTTGTCCGTTGCCACCCAATAGGGTCGGCTATCCACAGATGATATCATCTGCGTTACCTTGGTAAATCCGCCTTCGATCTTGGCCTGATAATCATTCCCACCGACATTGACAAGTTCGGAGGTGGCACCAGTTTTGCGCAGCTGGTACTCATTCTTAGTGTAGTCGACACCATGCCTTGGTGAACGTTGGATAGAGCCTACTTCCAGCTCCCACCCCACTCCCAGCCAGCCGTTTCCGTTGCCGCTCCGATAGGTCAACGCAATACCGGGATCCATCCCCTTGCGTCCAGGCGGCACTTCTATCGGAATCGAATAGCTCATCGTCCCGGTAAACAGATCGGGCAATGCAGTGTCGCCACCTGAAGCTCCATCGCTGATTGCAATCTTGGCTGTGGACGATCCGCCATCATCTTCTGCCAAAACATTAAGGCAATTTACCAGCAACATGAAACAACAGATAATAGTGAAAACCAACCTCTTGCTATTCTCATTATTAATCAGCCGCATCAACCCTCCTCGAAAAAACAATCAGTACAAGACCCTATAAAATCGTCAATCCACCAAGACGCGAGCCATCATAACAGCAAACTCCGCGCCAAATCCCCCTCCTTCGCCCGCTTCTTAATTAAACCCATAAAACTAGCATGTTACGGCCTCACTTGACGTGTCGTAGCCTCTCATTACCCCCCGCAGCACCAGGGAAAAGTGTAAAGTTTCTTTACGCCTCACCCGGAAAACACCCATAAACCCGCTACAGCAGCGACATCACAGGATATGTAAATTTTCTTTACAGTGTAAAGTTTCTTTACACTTTTAGACCAAATTACGACATTTATTTAATTAGCATTTGCATATTGCAATTATCAGGCGAGTCAGACAGTGAATTGGATAAATGGCGAAGGTTCACCGTCGGGTTTCAACTCACTGATGACGCCGGGCGACGGCAAAGACGGAGGTCCCCAGGGGGAGGGGAATGCGGGTGATGAGCCGGTTCTCCCAGCGGGCCAGCCGGGTGAGGATGGCATTAAGAAGGAGGGGCGGGGCGGTGACGTCGGAGCGGACCTCCTCCGGCGGCATGCCTGCGGTTATCAGGCGGCGGACCAGGCGAACGAGGGCGATGGGGGGGAAGAGGAGGCCGAGGCGGTAGGTGGCCAGCTCGACGGTCAAGCCGGCCCCCCGGAGCAGGTCGACCACCTCGCCCCGGGTGTAGCGCTTGCGGGTCTGCACGGCGATGTCGTGGCTGCTGCGCAGGGCTTCGAAGGCTACCAGGTTGAGGACCAGGATCCCCCCCGGCCTGAGGGCCCGGGCGAAGGCGGCGACGACGGCGGCGTCGTCCACCACCCACTGGTGGTAGAGGGTGTCGATGGAGGTGATGACGTCGTAGTGGTCAGGCGGGAGGTCGAGAGCATTCAGGTCGGCCCGGAAGACCGTTACCCCCCGCTCCCGGCACCAGGCGAGGGCCTCCTCGGAGAGGTCGCAGCCGACCACCGTGCCGAGGGGGGCCAGGAGCTGGCAGAGCCGCCCCGTGCCGCAGCCGGCGTCGAGGATCTCCAGCCCCCTCCCCGCCCGCTGCCGCTCCCGGGCCACGGCCCTTGTTATCAGGTCGTGGAGGGTGACGTACCACCAGTGGTACTCCTCCACGCCGTACATCTGCCGGTATTCGCGCCGGTTCATGGCAGCCTACGCCCCGGCAAAGAAATCCCTGACAGCCCCGATGACCGTCTCCACGTGCTCGACGGGGAGGGACGGATACATGGGGAGGGAGAGGATCTCCCCCGCGAGGCGCTCGGTGACCGGCAGGCTCCCGGGAAGGTGGCCAAGGAAGGCGTACCCCTTCATGAGGTGGACCGGGTGGGGGTAGTTGATCCGCGTCTCGATCCCCCGGGAGGCGAGGTACGCCTGCAGCTCGTCCCGGCGGCCGGTGCGGACCGTGTAGAGGTAGAACTGGTGGCTCCTGCCGGATCGGGTCACGGGGAGGAGCAGGTCGCCGACCCCCTCCAGGCCGGCATGGTAGCGGCCGGCTCTGTCCACCCGCCGCGCCACCTCGTCGTCGAGGCTCCCCATGCGCAGCTCCAGCAGGGCGGCCTGCACCTCGTCGAGCCGGGAGTTGTACCCCTCCTCCCGGGAGTAGTACCCCCCTTCCATGCCGTAAAAGCGGAGCCGCCGCAGCCGCGCGGCCCGCTCCCCATCCGAGGTGACGACCATCCCCCCATCGCCGAAGGCACCGAGCACCTTGGTGGGGTAGAAGGAAAACGCCCCCATGGCGCCGAAACTCCCGGCCCGGCGCCCCTCGAACAGGGCTCCGGCCGCCTGGGCACAGTCCTCCACCACTGCCAGGCCGTGCCGCTGCGCCACCTCCCCGATGGCCGCCATGTCCGCCGCCTGGCCGCAGAGGTGCACTGGGAGGATGCAGCGGGTGCGCGGCGTGATGGCCCCCTCCAGCAGGGCGGCATCCATGAGGAAGGTGTCGGCCTCCACGTCGACGAAGACCGGCGTGGCACCGGCGGCCCTGATGGCTGCCACGGTGGGGACGGCGGTGTTGGCCACGGTGATGACCTCGTCCCCGGGGCCGATCTCCAGGGCCTTCAGGGCCAGGAAGAGGGCATCGGTCCCGGAGTTCACCCCCACGCCGAAGCGGGTCCCGCACCATGCGGAGAATTTCTCCTCGAAACGTTGCACGCACTCCCCGAGGATGAGCCGCCCCGAGGAAAAGACCCGGTCGACTGCCGCAAGGATCTCCCCGCGGTTTCGCTCGTAATCGGGGAGGTACTCCCAGTACCTGACCCGGGTGCTCCCTGAACCGCCACTAGCCATGACACCCCTCCTCCATCTCCCGGGCGAGCCGGGCAAGCAGCCGCGACCGGTCGTGGTACCGTCGAAAATCGCCCCCCCCGGCGATGAGAGCTGCCACCTCGTCGATCATCCGCTGGAAGTGGTCGCAGGGGGGGACGGTCACCTCACTGACGTCGCTGCCGACAAGCACCCTGATCCTGCCGGGAAGGTCGGGCGGGGTGGTGAATGCCCGCTCCAGGTGAACCAGCCCCCCCTCGCCGACCATCTCGTAGTAACACTGGTACTGGCGGCCAAACGCCAGGGAATAGGAGAATATCTCCCCCCCGCCGGCAACGGCGGTGCCGTCCACTGCCAGGTTGAGCCCGTCGTGCCATGATGCATGCCCCCTGAAACTCCCGAGCCGGGGACCGAGGTGAAAGAGCGCCGCCCCCAGCGGGTAGCGGGCCTGGTCATGGAGCGAACCGCCCCCCTGGGCAGGGTCGAGGCGGAAATCACCCTTTCCGGGAAAGGGGATGGTGAACACCCCCCGCAGGCTCCGCACCCGGCCGATCCGGCCGGAAGCCACGATCTCCCTGACGACGGCATGCTGGGGATGGTGCAGGAACATGAGGTTCTCGTAGAGGAGCCGGCTGTTCGCTTCAGCGGCCGCCAGCATCCGCTCCACCGAGTCGGGTGAAAGTCCGAGGGGCTTTTCGCAGATCACGTGCTTCCCCCCCTCCAGCGCCCGGATCGCCCACTCCTCGTGGAGATGGTTGGGGAGCGACAGGTACACGAGGTCCACGCGGGGAGAGGCGAGCAGGTCGGCGTGGGACAGGAATTCACAGGGTGTGTCCGGGGCCAGGGCGGACGGCTTTTCCGGCGACCGGCTGGACATGGCGGCCAGAATGGCCGAACCGCAGCCGGTCAGGGCGGGGATGAATTTCCTCCGGGCGATGTCCGAGCAGCCCAGCACCCCTACCCGTAGGGGGTGGGTCCCTCCGGGCGGGGAGGGAACGTCACTCGGGCGGTATTTCATACACGACCACTCCGAAACTCCTGGGATTCTTGTAAAGCAAGACCGGTATCAGCCCCCTGGTCCGCAGCGTCGGATCCGTCATGGCGTACGTGCCGGCCGGTATTTCTCCGTCCATGAGGGGCTCGAATATCTCGGTCCCCAGGGCCGGCCGGTTGCTGTAGAGCACGCCGTCGGCGACCAGGTAGCGGACCCCGTTTTCCCTGGCGGTCATGATGACGCTGTCGAAATCAACGCCGGCAGGGATATTGACCCACTCCCGTTCGGCATAGAAGGCGATCCTCGCCCAGCGGGTCATGATCTTTCCCGGCGGAAGTTTATCCTTGAGCAGCAGGCCGATATGCTTCTCCTCCCGCCTGCCGTTGTCCATCTCCCAGTGGTAGGCGGAATCCGGCACGTCCTCCCGCACCTGGGAGGAAAGGAGCAGTACGGCGTACCCCGTTGCGAGCGCGACAGCCAGCGGCAGCCGGCCGGCAATCCTGCCCCAGCCCTCCCCCCTGCTACCGGCCAGTTTCTCCGCCGCCACCCGCTCAAGCGTGGAGAGCCCGCTGGAAGCCCACAGGAAGAACGCGGGAAGGTAGGCTTCGGTGTAGCCGGCCGAGACGTAGTAGAAGACGATGAGCACCCCGAGAGGGGCAAGGGTCGATACAAGGAAGAGACGGACGAGGTTCCTCTCCGCCGTGAACCCACCGGAGCAGAACCCGACGCCGATCATCAGCCAGAGCCAGGGGGGGAGGATGGCTGCCATGTCCCGTGTATTCTTCAGGATGTTTGTCCAGATGAACAGCGGGTGGTCCACGATGATATCCAGGTACCCTTTCGGTTCGTAGCCGGGGACATAGTTGAGATCGGGCATCTTGAGATAATAGCTGAGGGCGTCGTTCAGGGCACTGTCCGTCTTGGCGGACAGCTGCCACTCACCGGTGACGTGATGCACCAGCAGGGCATTGAGGCCGAAGAGGAGGGAGAAGCCCGCGACATAGGCCACGAGGGACGGCCAGTTGCCGCGCACCTCACGAGCGTGGTAGTACAGCAGGGGGAGCGGGACGAGCAGAAAGAGGAGCACCCCTTCGGGCCGGGTCAGGTAGGTGAGCCCGATACAGAGGCCGGCCAGAACGCCGGCGGTCGGCGACGGCTTCCGGAACATCCGCCAGACGAGATAGATGGCGGCAAGCAGGATAAGGTCATAGCTGGCCTGGGTCATGACTTCGCAGGAGGATGCGACCAGGGGGGGCCAGGCCACTGCCAGCAGGGATGCGCAGAAGGCCACCTGCCGCGAAAAGAGCTCCCGGCCCAGGAGGTACAGGGGGAGGACCAGCAGAGAGCCCAGGATGAGCGAGACGACCCTGCCGGCCAGTTCCAGGTCCGTAATGACACGGCCGGCCAGCCAGATCAGCACCGAGTAGAAGCCGTTGATGCCGATGCCTGTCACATCGCCCCGGCTCAGATCCCGGGCCGCGTCGACATAGCCGGTGCCGTCGGTGGAGATGACGTGGAAAAACTGCAGTGAATAGACCCGAAAGGCCATGGCGAGGAGGACCAGAACGCCGATGACGAGAAGGTCCTGCTTCTCCCTGCCAAGCCCGCGCACGGTCGCCAGGATGGAGTGGTCGACGCTCTCCTCATCCTGCAGGGCACCGGCACGAAAAACGGTATTGTTGTCACCCGGCATGAATCCCTCCCCGTCAGAGCAGCAGCGCAAGAACGCTGCGTGCGCACGAATTCACCATTTCACCCATGTGCACGAAAAGGTGCAGGTCAGACTGGGATACCCAGCGGAAGTCAGGCGGCAGTTCCAGCTCAACCCCCTCCGGCAGGCTCAGGATCCGGTGCAGGTGAGCCTCGCGGTAAAACCGGGCCCCCTCTTCGCTCTGCATGCTCTCGGACAGATGGGGAAAACTCCGGTTCTGGTAGAACTCTTCGAACAGGAACGGCTTGGGGAGCCTGGTGTTGCCGATATAGTTACCGGGGGTGAACTGAACCGTCGGCCCCATCTGCACGATGCTCCGGTTTCCCGGCTCCGCCTTCGCCTGCATGAGGAAGTAGCGTTCCCCCTTCTGCATCCTGGTCAGCATGCCGATGATGCCGGTACCCGGGTTGTCGAGAATGGGCTGTTCCCACGAGGTGACCTCCCTCTCGCCCGACTCCACCTCGAGCCCTATCACCCGGAAAAAACGCCCCTCATCCTGGGAGAAGGTGCCGTCCCGGTCCATCCCCCACTCTTTCAGCCCGTTGAGCGGCCGTCGGATAACCAGGATATGGTTGGCAGCCTTCTGGTTGTCGAGCCACTGCACCGTTTCGCCGATCGACCCGCCGATCCCCCCCCTGCCGGTGGTCCCGGTCGAGAAATCGGCCTCTTCGCCAACGACGAGAGCGGCGAGAATGCTCCTGGTGCAGGCATGGATCAGGTTGTCCCGAAGGAGCAGACGGGCTATCTGCCGGGCGGTCAGCCAGATGAAACCGTCAGGGAGTTCCGGCAGGTCATGGTCATCGACCTGCACGACCATGTTGCGGTTGGACTTGAAGAGGAACCGGCCGCCATCCTCGGTCTGCAGCTTGGCATAGACCACCCTCCCCCGGGCAGTGCCGAGGAAATACTCCAGGAATGGGGGGGAGGAGCCGCCATGGACCCGGGTATAGTTGCTGAAGGTCGCCTGGACCGTGGGAGAAAGCTGCACCGAGTTGATGTTTCCCGGCTCCTCCTTTGCCTGGAGGCAGAAATGCATCACCCCCCCGATTTTTTTCGCCAGGACCCCCAGGATTCCCACCTCGGCCTGGTCGATGACCGGCTGGTCCCACTCCAGCTCGCCGTTCGGGGTGCGATGACGCACGTAGGCACCGGTGAGGGAAAAAAACCTGCCGCTCTCGTGACGGATATTTCCCGTTACCTCGTCGACCTGCCACCCCTTCATGCCGAGGAGCGACCTTGTCCGCACCTTGAGGGCGGGTGCCGCCAGGCGGGCGGCAATCCACCTGTCGACCTGACGGTCGGTATGCAGAGAATGGGTCCCTTTGCGCGACCTGCCGATTTCCCGGCGAAACTCCCGGTTCAACCCCGGCAGGGTTTCGCGCCACTCCCCGAACATCTTCAGTTTTTGCGACTTAAGCAGCCGTATCGGCTCTTTTTTCTTTATCATTGCGAATGGTTACCTTTTTAAGAATCGTTGTTTCCTGCCTCCGCCGGGCGGTCAGCTTTTCCCTGATGACAAACTGGGGATCCCGGTTGAGCGCGAGATAGATCCGTCCGATGTATTCGCCGACCACGCTGATGGCCAGCATCTGGAACCCCCGGAAAAACGCCGTGATGGCCATGAGGGTCTGGTAATCGGTCAGCTCCTCCTCGTCCGGGGTCAGGTAGTCAAGCAGGACATGCCCCCCCATGAAAGCGCCGTAAATAGCCAGGGCCAATCCGACGATGCCGAGGATCCGCAAGGGGATGAGGGAGTAGCTGACGATCATGTTCCCCCAGAGGGAGATGAGCTTGCCGAAGGTATAGCCGGAGCGGCCGTGCCTCCTCTTGTCGTGCCGTACCTTGATGCTGCCGATGCTGGCCGTGCTGCGCAGTATGATGGCGTCGATGTAGGGGTCGGGGCCGGTATACTTGATGACTTCGTCGACCAGAAAACGGTTCATGATCTTGAAACTTGACAGATACAACCCGGACGGCTTGTGCAGCACGATGTTAGCCATCTTGTCGTTCACCCTGCTCCCCATGTTGCGCAGCAGGCTGTCCCGCTTGACGGGGTACTCCGTGTAGACGACATCGTACCCCTTCTCGATCTCTTCCACCAGGCGGCCCACTTCTTCCGGAGGATTCTGGAAATCGTCATCCATGACGACGCAGAGGGATCCGGTCACATTGTTGAGACCTGCCATGACGGCATTATGCTCGCTGAAATTGCGCGACAGCTTCACGTAGGTGATGGTGTCGGGATATTTGTCGTGCAGCCGGCGACAGATGAGGTCGGAGCTGTCCCTGCTGTAGTCGTTGACCAGGACGATCTCCAGATCGTACTGCGTACCGTAGAGGTCGATCAGGGTATTGCACAGGGACTCGATGGTCTTTGCCGCGTTATACACGGGGATTACGATAGAAAGAGCGATCATTGTGGACCTCGACAATCCTAGTTTGAGTCCGGCCCGTGGCAGCCGTAACGCTGGCGCGCGGGCATGTCGGCACCCTCCCCGGAGCAGAACAGGGGAAAGGGGTCGACTGCGTGGCCAATGATATGTCAGACAGTAAGGGGAGGAGCGCGGCAATTCCGGGGGAGAGTAACGGCTGAAGGGGAGATGCTCTCCACCAGGGGAGGATGGGTGAAGAGAAATGCGACCATGGTCAGGGCCGGCATTGTTTCAAGCAGGGCGACAAGAGAATGACTATCGTTGATGACCTGTTTGCAGGTCGCTATCTGATTCTCGATGACAGCCCTGGGGCGGGGTTTGGGCTTGGCAGAGTTTGACGAGATACCACAAGAGTAAGGTATCCTCACCCCCAGCGAAACCAGACTGATCGTCAGCAGGACAAGGAAAAGGCCGACCGTCTTTCTGTTGATGGTTACGAAGAACAATGTCGTGTCCCGGGGCGGTTTATTGGCATTTTGGTTAAAATATGCTTACTTTCCACATTAGTCAAGAATGTTTCCGGCATGCACATCAAAAAAACCTTACAGGCATGGCGTCACGGGAAGCGCCGGCAGGTGCATCTTCCATTTCATGAAATTAACACAAAACGTCATTGCCAAGCAACGCCAACAGATGCTAAAGAGGGAGTATGCGACGGATCAAAAACTTTTTCAGCCCGCTCATCACCCTGATCGCCGTCCAGGTCGTCTGGATCGGCCTCGTCGTCCTCTGGGTACTCTGGTTTCTGGGGAGACACAACGAGCTGAGCAAGCTGGCCGAGCAGTACCGCCCGGGGCTGGTCCCCCCCCACATCGACTGGCCGGTGCTCATCAGCGGCATCGTCATGCTCGCCATGGTGCTGGTGGGGTTGTACATCATCTTCATCTACTGGAAGAGGCAGTCGCGGCTCTACGCGGAACAGAAGACGTTCATCTCCCAGATAACCCACGAACTCAAGTCACCCCTGGCGTCAATCCAGCTCCACCTGGAGACGATCCGCCTGCGCCGCCCCTCCCCGGACAAGATGGAGCGGTTCCTCGACACCATGCTGGCGGACACGGAGAGGCTGAACAACCTCATCAGCAATTTTCTCATGGCCGCAAAGCTGGAGCAGCGTACCAGTGACAACCGTCTGTCGCGGATGGACCTGAGCAGTTTCGTGCAGGGGTGCGTGGAGGATTTCCGCAAGAACCTGCAGGACGACAGTTCCCTGGGGGTGGAGATCGAACCGGGGATCATGGCGGATATAGACGCGGAAGGGATGCAGATGGTGGTCCGCAACCTGCTGGAGAACGCCTTCCTCTACAGTCCCGCGGCTCCCGAAGTACGTCTGGCCCTCAGGCGGAGCGGCAAGTACTGCCTGCTGGCGGTAAGCGACAACGGCAGGGGGATAGATTCGCGGGAGATGAAGAATATTTTCCGGATGTTTTACCGGGTACGGGTGAGCGGCGAAACCATCAAGGGGACCGGCCTCGGTCTCTACATCGTCAGGTCGGTGGTCAGACTGCACAAGGGGAAGGTAGCCGTTGCCAGCGACGGTCCCGGCAGGGGGAGCACCTTCACGGTCGTCCTCCCGGTCGCCGCCCCCCAGTGAGGAAACACCATGGATAAACCACACATCCTGCTGGTGGAGGATGAAATGCACCTGGCCCGCGGCATCTGTTTCAACCTCGAACTGGAGGACTGCCGCGTCAGTCACGTGGAGAGCGGCGAGGCGGCCCTGCAGCGGCTGGAATACGACCGGTTCGCCCTGATCATCCTGGATATCATGCTCCCGGGGATGGACGGGTTCACCCTCTGCCGCAAGGTGAGGGAGTCCGATGCCCGGGTACCGATCCTCATGCTGACCGCCAGGTCAGAGGAGGGTGACCGGATCACCGGCCTGGCCAGCGGCGCCGACGACTACCTGACAAAACCGTTCAGCCTGAACGAATTCCTCCTCCGGGTCAGGGGGATGCTGCGCCGGTCGTCCTGGTACACGCCCGAACCGGTGGAGGAAGGGTACCAGTTCGGCGAAAACGAGGTCTACCTTCTCTCCTACCGGGCCAAGACGGCCCAGGGGGAGATCGACCTCACCGACCTTGAGGTACGGATGCTCACCCTCCTTTTCCAGAGGGAAGGGGAGGCCGTCAGCCGGGGAGAACTGCTGGAGAGGGTCTGGGGATACTCCACCGACACCGAGACCCGCACCCTGGACAACTTCATCGTCCGCCTGCGCAAGTACTTCGAGCCCGACCCCGCGAACCCGGTATTCTTCCAGACGGTACGGGGGGTCGGCTACCGCTTCAGCCGCAAAAAACAGTGACCCGCGACGGATGGCCGGGATCGGGTAGGAGGCGGGGTCACCCCCGCCGTCCTCCCACACCACCGTGCGT
>CALMBF010000202.1 GCA_937860145.1 uncultured Geobacter sp.
CATATTCAGCTAGTTAGCGCCATGAATGTTTTGATTTGGGCAACAGGCCGTTGAGACCTGACCCCACCATCATGTGACCCCACCATCATGTGCAAAGATCGGTCAGGGTGCGACTGATGGCTCGGTTCCGTCTTGGGGCCGGGGAGCGACTACATCACCCGCCCCATCTCCTGTAGAGGGAGTGCTCCAGACCCAGCTGGTCCAGGACCTTCCCCACCACGAAATCGACCAGGTCGTCCACCGTCCGGGGATGCCCGTAGAACCCGGGCATGGGGGGGACCATCCGGACCCCGAGGCGGGCGAGCTTGAGCATGTTCTCCAGGTGGATGGCGGAGAGGGGGGTCTCCCGGGGGACGAGGATGAGGGGACGACCCTCCTTGATGGTCACGTCCGCGGCCCGCTCGATGAGGTTCCCCGAGAGGCCGGCGGCGACCCGGCCGAGGGTCCCCATGGAACAGGGGGCGATCACCATGGCGTCGGGGGCTGCCGAGCCGCTGGCCAGGGGGGCGAGGAAATCGTTCTCCCCGTAGCAGGAAAGCAGTTCAGGAGAGCCGAACCGGTCGCCGAGGATGAGGCGCTGCCCGGCCGGGTCCGGCGGGAGCTCCACCCCCTCCTCCTCTCCCAGCACCAGACGGCCGGCGGGGCTGACCACCAGGCTCACCCGTATCCCGGCCCCGAGGAGCTCCTGGGCCAGGCGCAGGCCGTAGACCGCTCCCGATGCCCCGGTGATGGCCAGGGCGACATGGCGTGGTTCTCTCATCCCGCGAGTCCCCCTGTGAGCACGGCGAGCAGGGTTGCCGCGAAGATGATGATACTGATGTAGCCGTTCATGGTGAAAAAGGCCAGGTCCAGCTTCGAGAGGTCGCCGTCACGCAGGAGCCACTGCTCGTAGGCGAGGAGGCCCGCCGACAGGGCGATCCCGGCGAGGAAAAACGGGCCGGGCTGCAGGAGGAGGTGGACGACGATCAGGAGCCCTACCATGACCACGGAAAAGATCCGGGAGAGGCGCAGGGACCCGCTCACCCCCAGCTTCACCGGGATGGAGTGGAGCCCGGCACTCCGGTCGAACTCCAGGTCCTGCAGGGCGTAGAGGATGTCGAAGCCGGCGACCCAGAAGAGGACCGCCACCCCCAGGAGGACCGGCGCCGGCGCCACGTCGCCCCGCACCGCGATCCACGCCCCCACCGGCGCGGCACCCAGGCAGAGGCCGAGAACGAGGTGGGCCAGGGCGGTGAACCGCTTGCAGTAGGAGTAGAGGGCGAGAAAGAAGAGTGCCACGGGCGAGAGCCAGAGACAGAGGGGGTTGAGCCTGCTGGCGGCATAGAGGAGGAGCAGCACGGAGAGGACGATGAAGGCCGCCACGGTCCCCTTCCCCAGGAGGCCGGCGGGGATCGCCCTCCCCCTGGTGCGGGGGTTGCGGCCGTCGATCTCGGCGTCGATCAGCCGGTTCATGGCCATGGCGGCGGTGCGGGCCCCCACCATGGCCATGATGATCCAGAAAACCTTCTCCACGGAGGGGATCCCCCGGGCGGCAAGGAGCGCCCCGGTGAGGGCGAAGGGGAGGGCGAAGATCGTGTGGGAGAACTTGATCATCTCCAGGAAAACGGTTATGCGGGAAAAAAGGGTCATGCCTGTTCCTTGTTCCAGGGTCTCTCTCGGTAGAGGTGACCGGTGTGCGGTGCCGCAGTGAGTGCCTTCGGGAAATTTCGTCGCATTTCCCGGCGACATGAAGCGTCAACAGCCGATACTGTTCGAAGCCCGCAGGGCAAGTTTATCGGCTGTAGCGTAATGAGCCGAGGAAATGCAGAAATTTCCCGGCAGCACGAACGGAGGTGCCGCGCACCGGTCAGGCCGGCACCCTGCCTGGAAATATCAATCCGTAAAGCCGTACTCCCGCCAGCGCCGCTCCACCAGGGCCGCCACGTCCGGGTCCGGCACCACCGGCGTGCGCCGCTCCCGGGGCTTGCGGGTGGCGTCCACGCAGAGGGTCTCCCCCTCCACAAGGAGGTCGTCCCCCCAGGCGACGTTGTTCATGATCCGCCAGCAGACCCCGGCCTCGTCGGCCGGATCCTGCTCCCCGTCCACCAGCACCAGCAGCCGGGACGATCGGAACCAGGGGAGCGCCCTGATGCGGCGCAGCAGCTCCACCCCCCTGGCGCGGCAATCACGGAGCGCGATGATGGTCCCGCCGTGGAAGATGCCGACAAAGGGGGCGTGGAGTTCCACCACCTCCGGCAGGTCGAGCCTCACCAGGGAGAGGAGGAGTCGCTCCCACCCCCTGGCCAGCCAGCAGTCCTCCATGGGGGGACGGCCGACGACCGTGGCCGGATAGATCATGTCGCTCCGCAGACGCAGGGAGGTCACCCGCAGCGTGGCGGTGGCGGCCGACGGCGTGTAGTAGCCGGTGTGATTGCCGAACGCCCCGCTCCCCCCGAGCTCTTCCGGGTGGAGGTATCCTTCGATCACCGCCTCGCTGTCGGCCGGCGCCAACAGCCCGTTGCCGCAGCGGAAAGCATGCAGCTGCCGGCCGGCGAGGAGGCCGGCGAAGGTGAACTCATCCAGCAGGTCGGGGAGCGGCAGGGTGGCGGCAAAGGTGAGGCTCGGCGGCCCCCCGAGGACCACCGTCACCGGCATCGGCTTTACTCCCTTCTGCCAGAGGGCCCCGTGCCGGGCGGCGCCGCTGGCCGGCCCCCAGGCGATGGCGAGCTTGTCCGGCCCGGTAACGGCGCAGCGGTACATGCCGCAGTTGACCTCTCCACCCCCCGGCGCCGCCGTCACCACCAGGGGGAGGGTCAGGAAGCGGCCGTCGTGTTCGGGAGCCCCGTCCTCCGGCGCGGCTTTCAGCACCGGCAACGTGCGGAGGTCGACCCGACGTTCCACCATGCCGGCCGGGTACCCGCCGCTCACCACCGGCCCCGCCTCCCGCCAGCGGCTGCTCCCCGCCAGGGATGCCAGCCGGGCCAGGGAGCCGCGCCCCGGCTGTTCCGCCAGGATAGCGTCGAAGAAGGTGGTGAGCCCGTCGAGGCTCTCCAGGCCGAGGGCCAGGGCCAGGCGCCGTTCGGAACCGAACAGGTTGGTGACCACGGCAAAGGGGGAACCGGCAACCGCAGTGAAGAGGAGCCCCCGGTTCAGGAGGGGATCCTTGCAGACCCGGTCGGTGATGGCGGCGATCTCCAGCACCGGATCGACCGTGGTGCCGATTGTCCGCAGCTCCCCCTTCCCGCCGAGGCGGGCGAGGAAATCCCGCAGGCTTACGCACGCTTCCCTCGGCTCCATCTGCTAACCCCCTGTCCTTTCTATCATTACCGGCTCCGTCAGACAACCCTTTTCCGGCGGTCACCTCCCAGCTTTCCCCTTGTATTCGGTGGCCAATCTGCCATAATAAACGACATTTTTCTCAAGGGGCATCACACACCATGCAGCTCTATCACGGTCAACAGCATGTCAACAGACGCCTTCCCGCTCCGCCCGGAGGGGGGCTGCGCAAACGTCTGCTCATCATCCTCGCCGCTGTCGCCGGCCTGTTTGCCATCGCCTTCGTCGCCTATGTCAGTTACCTGATGATCTCCCTCCCCAAGGTCGACCGCCTGGCGGACTACCGCCCCCCCATCGTCTCCCAGGTCTTCGGTGACGACGGCAGCCTCGTGGGCGAATTCTACCTGGAGCGGCGCAAGGTCGTGGAGGTCAACAAGATCCCCCGCCGGCTCATCCAGGCCTTCGTGGCCGCGGAGGACGCCAACTTCTACCAGCACCGGGGGATCGACTACCTGGGGATCCTCCGGGCGGCGGTCAAGAACGTCATCCACCTGCGCAAGAAGGAGGGTGCCTCCACCATCACCCAGCAGGTCGCCAAGTCCATGCTCCTCACCCCGGAGAAGAAGTTCTCCCGCAAGCTGAAGGAGGCGATCCTCGCCACCAGGATGGAGAAGAAACTCTCCAAGGACGAGATCCTCTACATCTACCTGAACCAGATCTACATGGGCGCCGGAGCCTACGGGGTGCAGCTGGCTGCCGAGACCTATTTCGCCAAGAACGTGGAGCAGCTGAACCTGGCGGAGATGGCCATGCTGGCCGGTCTCCCCAAGGCACCGAACAGCTACTCCCCCATCAAGCACATGGACCGGGCGAAGGAACGCCAGGGCTACGTGCTGGAACGGATGGTCAAGGAGGGGTACATCACCCAGGCCGAGGCGGACCACGCCAGGGCGACCCCCATCGTCATCCAGTCCCTGAAGAAGGTGAACAACGACCAGTCGGCCTACTACCTGGAGCAGATCCGCCAGGAGCTGGAAGCGAAGTACGGCGAGGAGCGGCTCTACAAGGACGGCCTGAAGATCTACACGGCCATGAACGCCGAGATGCAGAAAGGGGCCTACGATGCGGTGGTCAACGGCCTCAAGGCCCTCGACAAGCGGCAGGGGTTCCGGGGCGCCCTGAAATACCTGGCCGACAACGAGGTCGACCCCTTCTGCAAGAAGGTGGAGGAGGGGATCGACTACGCCACCCTCCGCCAGGGGAGCACCTACCAGGGGGTGGTGACGGCGGTGGACCTGGCCAAGGGGGACGTGACCGTCAGGGTCGGCGACCGGACCGGCACCATCCCGAAGAAGAACCTTGCCTGGGCGGGCAAGCTGGCCCTCCTGGGGAGCTACGGCAAGCCGAAGGAGAAGACGAAGGAACTCCCCCTGGGGAGCGTGATCGAGGTCCAGGTGGTGACCCCGGATGCGGACAAGAAGGGGGCGGTCTTTGCCCTCGACCAGACGCCGGACGTCCAGGCGGCCATCTATGCCATGGACCCGATGACCGGCGGGGTGAAGGCCATGGTCGGCGGCTACGACTTCAAGAAGAGCCAGTTCAACCGGGCCATGCAGGCCAAGCGTAACCCGGGGTCGGCCTTCAAGCCGGTCATCTATGCCGCGGCCCTGGAAAAGGGGATGACCACCGCCAGCATCATCGACGATTCGCCGGCCGAGTACGACAGCGGCAAGGAAAAAGCCTGGAAACCGAAGAACTACGACAACATCTACCGGGGCAACGTCACCATGCGCGAGGCCCTGACCAACTCCATCAACATCGTCAGCGTCAAGATCCTTGAGAGCATCGGCGTCGGCACGGCGGTGGAGTTCGCCAAAAAGCTGGGGATCGCCTCCCAGCTGGAGTCCAACCTGACCCTGGCCCTGGGGTCGTCCAGCGTCACCCCCCAGGAACTGACCGACGCCTACGGTGTCTTTGCCGCCGGCGGCTACCGGGTGACCCCCTACTTCATCACCAGGGTCACCGACCGGGACGGCAACGTGCTGGATGAGTACAAGCCCCAACCGGTGCCGGTATTCACCGGCGCCACCTCGGCGGTCAGGATCACCATGACCGGCAAGGGGGACGAGGCGGGCAAGGAGGCTGCAACCCCGGAGGCGAAACCGGCGGACGGCAAGACCCCGGCCAGCGCGGCGGCACCGCTCCGGGTGGTCTCCCCCGAGGTCTCCTACATCATCACCAACCTGATGCAGAGCGTCGTGAACAGCGGTACCGGCCAGCGGGCCAAGGCGGTGGGGAGGCCGGTGGCGGGCAAGACCGGCACCACCAACGACATGAAGGACGCCTGGTTCGTCGGCTACATCCCCCAGCTGGTCGCCGGGGTCTGGGTCGGCTTCGACCAGGAGCGGAGCCTTGGCGCCAGCGGCTCCGGAGGCCAGGCAGCGGCCCCCATCTGGACCGAGTTCATGCAGCGGGCAGTCGCCGGGCTCCCGGCGCGGAGCTTCACCCCGCCGGCCGACATCACCTTCGCCACCATCAACCCGAGAACGGGACGACTGGCAAAAGAGGGGACGGAAGGGAGTGTCCAGGAGTGTTTCATTAGCGGGACCGAGCCGACCAGTTACGGTGAATAGGCTTGAACCGGGGCTTCACAGGATATTTTTTTTCAAAACCACGTAACAATTCTCTTGCAAACAGTAAAAATGAAGCTATAGTAACTCAAAATTTCTTATTTAGCGGGAGGGCTAAAATGACCAAGGCAGAACTTATTGATGCAGTTGCCAAATCGGCCAATCTTACCAAAGCTTCAGCTGAGAAAGCTGTCGGCGGTTTGATCACTGCCATTACCGATGCACTCAAAGCCGGCGACAGGGTTACCCTGGTAGGCTTCGGCAGCTTCGAAGTCTCCACGCGCAAGGCTCGCACCGGCCGCAATCCCCAGACCGGCAAAGAGATCAAGATTGCTGCTGCCAATATCCCCAAATTCCGCCCTGGCAAAGCTCTCAAGGACTCGGTAGCTGCCAAGAAAAAGTAATTCTTCCCCTACAGGAACAAAGAGACCCCGCCGCAAGCGGGGTTTTTTTTGTTCCGCCCCCCTTTCCCCCGCGACCCTCTCCGCTCCGGCCGGACCATTGTATTAAATTTATTTTCTCTTTGTTTCATGGTATAAACGTGACTCTTCTCCCGGTGAGCCGGGAGCTGGCGGCGGCCGCGCCCCAGTGACTGTCGAGACCTAAGGGGACCCCATGTCTCTCTCCACCCTGCTCTGCTTCCTCGGCGCCTCCATGGCGCTCACCATTGCGCCGGGGCCGGACAACATCTTCGTCATGACCCAGGGGATAGCCCACGGACGGCGGGCCGCCATCGTCACCGCCCTCGGTATGTGCAGCGGCATCAGCGTCCACACCACGGCGGCCGCCCTGGGGATTTCGGCCCTCTTCTACTCGTCGATGGCCGCCTTCACCCTGGTGAAATACGCCGGCGCCCTCTACCTCCTCTACCTGGCCGTCAAGACCATCCGCCAGAACAGCGCCGTCTCCCCGGCAGACGGGGGAGAGCAGCCCTCCCTCGCGCTCTTCCGCCGGGGGTTCATCATGAACGTCCTCAACCCCAAGGTCGCCCTCTTCTTCCTCGCCTTCCTCCCCCAGTTCATCACTCCGGGCACCGCACGCTTCACCCTGGAGATGCTCCTCCTCGGCGGGATCTTCATGGTCCAGGCGGTGGTCATCTTCTCCCTCATCGGCTGGTTCTCCGGCAGTATCGGCAGGCTCCTCTCGTCCAGGCCGGGACTCTCCCGCCGGTTCGACTGGCTGACCGCCGGAGTCTTTGCCCTCCTCGGCCTGAAGCTCGCCCTGGCCGAGCGCTGAGAGCGGACGTGTACGTTGCCGCCATGAAAAAGAGCCTGACCTTCTTCGTCCCCCTCGCCGTGCTGACCGCCACCTTCATCCTCCTCCCCCGGATCGCCACGCTCCCGCCGGCCCACCACGAACTGGCCCTCATATCCCCCTACCTGGTGGCGGTCACCGGCATGTTTCTCGCCGTTCACTTCCATCGCGGCCGGCCGTTCACCGCCCTCTTCCTGATCGCCCTCTTCCACTTCTGCTACCGCACCTTCCTGGCAGGCGGCATCACCGGCATCGCCCAGCAGGGGTTCCTGTACACCTTTGCCCTCCTCCTCCCCCCCAATTTCGCCCTCCTGGCCCTGATGCGGGAGCGGGGGATCCTCTCCGTTGCCGGAAGGCTCCGTTTCACCTTCCTCGCCTTCCAGGCCGGGGCCGCCTGGCTCCTCTACCGCCACCACTTCGAGGACCTTCTCCCCCTCCTCACCCGTCCCTTCGTCACCCTCGCCCCCCTGGACAACCTCCCCGTCCCCCAGCCGATCCTGGCCGTCACCCTCGTCTCACTCATCCTGACCGCCATCCTGGCGCTCCGCCGGCAGGCCCCCATCGAGAGCGGGCTGCTCGGCGCCCTGGCCGCGTTCGCCATCGCCTGCGCCAGGATCACCACCCCGGACCTCCCCGCCGCCTTCTGCAGCGCCGCCGGCCTGATCATCACCCTCTCCATCATCCAGGACTCCTACAACATGGCGTTCCGTGACGATCTCACCGGTCTCCCGTCCCGCCGGGCGCTGAACGAGAGCCTGCACGGCCTGGGGCGGCGCTATGCGGTCGCCATGCTGGACGTGGACCACTTCAAGCGGTTCAACGATACCTACGGCCACGACGTGGGGGACCAGGTCCTGAAGATGGTGGCGAAGAAGATGGAGGGGGTCAGCGGCGGGGGAAAGGCGTACCGTTACGGCGGCGAGGAGTTCACCGTGCTCTTCCCGGGCAAGCGTTCTGCCGATGCCATCCCCCACCTGGAGGCGCTGCGCAAGGCGATCGAGGAGTACCGCCTGGCGATCCGGAGCGACGACCGCCCCAAGGACCAGAAGCAGGGAGAGGGGAAGCGGGGGAGCCGGCAGGGGACAACGGAGGTCTCGGTCACCATCAGCATCGGGGTGGCCGAATCGGGGGACGGCCAGGGGACCACCGCGGAGGTGCTGAAGGCGGCGGACAAGGCCCTGTACCGGGCAAAAAACAAGGGGCGCAACCAGGTCTGTACCTGAGATGGCCCCTTCCGATACACTGCTCCACCACGCACCCTGCGTACCTTCCGCACGGACTCAGCTGACGCCCCCTCTCTCCATCAGTTCCCGAAGATCCCCCGCAGGGTGTCGTTGAGCATCTTCCGTCCCGAGCCCTGCTGCTCCCCGCTCCCTTCGGGCTTGATCAGCCGCTCGCCGATCTTCTGCCGCAGGCTCTCAACCGCCCTGCTCCCCACCTTGGCCGTATCCAGGGTAAACGACGGTTTCCCCACCATGCCGGTAGCCCGCAGGGGGACGATGCCCCAGCCGTCCCTGTCGGCCACGTACCTGGCGACCCCTCCCCGCGCGACCCGCGACGTGAGCGCCGGCGCAAGTTTCAGCTCGATCCCCATGTCGAGGGACTTGTCCATGCCGACCTTGCCGGCGGCGGCAAGTTTCGCGTCGCTGCCGTCACCCCGGGCATCGAGGCTGACGACCCCGTTCTTGACTGCAAAGGTCCCCCCCAGCCGGGAGAAGCGGAGCACCCGCAACTCGTCGACCCCGAGGAAGGCGGCTAGGGTCGGCATGAACCCTTCGCCGCTCAGCCTGCCGTTGGCAACATCGAAGCTGCCGCTGCCGGCAAGGGCTCGCTGCAGATCCTTCGTGCCGCGGCCGGCCAGCTCAGACTTCAGGGTCAGGCTGCCGGCAAGGGCGTTCCCCGCCTTGGGCGCCAGGGCGGCCACCAGCTTGTCGGCCTGGACCCCCTTGACCTCCAGGGAGGTACGGTAACTGAAGCCCTTGACCCCCAGGTCGACGCGGGCCGTATCGCTGAAACTCCCGCCGGCGACGTTCCCCTTGAGGCTCTCCAGGGTCAGGACGTTCTCCTGCAACCGCCAGCCAAGGGTGAACCCCTCCACTGCCAGGCCGTGGGAGAGGAGGGTGCCGATCCGCATCGTCCCCCCTCCCTCCAGGGGGAGTGCCAGGGGCCCCGGCTCCTCCCGGGGGGAGGCCGGTCCCGGGGCCGGGGCGGCGGCTTTCGTGGGGGGTAGGAGCTGGTCCAGGTCGACCTTCTCCCCCTCCAGGGAGAGGGCCAGCTTCACCGGCCTGGCCAGGAGGTTCTTCGCCTCCAGGTTTACCCCCAGCTTCTGGGTGCCAAGGGTGAGGGTCACCCCCTGGGAGCGGAGGGAATCCTTGCCCAGGAGGAGCGTCCCCTCCAGGAGAGGTCTCATCCCCCCGGCGGCCAGCGCCACGCTGTTCAGTTTCACCTCGCCCCCCTGCAGCAGCTGCTTCGGCTGCTTCACCTCGCCGCCGAGCTTCAGCCGCGCTTCCACGCCGCCGGAGAGGGCCAGCCTGACCAACTTCTCCCCCACCGCCGGAGGGAGCCCCTTGGCCGTGGCCCCCAGGTCCTTGGCCGCCACGGTGAGGTCGGCGGTCATGGTCGGAGCGCTCTTCACCCTGGCAATGGTCCCCTTCAGATCGACGGTCGTCCCCGCCAGGGTCGCACCGGCCTGGATCGGGAATTCCCCCTCCAGGGAGATGCCGCGTGCCGACAGCCCGATGCCGGTGACCTCCAGGCTGTACCCCCTCCCCCGCGGCACACCCCGGTCCTCGAAGATCACCCGGCCGCCGCTCACCCTGGCCGTGGAGACATCCAGGTGGAGGGCGCTCTTCTCCCGCGGCTCCTCACTCCGGGCCGGCTCCTTTTTCAGCAGGTCAGAATAGTTGAACGTACCGTCGGGGAAGCGGACGACCCTGACCAGCGGCTCCTCCAGCAGCACCTCGTCCACCTCCACCCTCCCGGCAAGGAGGGGCCAGAAACGGTAGCTGAGGCGAACGTCCCCGGCCTGGAGGAAGAGGGCGCTGCCATCCTTCTCCCGCACCTCAAGGCTCTTCAGCCTGATGCCGCGGAAGATGCTCACCTCCACGTCGCCGAGGGTCACCTGGCGCTCGATCCGGGCGGAGATCTTCGGCAGGACGGTCCGTTTCACGGTCTCCGGCGAGACGAGGATCTTGACGAGAATGGCAACGCCGGCGATGAGGGCAAGGATGACGGCGCCGGCGATGGCGCAGATCTTACCTGTTCGTGCAGCGGTCACGGGGTACCTCCGGGAAAGATGTCTGACACGAGGCATTCTAGCAGATGGAGAGGGAAAGACAACGCCCGAGTCCGCCCCCCTCCCTCGCAGGCGAGGTGGACCCCTTCCGGCGCGGCGCCGCGGGGGGAGTGCGGGGCACTCCGTAAACATTAAAGATATTTTTTTTGACATCCCGGCCGCGGGCGGCTAAAGTTGGTACAAATTTCCATAATTGATCCATCGATACACGACAATACTAAACCATTCGTGAGAATGGGACGGAAAACCTAAGGGTCTCATGAAGACAGCCGGGTCGCCGAAATATCACCGATATTCGCGCCCCGGCTTTTTTTGTGGGCCACTTCCCGGGAAAGGAGGTGAAAACAATCGTATAAGTTCCGGTAGAGCAACCATGACAGGGATGCTGTACGCCACGCATGCAGCGCCCCCCGAGTGATAGACGATAATACTAAACCATTCGCGAGAATGGGACGGAAAGCCTATGGGTCTCTCGCAGACAGCCGGGTCGCCGAAATGTCAAAAGACGGTCGGTCCCGGCTTTTTTTGTGCCCACACCACAGGCCGGGCCGCAACAAGTTCCTCGACAGATCAGCACAAGATTACACAAGAAAACATGGCACCCCCCAGACACACCTGCCGTGCCACCAAACAAAGGAGTAGACATGAAAAACAGAAGTTGGACTGTGGTCCCGTTCTTATTCACCCTTGCGCTGGGCATCAGCCAGATTTACAGCTCGGAAGCAGAGGCGTCATCAACCTATTTCACGAGCCAGGGGTGCTCCGGCTGCCACTCCGCACCGGTGGTTGCCACCTGCAACGGGTGCCACGCCCACGGTACCCATTCATCCAGCAGCAAGAGCGACATCAACGTGACCGGTACCACCAACAAGACATCCTATGCCCCCGGCGAGACCGTGTCGGTGACCATCACCGGCGGCTACCGTACCGGCTGGGTCCGGGCCATCCTCTACAACCAGAACAACGTCGAGGTGGCGAGATCCTCGGGCAACGACAGCGGCATGGGGAGCTCGACCACCTTCCCCGCGGTGCTGACCGCACCTGCACCGACGACGCCGGGTACCTACACCTGGAAAGCCGGCTGGTACGGCAACCAGTTCGATGCGTCCGGGGCCAAGTTCGGCACCGGCTGGACGCCCGACCCGACCAATTCCGGCCACGGGTACGAGCTGGTCAGCACCAACTCCTTCACCGTCGCCGCCCCTGCCGACACGGCTGCACCGGTGGTCGGCACCTTCACCCTGCCGGCAACGAGCAGCAGCCTGACCGTACCGGTCAGCGCCCTGTCCGCCACTGACAACGTCGCGGTCACCGGCTACCTGATCACCACCAGCGCCACCGTTCCCGCGGCCTCCGCCGCCGGCTGGAGCGCCAGTGCGCCCACCACCATCACCGTTTCCGCCGCGGGGAGCTACACCTTCTACGCCTGGGCCAAGGACGCCGCCGGCAACGTCTCCGCCGCCAAGAGCGCTACCGTCTCCGTCACCCTCCCCGACACCACCGCACCGGTGGTCGGCACCTTCACCCTGCCGGCGACAAGCACCAGCCTGACCGTACCGGTCAGTGCCCTGTCCGCCACTGACAACGTCGCCGTCACCGGCTACCTGATCACCACCAGCGCCACCGTTCCCGCGGCCTCCGCCGCCGGCTGGAGCGCCAGTGCGCCCACCACCATCACCGTTTCCGCCGCGGGGAGCTACACCTTCTACGCCTGGGCCAAGGACGCCGCCGGCAACGTCTCCGCCGCCAAGAGCGCTACCGTCTCCGTCACCCTCCCCGACACGGCCGCTCCGGTGGTCGGTACCTTCACCCTGCCGGCCTCCGTCACCAACCTGACCATACCGGTCACCGCCTTTACCGCCACTGACAACGTCGCGGTCACCGGCTACCTGATCACCACCAGCGCCACCGCTCCCGCAGCCTCCGCTACCGGCTGGAGTGCCGGCGCACCCACTACCGTCACCGTTTCCGCCGCCGGCAGCTACACCTTCTACGCCTGGGCCAAGGACGCCGCCGGCAACGTCTCCGCCGCCAAGAGCGCTACCGTCTCCGTCACCCTCCCCGACACCGTCGCTCCGGTGGTCGGCACCTTCACCCTGCCGGCAACCTCTTCCAGCCTGACCGTACCGGTCACCGCCCTGGCCGCCTCTGACAACGTCGCGGTCACCGGCTACCTGATCGCCACCAGCGCCACCGCACCCATGGCCTCGGCCAGCGGCTGGAGCGCCACCCCTCCGACCTCCGTCACCGTTGCCGCGGCCGGCAGCTACACCTTCTACGCCTTTGCCAAGGATGGCGCCGGCAACGTCTCCGTTGCCAAGAGCGCCACGGTCAGCGTAACCACCGCACCGGCGGCCGACACCACGAAACCGACCCTGACCGTCTCCGCCCTGGCAAACGGTTCGTACACCAACAAGACCACCCTGAACATCAGCGGGACTGCCACCGATGCCGGCGGGCTGCAATCCGTCAGCGTCAACGGCCAGGTCATCACCGTCAATGCCGACGGCTCCTTCACCTACGCCCTCCCCCTCGTCTCCGGGGCCAACACCGTGACGGTCGTTGCCACCGACAAGGCGGGCAACCAGCAGGTCGACAGCCGCACCATCACCTTCGACCCCACGGCACCGGTACTTACCGTTTCGTCACCGGCCGACAACAGCAGCTCGTCCCAGTCGTTCATCACCCTGACCGGCACCATCAACGAATCATCCACCGTCTCGGTCAGCACCAACGGCGGGGCTCCCCAGGCAGCCAGCGTCTCCGGCACCAGCTTTACCGCCACCGTCAACCTGGTCTCCGGGGTCAACACCATCGTCATCACCGCCACCGACCTTGCGGGTAACGTCACCAGCGCCAAGCGTACCGTCACCTACGACGGGTCCACGGTCACCCTGGCCGTGACCTACCCGAGCCAGGACATCACCACCAGCAAATCGTCGCTGGTACTGCAGGGCAAGGTCGCAGACCCCGTTGGGAGGGTCACCGTTACCATCACCATGGACGGCAAGACCTACACCCCCTCCATGGATGACGGCATGTTCAGACAGAAACTCGTCTTCAAGAATCCCAAGCTGTACACGATCACCGTCACGGCCAAGGACAGCGCGGGCAACAGCAGCACGGTCACCCGTAACGTGATCTACCGTCCGGGCCAGGGCGGTTACGACGACTAGCAGAAACACGACGTACCATATGCAGCAGACGGAAAAGCCACCCGACACCGGGTGGCTTTTCCCTTTTTCTCCCCCTCACTCCCACCCCCGCACCGGTCCGTACCGGGCCTTCAGGCGGTTGAGTTCATTGACCGCATCGAAAGCCTGCGCCACGTTCCCGTGCCGCGTATGGTACAGGGCAAGCATCTGCAGGGCGACCTGGTTGCGGGGGTCTTTCCGGAGCGCATAGGACCAGAGCGTGAGAGAATCTTTCCAGACGAGGGATTGGCGGTAGGCACGGAGGGGGAGAGAGACCAGGGCGACGAGGATGGAGAGCCCGGCGACCCACCGCCAGCCTCCCCGTTTGCGCAGCAACGCGCCGAGGACCATGGCCACGAACGGTGCGAAACCGAGCATGGGGAAGTAGAGGTAGCGATCGTTTTTCAGGGTGATGAGGGGAACGACCTGGGAGACCGGGAGGAGGCCGGCGAAGAAGAGGGCGTACCAGAAGAAGAGGGTGCGGCTCCTGCGAGAGAGGAGCAGACCCAGGAGGCAGAGGAGCAGCACCAGCACGGCCGACAGGAGAACCTCCCCGTCGGGAGACGCCTTGATCGGCGTCATGTAGTAGGGGCTCAGGTCGAGGGGGAGGAAACAGTCCCGCAGGTACGAGGAGAGGACCGGCGCCATGGTATAGGCCGTGGTCAGCAGGGTGCCGCCGGGGTACGCCCGTATCCCCGACGGCCTGTTCAGGACCGGGGCGTGGCTGACGAGGGCCAGGCAGCCGACGACCAGGGAAGCGCCGAGGTAGGGGAGCTTGTCCCTGAGCCGCGGCCGGCCACTCGTCCCCGCGAAACAGAGGTCGACCAGGAGCGCGACCAGGGGGAAGATCACCACCACCGCCTTGCTCAGCAGGGCAAGGGTAAATGCGGCGAGGGACCACCAATAGGCGGCCACGCTCCTTCGTTCCCGGTACTCAAGGTAGAGGCGCAGGGCGGCCAGGAAGAAAACCATCGCCAGGAGGGTTTTCCGCTGGGATATCCAGGCAACCGATTCGACCTGCACCGGGTGGAAGAGGAACACGAAGGCCGCGCCCCAGGCGATCAGCCGCTCTTCGCAGAGTTTCAGCGTCAGTCCGTAGAGCATGACGCCGTTCAGGGAGTGGAGGAGCAGGTTCGTCGCGATGAAACCGGCAGGATTCATCCCCCAGAGCTCGTAGTCGAGCATGTAGGAAATGATCTGCACCGGCGCGTAGTTGCCAACGAAATAGGAGGTAAATGCGGCCCTGAGATGGGGAAGGGAGAACCCCCTGACCGCCCCGTTCTTGAGGACGTACCCCTCGTCATCCCAGTTGATCAGGAAGTCATGGCCGAAGGTCGCCCCGTAGACGGCAAAGACCCCGGCAACGAGGAGCAGTATCGGCAGGTATCGGGTGTACTTCCCCGCCAGCGGGTTGTGGGCGCGTTGTGTCATGATGGCGTGCGTGAACCGTTCCGGTAATGTCGGACTCTTATACCATACTCACGCCGAACTTCCGACAGTTATGCGCCTCCACGTGACCACCCTCCCCGGGGGGTACGGAAAGCAGCGCCGTTTCCCCGGTGAAACCCGGCTGAAACCTTGCATTATCCGCGGCATTTGGCTATGTTCTCCCTTGAACAGAGACAGGAGTCAGCGTGGCACTACTATCACTTCAGAACATCACCCTCTCCTTCGGCGGACCGCCGGTCTTCGACGGCATAGGGCTGCAGATCGAGGCGGGGGACCGGCTCTGCCTCATGGGGCGCAACGGCACGGGGAAGTCGACCCTGCTGCGGCTCATGGCAGGCGAACTCCCTCCCGAAGGGGGCCAGATCCAGCGCCAGCAGGGGCTCACCGTCGCCTCGGTCTGGCAGGACGTCCCCACGGAGCTCGCCGGCACGGTGTTCGACATCGTCGCCGCGGGGATGGGGGAGGCGAGCCGGCTCCTCTCCGCCTACCACAACCTGGCCCACCGCCTGGCCCGGGAACAGTCGGAGGAGCTCCTGGCGGAGCTGGAGGAGCTGCAGCACAAGCTGGAGGAGAGCGGCGGCTGGACCCTGCACCGGTCGGTGGAGCAGATCCTCCCCCACCTGGAGCTGGATGCGGACGCGGAGTTCGCCACCCTCTCCGGCGGCACCAAGCGCCGGGTCCTCCTGGCCCGGGCGCTGATCTCAGACCCGGACATCCTCCTCCTGGACGAGCCGACCAACCACCTGGACATCGCCACCATCCTCTGGCTGGAGGAGTTCCTCCTGCGGAGCGTCACAACCCTGGTCTTCGTCACCCACGACCGGGCCTTTGCCCGCAGGATCGCCAACCGGACCGCCGAGCTGGACCGGGGGCGGCTCTACGCCTTCACCTGCGGCTACGACCAGTTCGTGGAGCGGCGCGAGGCGCTCCTGGAGGCGGAGATCACCCGCCAGGCCCTCTTCGACAAGAAGCTGGCCCAGGAGGAGGCGTGGATCAGGCAGGGGATCAAGGCCCGCCGCACGAGAAACGAAGGAAGGGTCCGGGCGCTCAAGAAGCTGCGGGAGGAGTACCGCCAACGGCAAGAGCGCCAGGGGACGGCGAAGCTCCAGCTCCAGGAGGCGGCCCGCTCCGGCGCCCTGGTGGCCGAGGTGGAGAACGTCTCCTTTTCCTACGACGGCAGGCCCCTGGTCAGGGAGTTCTCCACCACGGTCATGCGGGGGGACAAGATCGGCATCATCGGCCCCAACGGCAGCGGCAAGACGACGCTCCTGCGCCTCCTCCTGGGGGAGCTGGAGCCGACCGCCGGCACCGTCAAGCTGGGGACCCGGCGGGAGGTGCTCTACTTCGACCAGATGCGCTCCCAGCTGGACCTCAATGCCACGGTGCAGGAGAACGTGGGGGAGGGGAACGACACGGTCACCGTCGGCGGGAGGCAGCGCCACGTCATCGGCTACCTGCAGGACTTCCTCTTCTCCCCCGAGCGGGCCCGCACCCCGGTCCACATCCTCTCCGGCGGCGAGCGCAACCGCCTCCTCCTGGCCAAGCTCTTCACCAGACCCGCCAACGTCCTGGTCATGGACGAGCCGACCAACGACCTGGACGCCGAGACCCTGGAGCTCCTGGAGGACCTGCTGGCCGAGTACACCGGCACCCTCCTCCTGGTGAGCCACGACCGGGAGTTCCTCAACAACGTGGTGACCAGCACCCTGGCCCTGGAGGGGGACGGCAAGGTGACCGAGTCCGTGGGGGGGTACGACGACTGGCTCCGCCAGGCGGAAGCGGCCAGGTCTGCGGCCGAGGCGCCGAAACAGAAGAGCGTGCCGGAGAAGCCGCGGCCGGAGAAGGAGAAGCCCCGCAAGCTCTCCTTCAAGGAGGAGCGGGAGCTGGAGGCGCTCCCGGAGAAGATCGCCGAGTTGGAAGCGGCGCAGGCGGCCCTCCACCTCCGCCTGGGGGACCCGGAGTTCTACAAGTCCGCAGGGAGCGAGGTGGCGGCGGTGAACGACCGCCTGGCGGCCCTGGAGGCGGAGCTGGAAGAGGTCTACGCCCGGTGGGAGGAGCTGGAGAGCGTGAAGGGGTAGTTATCCCTTCTCCCGCCGGGAGAAGGTGGCCGCAGGCCGGATGAGGGGAGCCATGGGCACATTGGAGTGGCCAACTATTCCAATCGGGTGGATCACCGGTTCATGCGCGTGCGCGTGAACCGGTCAATAGCGAGTTGAATCGGGAGTAAAAATGACAGATGGTATTCAATTTAAAGGATGGATCACCTTTGATGATACGGTTCGCGTTGAACGAATCCTTTTCCCCAAAGGTGGTTCAGTTTCCCACAAAATTGTGATGGCATTTGGTATAGCTGCCATAGCTACCATTATCCTCTCAACGGGAGTTCCATGGTCAGCCAAAGCCCTTACTCTGATAATGACAGCTGTAATTGTTGGCGGAACTTGGTGGTACATGCAGCGTGCTAGCCATAACTTCCAAGTCAAGGAATACAAGAAAGCAACCGCAACGGACCGGTACGGGGCTCTGTCTCAGGAAGGCATAGAGTTTATTTCAGCTAACACAAAATCTGAGCTTAAATGGGATTTTTTCTCAATAGTAGAAGAATCTGAAAATCTTATTGTTTTAGCTAAGGACACTTATTATGTAGCATTTGCCCCCTACATGTTTAAAAGTGGGGATGATTGGGAGAAATGCAAGAAAGTTATTACAGAGAAGAAATCTCTGATTCAACCAGCACCAAGACCGGCCTAAAAAACCGGCCGGTCAGGCTCATGGCGTTGCCTTCCGCCTCCTTAGCGCCCTTTGCGCCTTTGCGGTAACCATGTTTCAAAGACTCACCCTGCAGGAGCCCGACCCGTGACCTCATTCGACACCCAGCTCACAACCATCGCCGCCGCCCTGGCCACGGGGGCTCCCCGCCTCACCCTCTCGGGCCTCACCGGCTCCTCACCCGCCTACCTCCTCACCCGCCTCCTTCGGGAGACGAACGGGACCTTCGTGGTGGTGGCCCCCGACGGGGACGGGGCGGAGGAGATCGTCCGGGAGCTCCGTTTCTATGCCGACCGGCCGGAGGAGGTCCTCCTCTTCCCCGCCTGGGACGCCCCCCTGCTGGAGGGGGCCTCGCCCCACCCGGACGTGACCGGCGAGCGGCTTGCCACCCTCTTCCGCCTCCTGGAGAGGGGGCCGAAGATCGTGGTCGCCCCCTATGCCGCGGCCGTGCAGAAGGTCCTCCCCCGCAAGGTCCTGGGGGAGCTCTCCCTCTACCTGGTGGCCGGAGAGGAGGCCCCCCGGGAGGAGCTCCTGGAGAAGCTGGTGAAGCTGGGGTACTCGCCGGTCCCCCTGGTTGAGGACCGGGGGAGCTTCGCCACCCGGGGGGGGATCCTGGACATCTTCCCCCCCAGCCTCCCGGCGCCGGTGCGGATCGAGTTCTTCGGCGACTTCGTGGAGACCATCCGGACCTTCGACCCCCTGACCCAGCGCTCCCTCCACCCCCTGGAGGAGCTGGTCCTCCTCCCCTCCCGGGAGGTGGTCCTGACCCCGGAGGTGATGAAGTCGTTCACCGGCCGGCTGAAGCGGCTCTGCGACGAGATCGACATCCCGGTCCCCCGGCGGCGGGAGCTGGTGGAGCAGCTCCAGGCCGCCATCTACCC
>CALMBF010000203.1 GCA_937860145.1 uncultured Geobacter sp.
GTAGGGAGTAGGGAGTAGGGAGTAGGGAGTAGGGAGTAGGGAGTAGGGAGTAGGGTCGGTAGTGCCGATACGTCAGGCCTGTGAGCTGCATGCTCACAGGCCTTTTCCGTTCGGGCTACTTCCCCAGTTCCTTCGAGCGGGCAGTGGCGGCGTCGACGGCGGAGATGACCGTGCCGCGCAGGCACCCCTGTTCCAGGGCGTACAGCCCGGCGATGGTGGTGCCGCCCGGCGAGCTGACCTTGTCCCGCAGGGCTGCGGGGTGCTCGCCGGTCTCGCGGAGGAGACGGGCGGTCCCGAGGAGGGTCTGGGCGGCGAGGGCGAGGGCCGTGTCCCGGGGGATGCCGTTTTTCACCCCGCCGTCGGCCAGGGCCTCGATGAAGGCGAGGGCATAGGCCGGGCCGCTGCCGGAGAGGCCGGTCACGGCGTCCATCAGTTTCTCGTCCACCCGGCAGGTCGTCCCCACCAAGGCGAAGAGCGCCTCGGCGAGGGCCAGGTCGTCGGGGCCGGCAGAGCTGCCGCCGCAGAGGGCCGATGCCCCTTCCAGCACCAGGGAGGGGGTGTTGGGCATCACCCGCACGACCCGCACCCCCTGCTGCAGCGGGGCTTCCAGGGCGCTGCAGGGGACCCCGGCCATGATGGAGACCACCAGGGTGCCGGTGCCGATCTCTTCCCGCAGCTGCGCCAGGACCGCCGGGGCTACCTGGGGCTTGACGGCCAGGACGAGCAGCTCCGCGTCAGCCGCAACGGCACCGTTGTCGTCGCAGGCCCGGACGGCGTACGTTTTCGCGAGAAACTCCCGGCGAACCGCCACCGGCTCCGCAACCCGGATCGCCTCTCCCGCGATGCCACCTGCCAGAAGGCCGCGGATGATGGCCTCCGCCATGTTGCCGCCGCCGATGAACCCGATGCGTCTCCCCTGTAACCGGTTGTCAGTCGTCACCCTGTCCCCCCCCATCTGTGCGAATTTCCTGTTGGTACTGTATCCCCGTGCAAAAGTCAATTGAATTCAACCTGTTGGCAATCTCCACGGCGGAGGCGCGTCCCGTGCGAAAATCATTGACAGCGACAGGGGTATATACTAAATCTCAAAGATTCAAGTGTACAACAACGATCACCCATTCGTCACTCTCTGGAGGAGACCATGAGCAAAGTTCTGATAATCGGCGCCGGTGGCGTCGGCCAGGTTGTCGCCCACAAGTGCGCCCAGCGCCGCGACATCTTCAGCGAGATCACCCTCGCCTCCCGCACCAAGTCAAAGTGCGACGCCATCGCCGCCCAGTTGGGGGGCTCCATCGCCACGGCCCAGGTGGACGCGGACAACGTCCCCGAGCTGGTCGCCCTGATCAGGAAGGTCCAGCCGAAGCTGGTCATCAACGTGGCGCTCCCCTACCAGGACCTGCACATCATGGACGCCTGCCTGGAGACCGGCGTGGACTACCTGGACACCGCCAACTACGAGCCCCTGGAGACCGCCAAGTTCGAGTACTCCTGGCAGTGGGCCTACCAGGAGCGCTTCAAGCAGGCGGGGCTCATGGCGCTCCTCGGCTCCGGCTTCGACCCGGGGGTGACCAACGTCTACACCGCCCTGGCGGCGAAGAAGTACCTGGACGTGGTGGAGGAGCTCGACATCATCGACGCCAATGCCGGCTCCCACGGCCAGCCGTTCGCCACCAACTTCAACCCGGAGATCAACATCCGGGAGGTCACCGCGGTCTGCCGCCACTGGGAGAACGGCGCGTTCCAGGAGTCCCCCCCCCTCTCCACCAAGCGGGTCTTCGACTTCCCCGAGGGGATCGGCCCCATGAACATCTACCGTCTCTACCACGAGGAGATGGAGTCCATCGTCAGGCATATCCCGACCATCAAGAAGGCCCAGTTCTGGATGACCTTCTCCGACAACTACCTGAAGCACCTGGAGGTGCTGCAGAACGTGGGGATGACGAGGATCGACGAGGTGGAGTTCCAGGGGCAGAAGATCGTGCCTATCCAGTTCCTGAAGGCGCTCCTCCCCGACCCCGGCTCTCTCGGGCCGCTCACCAAGGGGAAGACCTGCATCGGCGTCATCGCCCGGGGCCTCAAGGACGGGAAGCGCAAGCAGGTCTACATCTACAACATCTGCGACCACGAGGAGTGCTACAGGGAGGTCCAGTCCCAGGCCATCAGCTACACCACCGGCGTCCCGGCGGTGGTGGGGGCCATCATGATGCTGACCGGCAAGTGGCATGCCCCGGGGGTCTGGAACATGGAGCAGTTCGACCCGGAGGTCTTCCTGAAAGAGCTCGGGCCGATGGGGCTGCCGGAAGTGGTGGTCGAAGGAGAGTGGCCGGAACTCTGAGGTGTGATATCTTCCCACCATCTCGACGCCGTCCTCGGAAGCCCCTTTGTGCGGCGTAGCGCTGCTACGCCTCCGCGGGGCGTCCTCCGGGTGCGCCGATCTGGCGGAAATCTCTCACCCCGTTTGTAACATCTCTACTCATTTGGAGGTAGCGCCATGAAACGTATGCTCGCCGTCGTTTTGTTCCTTCTGCTGCTTGTCCCGCTGCCCGCCGTTGCCGGGGGGCTGGAGGATTTCCTTTCGAACGTCAATGTCCAGGCACGGGTCGATCTGCCCGGGTTCTCCGCGAAAATAAGCAACCAGTTCGGCGTGCCGCTCCCCCAGGTGCAGGCCGTTGTCCGCTCGGTCAGGGAGCCGGCCGATGCCTTCATGGTCTTCCAGTTGGGGCAGTTTTCCGGCAGGCAGCCCGAGCGGGTCATGGAGATCTATGAGTTCAGCAGGGGCAAGGGGTGGGGCGTCATCGCGAAACGGCTGGGGATCAAGCCCGGCTCTGCCGAGTTCCATGCCCTGAAGAGCGGTAACCTCTCTTTCACCGGCCAGCCCGCGGGCTACGACGATACTCCCGGCAAAGGGAGGGGCAAGGGGAAGGGGAGAGGTCACAACAAGTAGGAGGAAAGCGCCATATTTGCGCCCTTCCGCCGCCGGTTCCTTGGCAGGCTCCTCAACGTAGCGCTGCTACGCCTGCGGGCCTGCCTCGTCGCCGACACCGGAATCATCGCAAATCTGACGTTTCTTGAAGAAAAAGATTTCACCATGTCTTTGTGTCTCTATGACCAAAAGGTTGCCTAGTGATCGGTATCGACATCGAAAAAATCCTCCAGCTCGCCCCCTCGCCCGCCTACGTAGTGGACCTGGGGCGGCTGCGCTACAACCTGGCGATTCTGGACCACGTCCAGCAGCGCAGCGGGGCGAAGATCCTCATGGCGATGAAGGCGTTTTCCATGTGGAGCGTCTTCCCCCTCATCCGCAAGTACCTACTGGGGGTCTGCGCCAGTTCCCCCTGGGAGGCACGCCTGGGGCGGGAGGAGTTCGGCGGCGAGGTCCACTCCTTTGCCGCCGCCTTCAAGGAGAGCGACGTCGTCGAACTCCTCAAGGTCTCGGACCACCTGGTGTTCAACTCCTTCGGCCAGCTGGAGCGGTTCCGCCCCCTCTGGGAAAAGAGCGGCGTCTCCATCGGCCTGCGGGTCAACCCGGAGCACTCCGAGGGGCACACCCCCCTCTACGACCCCTGCGCCCCCAAGTCCCGCCTCGGCATCCCTCGCCGGGAGTTCGACGGCAAGTCCCTGGCAGGGGTGGAGGGGCTCCACTTCCACACCCTCTGCGAGCAGCTGTACGAGCCCCTGGAGCGGACCGCCAAGGCCTTCGAGGAGAGGTTCGGTGAGTTCCTCCCCGGGCTGAAGTGGCTCAACCTGGGGGGCGGCCACCACATCACCCGGGAAGGGTACGACATCGACGGCCTGGTGGAGCTGGTGAAGCACTTCAAGGGGAAGTACGGTCTCGACGTCTACCTGGAGCCGGGGGAGGCGATCGCCATCGGCACCGGGGTGCTGGTTGCCGAGGTGCTGGACGTGGTGCACAACGAGATGGAGATCGCCATCCTGGACGTCTCCGCCACCTGCCACATGCCCGACGTCCTGGAGATGCCCTACCGGCCGGCCATCACCGGCGGCTTCGATGCCGGCGCCAAGGCCCACACCTACCGCCTCGGCGGCCCCTCCTGCCTGGCCGGGGACATCATCGGCGACTGGTCCTTCGAGGCGCCCCTCGCCGCCGGCGACCGGCTGGCGTTCGAGGACATGGCCCACTACACCATGGTGAAGACCTCGTTTTTCAACGGCATCCAGCACCCGGCCATCTGCACCTGGGAGCCGGAGACCGGGGAGCTGAAGGTGGTGCGGCGGTTCGGGTACAACGATTTCAAGGGGCGGCTGTCGTAACCGCACCAGATTGACAGGGGAGGGGGACGCCGCAGGGGGTCCCCCTTTTCGTCCAGTCAGGCCGTGAGCGGAGGTGACCCATGCCGTGGGACCCGGAGCAGTACGAGAAGTTCAAGAGCGAGCGGTTCGCCCCCTTCGACGACCTCTGCCGGCTCATCCGCGTCCGCCCCGGCATGGCGGCGGTGGACCTGGGGTGCGGGACCGGCGAGCTAACCGCCCGCCTCGCGGCCCTGCTCCCCGACAGCCGGGTGACCGGCATCGACACCTCGGCGGAGATGCTGGCCAAAGCGGCCGCCTTTGCCTCGCCGGCGGTCGGGTTCCGGCAGCAGGACCTCGCTGCCCTGGAGGGGAGCTGGGACCTGGTCTTCTCCAACGCCGTGCTCCACTGGGTGGATGACCACGAAACCCTCATCCCCCGCCTCTTTTTCCGCCTCGCCCCCGGCGGCCAGCTGGTGGTGCAGATCCCCAACAACACCGCCTTCCCTTCCCACACCTGCATCGTCGCCACCGCCGGCGAGGAGCCGTTCCGCTCCGCCCTGGAGGGGTGGACCCGCACCTCGCCCCTCCTCCCCCTGGACGACTATGCCCGGCTCCTGTTCGAGGCCGGCGGGAGGGAACTGACGGTCCTGGAGAAGGTCTACCCCCACCCGGTCCCCGACAGCGATGCCATCGCCGACTGGACGCGCGGCACCACCCTCATCCCCTACATGGAGCGGCTCCCCCGTGAACTCCACGAGCCGTTCATGGCAAGCTACCGGGAAAAACTCCGCCGGATCTGGCCC
>CALMBF010000204.1 GCA_937860145.1 uncultured Geobacter sp.
GCTGGGGGGCCGCAGCCGGTTGACCGGCGGGGGGGGCGGAGATCCCCTTGACGACGCCGTCCAGAACTTTCGCGACCTCGGTGGCGTCGGCGTTCTCCAGGTAGTAGACATTGACCTTGCCGCTGGCCGACGGAGGGAGCACATCGATGATGGCGACGAGCTTTTTGATCTCCTCCTTGTCCCTGTCGCTGCCGAACACCAGGAGGGCGTTGAGGCGGCTGTCGGCCGTGACGCTCGGACCGATGGCCGAGGCGGACTGTTGACCGGGGGTTTTCGGGGCCTTGCTCCCCAGCCACTCCTGGATCACCTTGGCGGTATTCTCGGCAGCGGCATTCTTCAGGTAGACCATTTCGGCCACATCCCGGCGGCGCTCCGTGTCGATCGAATCGATGATGCCGAGCACCTTCTGGATATTGACGGCGGAATCGACGACCAGAAGCATGTTCGCCGGGCCGAAGGCGGAGACGTGGCCGTCCTTGGAGACCACCGGCTGGAGGAAGGCGACCGCATCCTGCGCCGAAATGTTGTCCAGGGTGATGACCCGTGCCACGTAGGCTTCGTTCACCGGCCCTTTTTCATGGTCGCTGTAGAGCCTTGTTCCCGACTGTTTGGCAGCCGCAGTCGGTATGATCTTGTAGACCTTGCCCACCTGGACCAGGGTAAACCCCTTCAGCTCCAGGACTGAGGTGAACACATTGAAGGCTTCGTCATTGGAGAGCTTGGCCGGCGAGTAGACGGAGATCTTCCCCTTGACCCGTTCGTCCATGACGAAGTTCTTGCCGGTAAGGTCGCTGATGAACTTCACCATGGTGGCAATGTCCACGTCGGTGAAGTTGAGGATGACCCCTTTCGCCAGGGCCGTCCCGGGGAGGAGCAGTGCCATCAGCAGAACGATGCCTGCGAGGGTAGTCTGTATGGGCTTGTTCAATGAATCCCTCCGAATGAAATCATCTGATGTCGTAGTTGAACGTTGTCGGCTGGCCGTCTCTGACCAGGTCGAGCCTGATCCTGTTCTGCCCCTTGAGGGAGGCGAAGGACTGGATCGCCTTCTCCGGGGAGTCGATGGGGAAGTCGTTGATCCTGAGCAGGATGTCGCCATTCTTGATGCCGATGGTGCCGAAGATCCCCTGGGGTTTGACCTCGGAGACACGGAATCCTTCGACCTTGCCATCCTTCATGCTCGGCAGCAGCCTGGCATCGGTCATGGTCTGGCCGATGTTGTCCAGCGAGGCATTGAGCGCCCGCTGGTCGACGATGAAGCTTCCCGCCCCCACCTGGGCGGCCATCCCCTGTGCCGGCCCGCCAGCTGCCGGTGCAGCGGTGGATTGTGCCTGTCCCCCCGCTGCGGTCGGGGTCATGATCCTGACCTTCGTGCCGCTGGCAAGGATTTCGACCGACTCTTTCGCCACGGAGGCGAGGGTGCCGGCACCGAAGACCGTGTCCCCCAGGCGGAATACCCGTTCTTCCCTGGTGCTGTTCTTCTGGATCAGGGCATAGGTCTCCCGGAAGGATCCGATGACCGTCCCCAGGAGGGTATAATCCCCTTGGGCGAAGGGTGGCTGGGCCTTGGCCTGGGCTGCCTGGGGGGTGAACGGAACCAGCTTCCCCTGGGTGGCTTTGCCGAACAGCCCCTTCTCCAGGATCGCCCCGTAGCCGGAGAGATTTTCAGGTATGGCGGCTACCGGAGGCTGGGTTACCTGCCGGGAAGGTTGTTTCGTGAAGAGATGCCCCAGCCGGTAGGAAGCTATATCGGAGGCGATGAGGGCCAGGAGCGCGATGACCATGACCGCAAGGGCGACGTTGATGGAGGGTAAACATCTGTTCACTGGGGACCTTTTACGAGATGTGATAGACAGTGAATATATTTTAAACGAAAAGCGCATGCAAGCGGAAAGAGAGCTTTTGCGCAGCGCCTTACCGATGCGTGGCGAGCTTTCCGGCCGGCTTGTCTCGGGACGAAAATGGGGGTATAGTTGCCGGGAAAACACCTCAAGGAGGAGTAATGGAGCAGACACCATCCCCTGCCGATTTGTCCCGGCCCGTGGTCATCCTCGCATCGGTTGAACGGGAGCTCCTCCAACTTGTCAGGGAGCTGTATGCCGAACCGGTCGATGACTCCCCTGCCCGCGGGATCTGGCGGTCGGAATCGGCCACCGGGCCGATTTACCTCGCCGTCAGCGGCATCGGCAAGGTAAATGCGGCCGTGACCGCGACGCTGCTGCTGGAGCGGTTTGCTCCCCGGCTGCTCATCAACACGGGGTGCGGCGGCGCCTACCGTGGGAGCGGACTGAAGGTGGGTGATCTGGCCGTTGCCATTGCCGAGATTTACGGCGATGAAGGGGTCCTTACCGTGGATGGCTGGCACTCCCTGGAGCTTATCGGCATCCCCTCGGTGGAGCGGAAGGGGAACCGCTACAGCAACGAATTCCCCCTCTCCATGCAGGTCGCCGGCAAGGTGTTCCAGTTCGCCACTTCCCTCGGCCTGCCGGTAAAAAGGGGGAAATTCATCACCGTCTCCACCTGCAGCGGCACGACCAACCGTGGTGACGAGCTGAGTTCTCGTTTTGGCGGCATCTGCGAAAACATGGAGGGAGCCGCGGTTGCCCACGTGGCGCTCCTCTACGATACTCCGCTTCTGGAGGTGCGCGGCATCAGCAACATGGTCGAGGACCGGGATATCTCCAAGTGGGACATCCCCCGCTCCGTGGAGATGGCGCAGCGGTTTCTCTACAAATGCATCGAAAGGGGGCTGTTGTGAGTGTGCCGACGAGGGAACTGACCCTCGGTTTTTCCCCCTGCCCCAACGATACGTTCATCTTCCATGCCTTGGTGAGCGGCCTGGTGGCACTCCCGGGGGTCTCTTTCCGGGAGCGGCTCGAGGATGTGGAGACCCTCAATATGCTGGCCCTTGCGGGTGAGCTCGACGTGACCAAGGTCTCCTGTCATCTCCTCGGTCACATCAGGGGAGAGTACGTCATGCTGGCAGCCGGCGCAGCACTGGGACGGGGCTGTGGGCCCCTGCTGGTGAGCCGCGGGGACATCACCCCGGCATCCCTGGCGGGGAAACCGGTCGCCGTGCCGGGACGCTATACCACCGCCGCCCTGCTTCTGCGCCTGTTCGACCCCTCGCTGGACAACATCGTCTACCTCCCCTTCCACGAGATCATGCCGGCCGTGGTCCGTGGGGATGTGGCCGCCGGTGTCATCATTCACGAATCCAGGTTTACCTACAGGGATTACGGACTGGTCAAGCTGGTCGACCTGGGGGAGTGGTGGGAGCGCGATTCGGGGCATCCCATCCCCCTGGGGGGGATCGTGGCCCGCCGCTCCCTCGGGGCCGAGACCGTGGAGAGGATCAGCGACGCCATCCGCGCCAGCATCGACCATGCCCGCGCCAATCCGGGTGCTGCCGGCGGGTATATCCGCAGCCATGCCCAGGAGATGAGCGACGAGGTCTGTGCCGCCCACATCGGCCTGTACGTGAACGAGTTTTCCCGCGCTCTCGGCCCGGAAGGGCGGGAGGCGATCGGGGTGCTCCTCGGACGGGCGGAGAAGTCGGGGATCATCCCCCCCTGCAGCCTGGATCTCTTCGTGGTCTGACAAGGGTTTCGACGCACAAAAAGAAAGCCCTTCCGGATGCACCGGAAGGGCTTTCTTTTGTATGGGGTGCCGGAGGAGTTAGTGCCCCTCTCCGGAGGACTTTTTCGCGGAAGATTTCTTGGCTGACTTGCCGCCGCTTTTCTTCCCCCCCTTCTTCCCGGAGGATTTTTTCCCTTTCTTCCCTTTCTTCCCCTTCTTCCCTTTCTTCCCCTTCGTGTACTTGCTCGGGTCGGGGGCCAGTTCGTCCCTGATGTTGCTCAAGAGAAGAGTGGTCTCTTCAAGGTTGGGATCGGCGGCCTTGGCTTTCTCAAGATACTCCTTGGCCTCCTTGATGTTGCCGGTTTTCATCTTCACGCGCCCCATGGCATTGAGCGCCTTGGCATTGTCCCCCTTGAGCCTGATGGCTTCAAGGTAGCTGGCGGCCGCGCTTTCGTAGTTTTTCTGGAATTCATACACCAGGCCCAGCTTGTAGTGCAGGTTGGTATCCTGGGGGTTCATCTCCACGGTCTCCTTGAGCAGGGCCGTCAATTCGTCATAGCTCTTCTTTTTCACGTAGATGGAGGTGAGAGCGTTCCTGACCTCCATGTCATCCTTCTTGAGGCGCAGCAGTTCACGGTATTCCTTTTCCGCCTCATCCTGCATGTTCCCTTTTTTGTACAGCTGGGCAAGTTCGCGATGGGCCTCGATGTTGTCAGGGTTGATCCGGACCGCCTCTTTGAAGGCGGTAACGGCTTCCCTGCCATTGCCGCTGGAGATGTAGGCCCGTCCCAGTTTCATCTGCAGGGCCTGATCGTTCGGGGCGGCCTTGAGGAGGATGCGGTACTGTTCGATCGCCTGGGAAATGCTCCCCCGCTGGGCGTAGAGGTCGCCCAGGCGGCTGCGCACATCGAAGTTTTCACCGAAATTGAGGGCCTTGCGGTACTCGACCACCGCTTCGTCGTGCAGCCCCTTCTTCTCGTACAGCATCCCCAGCTTGGTGCGGAGCTCCTGGCTGTCGCTCTTCAGCCAGAGGGTCTCCCGGTAGGCGGCAATGGCCTCGTCGTCACGGCCGGCAGCCATGAGGGCGTTTGCAAGCTTCTGCCGCAGCTCGGCGTTGTCCGGTCGCGACGCCACATCGGCCTGATAGGCGGCAATCGCCTTGTCATACTCCTTTGCCGCCATGAGGCTGTCGCCATCTTTGCCGCTACGCTCATCCCGGGACGAGGAGGGGGACGGCTGGAGCCCGGCGAGAAGCAGCTCCGAGTCGGCGCTGTTCCGGTCCCCTTTTTTCTGGTAGGCGTCGGCCAGGAGACGATGTATCTCCTTGTCCAGGGGGGCCGAGGCCTCGGCCTTTTTCAGCTGTTCCAGCGCCCGGTCGTGCTGGCCGGCGGCGGTATAGATCGCGGCGAGGCCGACCAGGCTCTGCCGGTCACCGGGGGAGAGGGCGAGGGCACGCCGGTAGGTCTCTTCCGCCTTGTCGCCCTGGCCCGATTCACGGTAGACCTGGGCCAGGCCTGTCAGCAGCCCGGCATCGTCCGGGTAGCTCCTGATGGCTTCCTGGTAATGGTAGATCGCCAGGGAATAGAGCTTGCGGTTGGTGAATATCCTGGCCAGCCCCTTGTGGTACTGGGGGTCGGTATGGGTACGGACGGCCTTGGTGAGCTCGCTGGCTGCCTCGTCTTCGCGCCCCTTTTCCAGCAGGATCAGTCCCATCCTCCCCGTTGCCGGTGCAAACTCGGGGTCGAGGCGCAGAACCTCCTTGTAGGTGGCCAGTGCCTTGTCCAGGTTCCCCGCGATTTCGGCGGCGATACCGTTGAGATAGAGTCCCGCGGGTCCTTCCGGGCAGAGTTGCCTGATCGTTGCCTCCGTCTCGAGGCGGCCCTCCCTGCCGGTGTTCGATGCCAGCCCGTAGGCCAGCTGTTTCGCTTCGTCGCACTTCTCGGTGCTGGTCTTCCCCCAAGTGAAGCCGGAGGTAAGGGCTGCCAGTATGAGCAGCGGTATCAATTTTTTCATATGGCTTCCTCTGTGTGGATGCGGCAAATTCGGGCGATTTCTACGGAGAATACCCCTTCTCAGGGCTTGAAAGGCGAAATCATACACTCTTTGCCGGAAATATTCAATGAATTACGCCCGCAAGCAGCCTGTTTGGGGGCGTAATGGCTTGACTTTCGGGGTAAAGATGATTAAATCAACTGACTGTACCGGATAATTGCCTGCCGGAGGATCGTTTATGGCGCTCCAACCCAACGAGGTCGCCTGGATATCCATCCTGCGCCAGCATATGGACGAAATGTTCAATTACATCTTCCATATGAAAGAGCATGATGGCTGCCATCAGGATTTCTCTCCCCCGATCGATCTGTACGAAACAGCCGATGCCTATGTCATCGAGATGGACCTGCCGGGATTGGCGCCCGTCGATTTTTCCGTCAGTCAGCTCGGTGCCGTGATCAGGATAGAGGGGGTGAAGCGCCTGGAAAAAACGGATGCGACGATGAATTTCATCTGCCTGGAGCGCCATTTCGGCCGCTTCAGCAGGTCCGTTGAAGTCCCGGCCCAGTTCGACGTGAACGGTGCCCGGGCTGCGTACGAACGGGGGGGGCTCCGCATTACCGTGCCGCGGGTTGCCGAATGATGTGGCAGGTAGTGCCGGGAGACCTGCCGGACCGGTCCCGCCGGGCAGAGAAGACGTACTGATAAAAGGAGCTTGACATGGAGATTGAAATGGAAGCAGTACCGGAGACGGAAGAGCTGAAGATACCCGATCTGCTGCCGCTTTTACCGGTGAGGGACGTGGTCGTCTATCCCTACATGATTCTGCCGCTGTTCGTGGGGAGGGAGCTGTCCATCAACGCGGTGGACAAGGCGCTGGCCGGTGACCGGCTCATATTCCTCGCTACCCAGAAGGAGGTGAGTGACGAGGATCCCTCCCCGGACGCGATCTACGCCGTCGGCACCGTGGCGATGATCATGCGGATGCTCAAACTCCCCGACGGCAGGGTGAAAATCCTGGTCCAGGGGCTCGCCAAGGCACGCATCCTCTCCTACGAGAGCAGCCAGCCCTGCTACGAGGTGAAGATCGAACGGATCGTGGAGCAACCGGTGTCGGGTGAGTCCCTGGAGACCGAGGCCCTGATGCGGGCGGTGAAGGACCAGCTCGGCAAGATCATCGCCCTGGGGAAGACGGTTTCCCCCGAGGTGGTGGTCATCGTCGAGAACATGCAGGATGTGGGGAGCCTGGCTGACCTGGTCTCCAGCAATATCGGCCTCAAGGTCGAGGAGGCCCAGGCGCTGCTGGAGATATTCAACCCGGTCGAGCGCCTCAACAGGGTGAACGAGCTCCTGGCCAAGGAGCACGAGCTCCTCAGCATGCAGGCCCGCATCCAGACGGCTGCCAAGGAGGAGATGGGGAAGAGCCAGCGGGAGTATTACCTGCGGGAGCAGCTCCGTGCCATCCAGCAGGAGCTGGGGGAGACCGATGCCCGTGCCGAGGAGATCGCCGAGATCCGCAAGGCCATCGAGCATGCCCGGATGCCGAAGACCATCGAAAAGGAAGCCCTGAAACAGCTGGGTCGCCTGGAGCAGATGCACCCCGATGCCGCCGAATCGGGGATGCTGCGGACCTACCTGGACTGGATGGTGGAGATCCCCTGGAGCAAGTCGACCCGGGACTCCCTCGACATCAAGAAGGCCCAGAACGTGCTCGACGAGGACCACTTCGGCCTGGAGAAGATCAAGGAGCGGATCCTGGAGTTCCTCGCGGTGCGCAAGCTGCGCAAGAAGATGAAGGGGCCGATCCTCTGCTTCATCGGCCCTCCCGGTGTCGGCAAGACCTCCCTGGGGAAGTCCATCGCCCGGGCCATGGGGCGCAAGTTCGTCCGGATGTCCCTCGGCGGCATGCGCGACGAGGCGGAGATCCGCGGCCACCGGCGCACCTACGTGGGGGCGCTGCCGGGGCGGATCATCCAGGGCCTGAAGCAGGCGGGGACGAACAACCCGGTCTTCATGCTTGACGAACTGGACAAGCTCGGGTCCGATTTCCGCGGCGATCCGTCATCGGCCCTCCTGGAGGTGCTTGACCCGGAGCAGAACTACATGTTCTCGGACCATTACATCAACCTCCCCTTCAACCTCTCCAACGTCATGTTCATCGCCACCGCCAACCAGATGGACACGATCCCCGGGCCGCTGCTGGACCGGATGGAGGTGATCGACCTCTCCGGGTACACCGAGGAGGAGAAGCTGGAGATTGCCAAACGGTACCTCGTTCCGCGCCAGACCAAGGAGAACGGTATCTCCTCCCGGCAGATCGCCTTTACCGACGAGGCAGTCAGGGCGATCATCGCCAGCTATACCCGGGAGGCCGGCCTGCGCAACCTGGAGCGGGAGATCGGGAGCGTCTGCCGCAAGGTGGCCCGCCAGGTGGCCGAGGGGGAGAAGCGACGTTTCATGATCAATGCGGCCAATGTCGCCAAGTATCTCGGTCCTCCCAAGTTCCTCCGCGAGCCCGAGCTGGAGAGGAACGAGATCGGCCTGGTCACCGGCCTGGCCTGGACCCCGGTGGGTGGGGAGACGCTCCACGTGGAAGCCACCATCATGAGCGGCAAGGGTGGGCTTACCCTTACCGGCCACCTGGGGGACGTGATGAAGGAGTCGGTGCAGGCGGCGCTCTCATGGATACGGTCCAAGGGGAAAGAGCTGCAGCTTGCCGATGACCTGTTCCAGAACGTGGAGATCCATGTCCACGTCCCGGCCGGTGCCATCCCCAAGGACGGTCCCTCGGCCGGGATCACCATGGCCACGGCCCTCGTTTCGGCCCTTACCAGGACCCCGGTCCGCAGGGATGTGGCCATGACCGGAGAGATCACCCTACGGGGGAAGGTCCTCCCCATCGGCGGCCTGAAGGAGAAGATCCTGGCTGCCATCAGGGCCGGGATCAAGACGGTGGTCATCCCGTCCCAGAACGAGAAGGACCTCGTGGAGATCCCCAAGGCGATCCTCAAGAAGATACGGATCATTCCGGTCAACGAGGTGGACGAGGTGCTGAAGATCGCCCTTGAGGGGCTCCCCTCTGCACCCCAGGCCGCGGCCAAACCTTCCCGCCGGAAAAAGGAAGGCACGATGCCGGCTTCCCCCAAAGGGTTGACTGCGTGAAGCTTGCCGAGCTTGGCGAATTCGGATTCATCGATACCATTGCCGCCAGGGCGGCCAGATCCGGTGGGGTAACCGTCGGCATCGGCGATGATGCCGCCGCCACCGTGCCGACACCGGGGATGAGTCTGCTGACAACCGCCGATCTGCTGGCCGAGGGGGTTCACTTCAGGCGTGACTGGAGCGACCCCTATACCCTGGGCAGAAAATCGCTGGCGGTGAACCTCTCGGACATCGCGGCCATGGGGGGGATCCCCCGGTACGCACTCCTCTCCCTGGCCGTACCGGAAGAGCTCCCCCTGGAGTTTCTCGACCGCTTCGTCTCCGGCTTCCTGGACCAGGCCGACAGGTTCGGGGTCGCCCTGATCGGCGGCGATACCTCGGCATCCCGGGGCGGGCTGTTCATCAATGTGACCCTCATGGGCGAGCAGTACCCGGAGACGATCGTGACCCGTGGCGGGGCGAAGGTGGGAGACCTGGTCTGTGTCAGCGGCACCCTGGGGGACTCCGCCCTCGGCCTCGAAGGGCTGCGGCGCGGCGAGAAGCCTGCCGGGGCGCTGGCCAGGCATCTGGATCCCGAGCCGCGCGTCGGCCTTGGACGTGCCCTGGCCGAGGCCGCCCTCCCGACCGCCATGATCGATGTCAGTGACGGCCTCGTCGCCGATCTGGGGCATATCCTGGAGCTTTCCGGGCAGGGGGGGAGGGTGGAGGTTGCCGCGCTGCCACTCTCTCCCGAGTACCGGAGCGGATGCGGCAGGCTCGGCATCGACCCCTATGCCTGCTGCCTCGGCGGTGGCGAAGACTATGAACTCCTCTTCACCCTTCCGGCGGACCGGTTAGGCGAGGCGCGCAGCGTGGCTGACGCGGCCGGGGTACCGGTTACGGCCATTGGCGAGATCGTGGCGGAAACCGGCCTGGTCCTGGTTGCTCCCGACGGTGGGAGATTCGACGCGCTTTTCAAGGGATATGACCATTTTCGCCCGTCCTCCCTTTCCAGGGGGTAGCTTCGCCGCCCGAGGGGAAGGCATGCTCTGTGCATTACACCTAGCCATCTGGCTTCTGACCTCCCCATGTGTGCCGGACCCGAAAGGTCCGCGAACTGCTCGATGCAATGCAATAGCGAATTAATGGAATTACAGGGGCATGATATGAACGCTAATGGTTTTCCCCATGACGACCCGCAGGGGCCGCTTTTTGTCACCGAGCATATCCCCCTGGAGATATCCGAGGAGGAGTTCGACCAGATCCGGCGCACCCTTCAGGATATGCGCGGATTCAACCTGGATGCCTACAAGGACAAATGCGTCCGCAGGCGCATAGCCATCCGGATTCGCGCCACCCACTGCGAGTCGGCCCGGGAATACTGCCATCTTCTCACCTCCCAGGCCGCGGAAGTGGATCTGCTCCTCAAGGTGCTCACCATTCATGTCAGCCAGTTCTTCCGCAACTTCTCCACCTTTGAAAAGCTCAGGCTGGAGATACTTCCGTACCTCTTTACCGTTGCCCGGCAGGAGAAGCTCTCCGGGCTGAAATTCTGGAGTCTCGGCTGCGCCGGCGGCGAGGAGCCGTACAGCCTGGCCCTCCTGCTGGCGGATCATTTCTCCCGTGACCTGGAACGGATTCCGGTGACCATCGAGGGGACGGACGTCGATGCGTCCATTCTCGATGCCGCCCGCCTGGGCCAGTACAGCCAGGAAAGGATGGTGGAGCTCCCCCCCCATTACCTGCAGCGCTATTTTACCGAGTCGAACGGCCAGTTCACCCTGATCCCCTCGATCCGCGACATGGTTCATTTCCGGCATGGCAACATCTTCCACGGGGATATCTACCAGCGTTGCGACCTGGTTCTCTGCCGGAACGTCCTGATCTACTTTGCCCGGGAGCAGCAGGAGAACGTGATCCGCAATATTGCCCGGGTCCTCAACCCCTGGGGGATCATGGTGCTCGGCAAGTCGGAGACCCTGCTCGGCGAGAGCAGGAGCCTCTTCCAGACCGTCTGCCCCGTGGAGCGGATCTACCGGGTGACGGAACCGGGCAGGAGCGCGCCGGCCGGCGGAGTGATCCGGGACGACTCTCACTGAACAAAAGGAGACCTCGATGTACATCCCCATCGGCTACAAGTTCATTCTCGGCATTCTCCTCGTTGTGGCGGCCGTGGCCTTTTCTCCGGATATCGTCATCGCCCTGGGGTACTCCCGGGAGATGACCAATGTCTTTGCCTACGTGATCGCCCTGACGACGGGCCTTATTCTCGGCTGGCTCCTGTCGCGGCGCCTGAGCCGGAATATCGGCATGATTACCGAGGCGGTGGAGGCGATCAGCGAGGGGGACCTGACCCGGGAGATCGAGATCCGGGAGATGCGCTTTCCCGACGAGACCACGGAGATGGCGGCATCGATCACCCTGATGACGGAGAGCCTGCGCCAGCTGGTGAGCCAGATCCGGGCGGCTTCCGGCCAGGTATCAGATTCCGTGAGCACGCTCTCTTCGTCCGCACTGGAGATGAACGCTACCACCGAAGAGGTGGCCAAGGCCCTTGAGCAGATCTCCCATGGCGCCGAGACCCAGGCCGACATGGCGGGCAAAAGCTCCGTCATGATTCACGAACTGGCGGTGTCGGTGGAACTGGTGGCAAAGCGGGCAAAGGAATCGGCCCAGTCGGCCCGGGAGACTACGGCCACCGCCCAGCAGGGGACGGATCTGGCCGGACAGACCATGGAGCTGATGAAGGAGTTTCTGGAGACGGTCGAATATACCGGCCAGCAGTTCGCCGAGCTGAACGGCAAGCTCCAGAGAGTCGGCAAGATTGCCGACCTGATCGTGGAGATAGCGCGCCAGACCAACATGCTTGCCCTGAACGCCTCCATCGAGGCGGTCCGGGCGGGGGAGTACGGCAAGGGGTTCGCCGTGGTCGCGGAAGAGGTGCGCAAGCTTGCCGACGGCACCAGCAGTTCGGCAGCGGAAATTCTTGACCTCGTCTCCCTCATCAGGGAGGATAGCGTCAGGGTGCGGGATACGTTTGCCGCCAGTTCGCGCCACATCAACGAGGGGAAGAAAAAGCTGGCGAGCACGACTACCGCCTTCCAGTCCATCGTGCAGACGGTCATGGAGACCGAGCGCAAGGCGAACAGCATTGCCGACCTGTCGAGCATGCAGATCGACGGTGCCCAGAAGGTCGTCAAGTCCATCGATGAGATCTCCAAGGTCGCCGAAGACAATGCCGCCGCGACCGAACAGGTTTCGGCAGCCACCGAGGAGCAGTCGGCGGCGATGCAGGAGATGTTTTCCGCCAGCCGGGAGCTTGCCGCCCTTGCGGGAGAGCTGTTGAAAGCCATTGAACGCTTCCGGGTAGCCGAAGATTCGTCGTCAGAGTATGCTTGAACCCGGCAGGCGATACATGATGTTCAGGCTCCGGGAACGCCGGTTTGCCCTGGAGGTCGATGCCGTTGCCGAGATCTCGGAGCTCCTGCCCGAGTACCCGATCCCCGGAGCACCCCCTTTTCTCCGCGGCGTGGTGAACATGCACGGCAGGGTAGCGGCGGTGCTTGACCTGGGGGCGTTTCTCGGTCTCGGCACGGCCGGCAGGGGGGGGAGCCTCGTGCTGCTGGAGAGCCCGGGATGCTCCCTGGCCCTGCTGGTGGAGCATCTTGAGCGGATGATCACCAGCGACGATGTCGGGGCCACCCGGCGGGGGGAGAGCAGGCTGCTGCCGGTGGAGCTGGTGCTGGCCGATGGGATGGCCGGCCTCCTCGATGTCGCGGCCCTTATGGACGCGGTGGAAAAATCCGCCTGACCCCGCCGGCCGTCTGCCGGTCGAGGCGGTTCCCCCCCCGTTGCCGTTGAGCCGTGAGGGGTGACTGCCCCCGAAGAGGAGTGACCAGCCATATGGACATGTCCCAATACTACGGCTTGTTCATCAGCGAAGCCCGCGAACATGTGCGCAAGATCGGCGAATCTGCCGTGCAGCTGGAGGCAGACCCCACCGACCGACCCACCATCGACGCCCTCTTCCGTTCAGCCCACTCCCTCAAGGGGATGGCCGCCTCCATGTCGTTCACGGCAATTGCCGATCTGGCCCATAAGATGGAAGACCTGATGGCCAGGATCCGCAACGGTCTCCCCGTCGACTCCTCCCTTTTCGATCTCCTCCTTGCCGGTGCCGACCGGATCGGGGCCATGATTGACGACCTGGAAAGCGGCGGCAGCGGACGTGGCGACAGCGCGGCGCTCATCGCGCGGATGCTCGCCTACTCCCCGGGTGAACAGCCCGCCCCGCCTGACCGCGAGGTCGTCGAAACCTCTCCCCCCTCGCTCGTTCCTCCCGGAGAGCCGGTCGGGACGACGGCCGGGGAGGAGTGGGGAGTCCCGAAGACCGTCAGGGTGAAGACGGATACCCTCGACTCCTTCGTGACGACGACCGGCGAACTGATCACGGTCAAGCATCGCCTGGCGCTCCTGGCAGGGAGCTGTCGCGAGGGGGGGCTCCACGAGGCGCTCCGCGACCTCGGCCGACACCTGCGCGCTCTGCATGACCAGGTCATGGCGGTGCGGCTCCTCCCCCTTTCGGCCATTGCCGAACGGCTCCCCCGCATGGTCAGGGACCTGTCCCGGCAGCTGGGCAAGGAGGTGAGCTTCACCATGCAGGGGGTGGATATGGAGCTGGACCGGAGCATCCTGGACCTGCTCGGAGAGCCCCTGGTCCATATCCTGCGCAACTGCATCGATCACGGCATCGAGCCTCCGCCGGCTCGTGGTGCTGCGGGCAAGCCCGCCGTCGGCAGACTCTCCCTTTCCGTGGCCAGGCGCAAGGATCAGGTTGAGATCGAGATAGCCGATGACGGCAGGGGGATGGACCCGGGGGCGATCTGTGCCGCTGCCGTGGCCCGGGGCGTTATCAGCGGGGAGAAGGCGGCCGGGTTGACCAGCCATGAAAAGCTGATGCTGGTGTGCCAGCCGGGATTTTCCACGGCACCCGCGGTGACCGACGTATCGGGGCGCGGCGTCGGCATGGATGTGGTCAAGCATACCCTCCAGTCACTGGGGGGGAGCCTTGCCATCCGTTCCGAGCCGGGGCGCGGGTCCACCTTCCTCCTGAAAGTGCCCGTGACCATCGCGATCATCAATGTCCTCCTCGTGGTGGTCGGGGGAATGACCGTTGCCGTGCCGCTGACGGCGGTGATCCGGACGCTGGAGATCAGGCGGGACGAGCGGGGGAATGTGGACGGGGAGGAAATCTTCTTCCTCGACGGGGAGGAGCTGCCGCTGCTCACCCTGGGCGGGTTGCTCAATATCCCCGGTGGTGATGGGCCCGGCGACACCCTCGCGGTGTTCGTTGCCGAGATAGGGGGGCGGCGGGTCGGTATCCAGGTGGACAGGCTCCTCGGTCACCAGGAGGTGTTCGTCAAGCCCCTGGGGAGACCCCTGTCCGCTCTTCCCGGTCTGAATGGCGCCGCAATTTTGGGGGATGGACAGATCGTCTTCATTCTTGATATCGTTCATGCCGGCTGAGTTGTCCGTTGCCGGCCGAGTCCTGCGCGGGAACCACGCGGGAGAGGGGGATACATATGTCAGGTTTCCGGTTGGTCGTGGTGGTCGCACTGCTGGTGTGTTCGGTCGGTACTGCCGGGGCTCTGCAGATCCCCAGGGTGTCGGTAGGGCTTGCGGATATCATCGCCGCTGTCGAAAATCCTTTCCGCCCCGACAGAAACGGTGAGCCGGAGCTCGTGAGCGTGGAGGCCGACTTTTTCCAGCGCTCCACCCTGGCAGACAAGAAGCGGGAGCTCCGGGGGGACGGGCGGATGTTCCTCAAGCCGGCGACCGACACCGTCCCGCTTAAGTTCCGGTTCGAGTACTATCGGCCGGCCAGGCACGAGGTGATCTGCGACGGCCGGACCCTCTGGATCTATCTGCGGGAAAACCGCCAGGTCATCCAGAGCGACGTGGAAGAGTTCTTCGACCCCCAACGCAACAATCCCCTGAGGGACAGGGGGATCAACTTCCTGCAGGGGCTCGGCCGCCTGTCGAAGGATTTCACCATCACGTTCGCGGACAAGCCCACGGACCTGGACGGCAATTTCATTCTCGATCTTCGTCCCAACAGGTCCAGCGTCATGATCCAGCGGCTGTTCATTACCGTCAGCAGGGAGGCGGTCCTGGCCAGGGCCGGCGGCCTCCCCCGAGTCAACGCTCCTGCGGCGTTCCCCCAGGTGCCGCGCCGTTTTGCCATACTTTCCACCACCGTGGTGGATCACGATGGCAACAGTACCACGATGGAATTCAGCAACGTCCGGGAGAACGACATGATGTCGGATCAGCTGTTCACCTTTGTGGTGCCGGCCGATGCCCGGCTGGTTCGCCCCCCCACGGGCAGATAGGGAGGTCCGTATGGTCAGATCTGCAGTCGTGCTCCTTTCCCTGCTCCTTGTCGTCATCTCCACCCCTGTCCGTGCCGACGGGGGGGCGACGCTGCAGGAGCTCCTCGCCGTGCTGGAAAAGGGGTACGGCTCCCTGCAGGACCTGCAGGCAGATTTTACCCAGCGCACGTACATCGGTTCCCTCAAGAGGGAGGAGAAGGGGGGAGGTGAGCTCTTCCTGAAGAAGAAGGGGGGGGGAGCCATGTTCCGCTTCAACTACACGAAGCCGAAACAGCAGATCGTCTCCAACGGCAGGACCGTCTGGTACTACCTGCCGGACAACAGGCAGGTCATCCAGAGTGATGCCGCCAGGATCTTTTCCGGCGGCAATGCCATGGCAATGAGCTATCTCACCGGCCTGGGGAATCTGTCGGCCGATTTCAACGTGAAGCTGCTCTCCCCCGAACCGGACAGGAAAGGGAACTACCAGCTCGAACTGGTGCCGAAGAAGCATAACCAGTCGGTTGCCAGGCTGATGCTCTCCGTCTCCGGTGTCGCCGTGGAGAGTTATCGTGCCGGCGGCGAGCCGCTCTTCCCGGTGGCGGCGTCGGTCCTCCACGATCAGATGGGGAACCGGACAACCATCGAGTACAGCCGGATCAGGGTGAACCGCGGACTGGGGAACGACAGGTTTTCCTTCAAGGTCCCCGTTGGGGTGGATGTCATTAAACAATAGGGTTCGGAATGGGGATTCTGCCTCGATCCCGAGCCGACTTTCCGAGGGAGGTTTTCATGCCGTCATTCGATATCGTTTCCAAGGTGGATATGCAGGAGGTTGACAACGCCGTCAACCAGGCGATCAAGGAGATCGGCCAGCGCTACGACTTCAAGGGCTCGAAGTCGGAGATCAGCCGCGAGGGGGATGCCATAAAGGTCCTCGCCGACGACGACTACAAGTTGAAGGCGGTCATTGACGTGCTCCAGTCGAAATTCCTCAAGAGGGGGATCTCCATCAAGTCCCTGCAGTACGGCAAGGTCGAGCCCGCCTCCGGCGGCATGGTCCGGCAGTTGATCACGGTGCAGCAGGGTATCTCCAAGGAGAAGGGGAAGGAGATCATCGCCGTCATCAAGGAGAGCAAGGTCAAGGTCCAGGCGCAGATCCAGGACGACCAGGTGCGGGTTACGGGGAAGAACCGGGATGACCTGCAGGAGACGATCCAGCTCCTCAAGGGGAAGGATCTTGGGGTGGAGATGCAGTTCGGCAATTTCAGGGAGTGACGCCCGGCCGCCATGGCAGGGGACGTAAAAAAGCAGGGGAAGTCCCCTGCTTTTTTCATTGAAGCCCTTCTCCGCGCTCAGTTGTAGAGCGTGTCCGCCGCGGGTTCCGGCGGCAGGAGCAGTGCCGCGGTCAGCCCAACGCCGCCGGTGTTGCCATGGGCAACGAAGGTGGTTACCCCTTCCGGTTGACGGTAGGTCGCCGTTGCGGTCGCACCGGACCGGTCGGTTCTGATTACCAGGGTATCCTGGTACTGCTTCCCGCTGTAACGATCGATGTGGTAGGTGATCGTGTCGTCTTTCCAGGTTGCCAGGACCGAGAAGGTAGTGTCGCCGCTGGCGTAGTTAAAGCTCTTCTCCCCCGCGGCCATGGGGTTGTGACCGCTCCAGAACTCGATGGTATTGAAGACGAAGAGGTCAACCACACCCGCAACCCAGTAGACCGGCACGATGATGAACGCCCACATGACCACGTGGCGCAGTATCCGGTCATTCACCGAGGCGTTGAGTGCATACACTTTCCGCACGAGGGAGAATTTTCCGAAACAGCCGCTCAGGGAGGGGGTCACCGCTGCCAGCAGCATGAGCATGATGACAAGGCGTTTCATGGTATGTCTCCTTTCCCCTGTCAATGTTGATGCCAACTCGTTTCCTTCATGAAACAATTATACGCCGTTGTCGCCGGCCGGTCAATGTGGGGTACTCCCTTCGAGTGGGCATTAATTTCAATGATATCAGAATGTTACGCTCGGTATCGTCCTCTTTTCCTTGACCGGGGGGATGGGGTGTGCTATAAGACTCCCTCGCCCGAAAGGAGGTGCCATGGCATCGTTGAACCTGCGAGGCGCGCTGATCGGCTGCTGCATTGCCGCCCAGCTCCTCTCACCGGTCCACACGCTACCCCTGCAGGCCGAGGAACAAGGCCCTGCAAGCACCGCACAAGGACCCGTTGCACCGCAGGCAGAAGAGACGCACGGAATCGAAGGGATCGCCTCTTACTACGCCAAACGCTACAACGGCAGACGAACCAACTCGGGGCATCGCTATGACCCCAAAAAACTGACGGCTGCCCACCCCTCGCTTCCCCACGGAACCAGGGTCAGGGTGATCAACCTGGCCAACGACAAGGAAGTAACGGTAACAATCAACGATCGCTGCCGCTCCCGCAAGCAACCGTTCATCGACCTCTCCCGGGAGGCGGCGAAACAGCTGGGATTTCTCGGCAAAGGGACTGCAAGGGTACGCATGATCCCCTTGGACGAAGAGTCCTCGTAACAAAAAAATCAGGGCGAAACCGGACGAGGCCGGGAGCACAAATGCTCCCGGCCTCGTCATTTTCGAGGGAGCAACGGCACGCTTTTGCCCCGCAGCAATTTCTGGTACCATCTGGTGCTGTCGGACGTACCGGCAGAGGAGGAGAGAGGTGGAGAGGAACAGACCCGGCAAACCGGCGAAAAAATACTCCCAGGCGGCCCGGCTGCACGACATCATCCGCCTGATCGAGTCGCGTCACGGCATCTCCATCGAGGAGCTGGCGGAGGAGAGCGGGGTGAACCGCCGCACCATCCACCGCGACCTGAACGCCATCAGCGATGCCGGCTATCCCCTCACCGCCGAATGGTCAGGTGACCGCAAACTCTACCGCTTCATCACCGGGTTCAAGGACGTGCCGCCGGTCAGTTTCACCCTCCAGGAGCTGCTGACCCTCTACTTCCTCCGCTCCAGCCTGGATGTCCTGAAGGGGACCCCCTTCCACGACGACCTGGCGGCCATCTTCCGCAAGGTCAACTCGGTGCTCCCCCCCCGTTACGCCGCCCACCTGGAGAGGATCTCCCGCATCACCGTCCCCCTCCTGCAGGGGCGGCGGGACTACACCCGGGCCGCCCGGATCCTGACGGAGCTGCGCCAGGCCCTCCTCTTCCAGAACCGGGTCACCATCTCCTATCGCTCACCCTCCCGCCAGGGGGGTGAGGAGTACCGTGTCGATCCCTATACCCTGATCTTTTACCGGGGAGGGCTCTACCTCCTCGGCTATGCCCACAACCGCCGGGGGGTGAGGACCTTTGCCGTGGAGCGGATCGATTCCCTCGTCATCGAGGGGGAGCGGTTCGAGATCCCCGCCGATTACCACCCGGAGGAGCGTTTCCGGGGGGCATTCGGCATCGTGGACGAAGAGCCGTACCGGGTGAGGGTACGCTTCGTGCCGGCAATCGCCCATGCCATCGCCGAGCGGAGCTGGCATCCGACCCAGAGCCTTTCACGGCTCCCCGACGGCGGGGTGGAGCTCTCCTTCACCGCCGGAGGGCGGATGGAGATCCTCTCCTGGGTCCTCTCCTACGGGAGCATGGCCGAACTGCTGGAACCGGCGGAGCTGCGTGCCGAACTGGCCCGGGCCGTTGCCGGCATGGCGGCTCTCTATGCACCCCCCTCACATTGACAAAACCGACCCCATGCTCTATAACTGGCGGAACAGGAGAAGAGCGTGGAAACAGCTGACGACAGAGCGTTACGGGACATACTGCTGGAGAGGATCGCGGCACGGGGGAGCATGACCTTTGCCGATTACATGGCCGCCTGCCTCTACGAGCCGGGGCTCGGCTACTACACCTCGCCGGGGCGCAAGGTCGGGGCGGAGGGGGACTTCTACACCAGCAGCAACGTGCACCGGGTATTCGGCAGGCTCATCGCCCGCGAGATCGTCAGCATGTGGCATGCCCTGGGGGCGCCGGCCGATTTCCAGATCGTCGAGGCCGGGGCGGCCAGCGGCCGGCTGTCAGCCGACATCATGGATGCGGTCGCCCAGCTCGAGCCGGCGCTGTATGGGACGGTCACCTGCCGCCTGATCGAGGCGGAGCCGTCCCTTGCCGAGATCCAGCGGACCATGCTGAAGGACCACCTCCCCCGGCTCGCCTGGAGCACCCCGGAGGAGCTGGCAGAGGGGGCGCTGCAGATCACCGGTTGCCTCGTGACCAACGAGCTGGTGGATGCCCTGCCGGTACACCTGGTGGAGATGACGGCCGACGGCCTGCGGGAGGTGATGGTCACGGCGGAAGGGGACGAGTTCCGCGAGCAGCTCGCCCCCCTCTCCACGGGGGAGATCGCCACCTACCTGCAGCGGCTCGGCGTGACCCTGACGGTCGGCCAGCGGGCAGAGATCCGCCTCGCCGCGGACCGGTGGCTGCGGGGGGTGGCCCGCTCCCTGCAACGGGGCTTCGTCCTGACCATCGATTACGGCTACCAGGCCGGGGAGCTGTACGGGCCCATGCGCCAGAACGGCACGCTCCTCTGCTACTACCGCCACCAGGTCGAGGAGAACCCCTACATCCGCGTCGGCCAGCAGGACATCACCAGCCACGTGGATTTCACCTCGCTGGTGAAATGCGGCGAAGAGGCAGGGCTGACGGCGCTCTGGTACGGCGAGCAGTATCGCTTCCTCATGGCCGCCGGCATGATGGAAGAGCTGCTGGCGCTGGAGGCCCGCCCCGTCTCCGAGGAGGAGCGGCTCAAGGACCGCCTGGCGCTGAAGAAGCTGATGCTCCCCGACGGGGGGATGGGTGATACCTTCAAGGTGCTGGTGCAGGGGAAAGGGGTCGAGCGGCCCGAGCTGCTCTGCCTGGGGGACTGGACCGCCAGGTTTCAGGGGGTGTGATGGGGCGGATTGCTGCCATTGTCTTCGATCTTGACGGCACGCTCTATACCAGCCGGGGGTTGGCAGGGGAGATACACCGAGTCGCCTGTCTTGCCCTTGCCCTGCAGCTGGGGACGGGGGTGGACGATGCGGAGGAGCGCCTGGCCGCCACCAAGCGGGCCATCACCTCCCGGACGGGGCGGGAGGCGACCCTGAGCGCTGCCTGCGAGGCACTGGGGTGCGACATCCGAGCCCTGCACCGTTACCTGGCGGCGGAGATCGTCCCCGAGCCGTTCCTGCAGCGGGACGAACGGGTCATCGCCATGCTTGACAGGATGTCGAAGGCCTGTGGCCTGCACGTCTACACCAACAACAACATCCCGCTGGCACGGAAGATCATGACGGCCATCGGGGTGGAACCGTTCATCGGCAAGCTGTTTACCATCGAGTACATGTGGCGCTCCAAGCCGGACAGGACGGCCCTTGAGGGGATTTACAGCATCATCGGCGCAGGGCCGGGGGAGTGCCTCTTCGTCGGCGACCGGTATGACGTAGATCTCCGCCTGCCGGAGGAGATGGGGAGCCGCGTCTATCTGACCAAGACCATTGACGAACTGTTACAGATGGAGGAGTTCGTCGCCAGGGTGTCCGGAGATATCAAAGGAGGAAACTGACAATGATCGAAGAAGTCAAGAAAGTGCTGGATATGGTCCGCCCCGCCCTGCAGGCGGACGGCGGTGACGTGGAGCTGGTGGAGGTTACGGACGACGGCATTGTCAAGGTCAAGCTCGTGGGAGCCTGCGGCCACTGTCCCATGTCAACCATGACCCTGAAAATGGGGATCGAGAGGACGCTGAAGGAGAAGGTCCCCGGCGTGAAAGAGGTTGTTTCGATCTGACCCGGAGAGGGTGGCGCACGGGCGTCACCCTTTTCTTGTGACCGAGGGCTCGCACCATGTCCCTTATCCGTCCGCTGCGCAGGTTCCGCCGCCCCCTTACCGCCCGGTTTTTCGACCGGTTCAGGAGGAACACGGCGGCCGCATTTTCCCGGGGGAACTCCCTGGCCCTGCTCCGGACCGGTAGCGATTTCTTCGGCGAGCTCTTCGCCGCCCTGGAGCATGCTGAGCGCTCCATTTACCTCGAGTTCTACATCATCCATGACGACAGGACCGGTGCGCGCTTCTCCGCCAGCTTGCAGGCCGCGGCCGCCCGGGGGGTGGAGGTCCGCCTCCTGTACGACTATATCGGCTGCTTCGATACCCCTGCCTCCTATTTCAGAGCCCTGGAAAAGAGCGGCGTTTCCTGCGTGCCGTTCAATCCCCCCCCGTTTCGCAACGGCATCAGCTGGTTCGACAAGCGGGACCACCGCAAGATCGCAATCATCGACAACCGGGTCGCATTTGCCGGCGGCCTGAATATCGGCGACGAATATGCCGGCTGGGAAGAGACGCTCCACTGGCGGGACGTGGGGATCCGCATCGAAGGCGAGGCGGTCGGCTCACTGTACAACCTGTTCCGTGAAAGCTGGGAGGGGGAGTGCTCCCTCCCCATCGGTGAGAGCCGCCCGGGCGACTTCACCGTGGCATACGGGGAGGACGATGTGGCCATTGTCAGCGGCAGCCCCCACCATAACCGTTCCCGGATCCGTGCCGCCTTCCGCATGGCCATTGCCGCGGCGACGGAGAGCATCATGATCCAGACCCCGTACTTCGTCCCCGGCCCCCGGTTCATCCGGGCCCTGCTCAGGGCGGTTCGCGGCGGGGTCAGGGTGCAGCTAGTCCTGCCGGCACGGAGCGATGTCCCCATCGTCAGGCTGGTGAACCGGAGCTCCTATGCCACGCTCATCAAGGGGGGGATCGAGGTGTTCGAACGCCAGGGGACGATCCTCCATGCCAAGGTGATGCTCATCGACGGGCAGTGGTCGGTCATCGGTTCCGCCAACCTGGACCACCGGAGCTTTCACCGCAACTACGAGGTGAACGTCATCGTTGCCAGCCACGATTTTGGCAGGCAGGTAGGGGAGATGTTCAGCGACGACCTCGGCTGCTCCCGGCGGATCTCCCTGGAGGAGCACGAACGGCGCGGCCTGATGGTGCGGCTGCTGGAGCGGCTCGTCGCCCCGGTCAACTGGTTTCTCTGAAACACTATCCCTTGTCGGAGGTGAACGGTCATGGAGTCCCACGAATCCCCGCAGCTTGACGCGGCCACGCTGGAGCGGGTCAACTCGGTCTCCCTGCTGAAGACCCTGGCCATCAGCCTGAAGGAGATCGGTGAGAGCCACGCGGTCATGGAGGTGACGGTGACGGACATCCATGCCAACTATCTCGGCGGAGCCCACGGCGGGCTTATCGCCACCCTGGCGGACACGGTCTCCTTCTTCCCCCGGCACCTCCTCCCCTCCGGGTTGATCTGTACCACCACCAACCTGAATGTCACCTACGTGCGCCCGGCCCCCCTCGGCGAGACCCTTACCGCCCGGTCCGAGCTGCTCCACCTGGGGAGGCGGACGGCGAGCGTCGCCTGTCGCATCGTCAACGGGGAGGGGAAGCTGGTCGCCCACAGCAGCGCCACCCTGATGATCCTGGGACAGGCCGATGAAAGGGGGAATCCGTGAAGATTGCCGAAGCCGTCTACAACCTGGCCATCGCCCTCTGGACGGGGGGGAACGCCATATTCACCCTGATGCTCACCCCCATCCTGTTCAAGACCGAAAGCCGCGACACTGCGGGACGCATCGTGGGGAACCTCTTCCCCGGCTACTTCCGCTGGGGGCTCGCCTGCGGCATCGTCGCCCTGCTCTGCCGCCTGGCCGGCAGCGGTACCGCCAGAAGGCTCCCCCTCGTGCTGCTGGTGGCCATGCTGGCGATCACCTCGTTCCAGGCGTTGTACATCGAGCCCCGGGCCGCGGAGCTGAAGCGGCAGATCGGCTCCTTCGAAACCACTCCCCGGGACCATCCCCTCCGCCGGGAGTTTGCCCGGCTGCACGGCATCTCCGCCGCCTGCAACCTGACGGTGCTGGCCGGCGGGGTCGTCCTGGTGGTGCTCCCCTGATGGCCGGCGGAGGGGAAACCCGCCCCTGGGAAGGACTGCTCGCCCAGCTGCAGGCGCAGCGCCGGTTCATGGAGATGCTGACCCAAAGCCTGGTCTCCGGCTACGGCTCCAGGGGACGCATCTACTGCGCAAAGGGGTGCAGCGGCTGCTGCAGCCTGGTGGTGAACTGCACCCTGGTCGAGGCGGTCGCGATTGCCGCCACCCTGGACGAGGGGCAGTCTGCCCTGGTGGATGCCTACGTGGCGCGGCTTCGGGGGCTGGTGACCGGCATCACCGATCTCAAGGAGTACCTGCGCCTCCACCGGCGGGGGTCGGGGGGCTGCCCCCTCCTGGAAGGGGATGGCTCCTGCGGGATCTACGGGGAACGGCCCCTCTCCTGCCGGGCGCTGCTCTCAACCCGGGAGAGCCGCTGGTGCACGGTGGATTTCGCGGCGCTCTCCCCGGAGGAGAAGCACTCCTTCATGGAGGGGCTGGACCGGGAGGCGGTCGCCTTTCCCAGCCACTACCTGGCGTCAGGCCGCGATGCCGGCGCCGAGCTGGAAAACAGGCTCTCCATGCTCATGACGCTGGCCTTCGGCTTTTCCCTCTCCGGCACCATGCCTCTCCTCGTCCACCTGGTGAAACGACACGACCTCGCGCTGGTGGCGGTAAAGGGGAGAGGCGCCGTCGAGGAGCTGCTGGCCCGGCGTGGCCTGGACAACCCCCTGATGCTCCACGTGGAGGGGGTATGAGCACGGAGCCCGGCAACATGTTCGCCCAGCTCCCCCCGGCCGGCAGTGAGGAGCGGTTCCAGGAGATCCTGCGGCGACCCGGGGCGAGCATCGAGCGGATCGTCTCGGCGGGCCAGGCCACCCCTGCGGGGGAATGGTACGACCAGGGGTGGGACGAGTGGGTCCTGCTCCTGGCCGGCTCCGCCGGCCTCCTGCTGGAGGGTGAGGCGGAGCCCCGGACCCTCCTGCCGGGGGACTACCTTCTCCTCCCCGCCCACTGCCGCCACCGGGTCGAGTGGACCGATCAGGATCTGCAGACCGTCTGGCTGGCGGTGCATTTTGCCGCCTCTTCCGGGTAAGCCGCAGTGGCCACGCTTTGCGGGAGGGGTTCCCCTCAACGTGAAGAGTGCATGACCCGTTGAGCTGACGTGACCCGGGCGACGCTGCTCCCCGGGTTTCCGGACCAGAATCTACCGGTGAAAAGGAGGTCTCCCCCCCATGACCTATGCGGAGCTGCGGAAGGCGCTGAACGTCCTGGGGATCGGCGAGCGGGCCACCATGGCGGAGGTCCGGAAACGGCAGCGGGACCTGGTGAAGAAGTATCATCCGGACAGCGGCGGCGACGACGGGGAGAGGATCAGGCAGGTGAACGAAGCGTACGGCCTGGTGCTGCGCTACCTCGGCGAGTACCGGTTCTCCTTTGCCGAAGCGGAATTCTACGAGCAGAACCCCGAGGAGCGGCTGCGACGGCAGTTCATGGCCGATCCGCTCTGGGGAGGGGGAGAGGGTGATGACGGCTGAAGCGGGGGTACGGCTGGCCTGTTTTCTCGGCACCTTTGCCCTGGTCGCCACCTGGGAGCTCCTTGCCCCCCGGCGGCAGCTCTCCGTTCCCCGGGGGAGCCGCTGGTGTGCCAACCTTTCCCTGGTGGTCCTGGACACGGCCCTGGCGCGGCTGCTCCTGCCGGTCTTCCCGGTCGGCATGGCGTACGCCCTGGAGACCAGGGGGGGAGGCCTCCTCAATCTCGTGCCGCTCCCCCTCTGGGTAGAGGTCGTGCTGTCCGTGATCCTCCTCGACTTCGTCATCTATCTCCAGCACCGGCTCTTCCACGCCCGGCCGCTTCTCTGGCGGCTCCACCGGATGCACCACACCGACCTGGACCTGGACGTGACCAGCGGCAACCGCTTCCACCCCCTGGAAATACTGGTCTCCCTCGGGATCAAGCTGGCCGCGGTGGCGGTGCTCGGGGCACCGCCCCTGGGGGTGCTCCTCTTCGAGATCATTCTCAACGCCACGTCCCAGTTCAGCCACGGCAACATCCGCATTCCCCTCGCCCTGGACAGGTGGCTGCGCCTCGTGCTGGTAACACCGGACATGCACCGGGTGCACCACTCGGTGGTCCCCCGGGAGACCAACAGCAACTACGGCTTCAACCTCCCCTGGTGGGACCGGCTCCTGGGCACCTACCGCCCCCAGCCGGAAAAGGGGCACCTGGGGATGACCATCGGCCTGCGGGAGTTCCGCGACCCGGGGGAGCTGACCCTCGTCAAGCTCCTGGTGCAGCCGTTCGTGCGCGGCTAGGGGGCACCGTGGCGGGCATCCCCTGCCGCCCGGTAATGCGCCTTTCCTTTCCCCGCCGGCGTGGTATACTGGCAGCGCTTTAATCTCCTTTCGTGAAAGGGACGACATGAATGTAACCGACCTCAAACGCCTGCTGGAAGGGGTCCGGCGGGGGGACGAGTCCATCGAAGATGCCCTGGAGCGGCTGCGTCACCTCCCCTTCGAAGACCTGGGCGACTCCATGGTCGATCACCACCGGGGGCTGCGCCAGGGGTTTCCCGAGGTCATCTTCGGGGCCACCAAGAGTGTCGACCAGATGGAGCGGATCATCGGGGCGCTCCTGGCGAAGGGGAACAACATCCTCGCCACCCGCCTTGAGGAGGAGAAGGCCCTGAAACTGGCGGAGACCTTTCCGGCGGCGCTCTGGCACCGGGAAGCCCGCTGCCTGACCATCGAGCAGAAACCGGTGGAACAGGTCGGCCGGGGGACGATCCTGGTGGTATCGGCCGGGACGTCGGACCTGCCGGTGGCGGCAGAAGCGGTGGTGACCGCCCGGATCATGGGAAACCAGGTGGAGCAGCTCTTCGACGTGGGGGTGGCCGGCCTTCACCGCCTTCTTGCCCGGCGTGAGCTCCTCTTTTCCGCCTCGGTCATCATCGTCGTCGCCGGCATGGAGGGGGCGCTCCCCTCGGTGGTCGGCGGTCTGGTGAGCCGTCCGGTGATAGCCGTCCCCACCTCCGTCGGCTACGGAGCGGCATTCGGCGGGGTGGCGGCCCTCCTGGGCATGCTCAACTCCTGCGCCTCCGGGGTGACGGTGGTCAACATCGACAACGGTTTCGGCGCCGGCTACGCGGCGGCCCTGATGAACCGGGAGCAGGCATGAAAACCCTCTACATCGACTGCAGCGCCGGCATTGCCGGTGACATGACCGTGGCCGGCCTCATCGATCTGGGCGCCCCCCTGGAGCACCTTCGCAGCGAGCTGGCAAAGCTCCCCCTGCCGGCCGGGAGCTACCGCCTTGCCACGGAGGAGTGCCTCCGCCAGGGGGTGCGGGGGCTCCGCTTCCAGGTCGAGGTCGGAGATGACCGGACACACCGCCACTACGGTGACATCGTCGCACTGATTGAGTCCAGCCGCCTCGCGGATCCTGTCAGGGAGCGGGCGCAGCTGGTCTTCCGCCGCCTGGCCGAGGCCGAGGCGAAGGTCCACGGCGTCGCGCTGGAACAGGTGCATTTCCACGAGGTCGGGGCACTCGATTCCATCGTCGATATCGTCGGGACCGCCATCGGCCTTCACTACCTGGGGGTCGGCGAGGTCCACGCTTCGGCGCTCCCCTGGGGGAGCGGCTGGGTGGAGAGCGCCCACGGTCGGCTGCCGGTACCGGCACCGGCAACTGCCGAGCTGCTGCGGGGGCTGCCGGTCCACTGGGATATCGGCCCCGGGGAGCGGGTGACCCCCACGGGGGCCGCCATTGTCGCCGCCCTGGCCTCCGGACACGGCGTGCCGCCGGTCATGACCGTCGAGGGGGTGGGGCACGG
>CALMBF010000205.1 GCA_937860145.1 uncultured Geobacter sp.
CGGCCCCCCCATCATGATCAAGTTCACCCTGCCGGTGCTGGAGAAGCTCGGCTTCTCCGACGAACAGATCTACACGACGCTCGAAAACCGGATGAAGTGCGGCCTGGGCAAGTGCGGCCGCTGCAACGTGGGGAACGTCTACGTCTGCAAGGACGGCCCGGTCTTCACCGCAGGACAGGTCAAGGCCATGCCCCAGGAGTTCTAGAAAGAATTCACCAGTTCAACAATGAAAAAGCCCGGCCAATGGCCGGGCTTTTTTTGCGTCTGAAGCGAGGGACTATTCCCCCCCTAGCTCCACGAAGTAGTCCATGTCGTCCCCGTCCAGCTCCTCGTACAGCCCCTCCACCTTCGGGATGACGATCCGGACGGAGAGCCCGTCGCCGGCCAGCCCGGAGGGGACGGCCCGGCGCATGGCATGGCCGACACCGGCGATGACGACCATGGTACGACTCGGATTCTCCTTAAGGTAGCCGGCGATCCGGCGGGCCATGACGCTGTTGCGCAGCCCCTGGGCGGCGCAGAAGTTGTCGAACATGAAGTCGGGAATCTGGTGGGTGCGGAAGACCCGGGACATGAACCGGCGGTAGGAGGGGGAAATGGCCATGGTAACCCCGGGGGGGAGCTGGGCACGGACCGCGGGCTGACGATGCCCGCCCCCTTGCGGGTAACGGCCTGCACCAGCTCGGCCGGCGCGTCGAGGGCGACCATGGGGATGGCGTTGTTGCGGGCGAAGAGCATGATCCCGTCATACTCGGCCCAGTTGATGCTCCACCCCTTCAGGTAGCGGGCGACGAACTCCTCCAGGGGGACCTCCCCCTTTACCCAGCGGTCGAGGAGCGGCTGCTGTTCGAGCTTGAACATCTCGAAGCCGATGGCTAGCGGCACGTTGCGGGAGTGCAGGTGCTTCACGACCTCCAGCTGCAGCCGGTGGTGGTCCCGCTGGTCGTGGAACTCGCCGACGAACACGACCCGGGCCGTCTCCAGGTCCGCCAGCATCCGGCCGGTCCCCTCCCGGTCGGCGATGGTCAGCCGGCGGGCGGTTCCCCCCAGGCAGGCGGAGAGAAGCGCCAGCAGCATGAACGCCGCCACCCCCCGACAGATGCACCACCCCTGTTGTCCCGGTCCGCTCATCGCTTCCCCCCGTCGCCACAAATCCGTTTGGGTGCACAGCCACGACCATCGTCGTCAGCCAAGGTTGTGGGCGACAGTTTATCTGATATGCTGACGTCATCCAAGGGGAGTTTCACCGTGAACGCCAGCAGACGCGTCATCGATATCCATTGCCACACCGCCGGCATCGGCGCGGGGGGGAGCGGCTGCTTCGTCTCCCCTGCCATGCGCCGCACCATCCGCTACCGCTTCTTCCTCGGGGCCTTCGGCACCTCGGAGGCGGAACTGGAGCGCCACGGGGACAGGGTGATCATCGAGGGGCTTGCAGCGCGTTTGGCGGAGTCACGGCACGTGACCGCCGCCGTGGTCCTCGCCCTGGACGGGGTGAGGGACGGCCGGGGGGAGCTGGACCGCTCCCGCACCGAGCTCTACATCCCCAACGACTACCTGGCCCGGGAGTGCCGCCGTTTCCCCGGCCTCCTCTTCGGCGCCAGCATCAACCCGCTCCGCCCCGACGCCCTCGACGAACTGGAGCGGGTGGCCGGCCAGGGGGCGGTGCTGCTCAAGTGGCTCCCGGCGATCCAGGGATTCGACCCTGCCGATGCCCGGCTGGAGCCGTTCTACCGGCTGCTGGCCGAACTGGGGCTCCCCCTCCTCACCCACACCGGCACCGAGCTCTCCTTCACCCGGGCCGACAACGCCCTGGCCGACCCCCTGCGCCTGCGCCGTCCCCTGGAGGCAGGGGTCACGGTCATCGCCGCCCACTGCGCCAGCACCGGCAGGAGAGATGGCGTGCGATACTTCGACGGCTTCCTCGCCCTGGTGCGCCGCTACCCGAACCTGTACGCCGACATCTCCTCCCTGACCCAGATCAACCGCCTCGGCCACCTGCAGAGGGTGCTGGCCCACACGGATATCCACTGCCGCCTCCTCTATGGCAGCGACATGCCCCTCATCGCCACAGCCGTGACCTCCCCCTGGCTCCACGCCTACTGCCTGCCACCCCCGACTCTGCTGCGCCTGCTGGGGGAGAGGAATCCGTGGGACCGGGATGTGGAGCTGAAACGGGCACTGGGGATGCCGGAGGAGATCCTTTTCCGGGCGGCATCCATGCTCCGGCGTTCATGATGCATGAGTTGTCACCCATAGAACAAGGCAGATCATCTTCTTCTGTGATAAAAAAAGAGTCTTGGAGACGGGCAATGAAGATCTTTCCCGACCGCAGGCAACTGCCGCTCTTTCTGCTCAGATACGGGCTCCTGGTCGGGCTGCTTGCCATGGGGGGGTGGTTCATGATGTCGATGCCGGGAAAAAGCCACGACGGTCCCCTCCCTCCGCCCACGTCCGGGGAGCGGCTCGCCGCGAGGCGGCTGCAGGAGGACATCACCATGCTGGCCGGAACCATCGGCGAACGGAACATCCACCGCTATCGCCAGCTGCAGCAGGCTGCGACATACATTGGCGGGACTCTCCTCCGGATGGGGTACCAGGTGCGGGAGGAACCGTACCAGGCCGCCGGCAGAGAGGTGACGAACATTGTGGCGGAGCTCCCCGGGGCGCGCCACCCGGACGAGATCGTTGTGGTGGGTGCCCACTACGACACGGTCCCCGGCTCCCCGGGCGCCGATGACAACGCCTCGGGAGTGGCCGCGTTGCTGGAGGTGGCACGGCAGTTCAGGGGGACGAATCCAGGGCGGACGCTCCGTCTGACAGCCTTTGTCAACGAGGAGCCCCCTTTCTTCCAGACGAGTCTCATGGGGAGCCACGTGCACGCCGCCAACGCCCGCAAGCGGGGCGAAAACATCGTCGCCATGCTCTCACTTGAGGCCATCGGCTACTATGCCGACCAGCCGGGGAGCCAGCGCTACCCCTCCCTGCTCGGCTTTTTCTACCCCGACACCGCCAACTTCATCGCCTTCGTGGGAAATCCCGGGTCACGCTCGCTGCTGCGGGAGGCCATCGGGAACTTCCGGGCAGCAACCCCCTTCCCGTCTGAAGGGCTGGCCGCGCCGGCACTCATCACCGGCACCGATTGGTCCGACCACTGGGCCTTCGGCCAGGAGGGGTATCCCGGCATCATGATCACCGACACCGCTCCGTTCCGCTACCGCCACTACCACGAGGCAACCGACACGCCGGAGCGGCTGGACTACGACCGGATGGTCCGGGTGGTGAGCGGCATCGGCAGAGTGGTCGAGGGGCTGGTGCGGTGACGAAGGTGCGACCGATAACCCTCGTCCTGCTCCCCGGCATGGACGGCACCGGGCAGCTGTTCGCCCCCTTCGTGGGGGGACTGCCGGCGTGGATAACGCCGGTGGTGGTCTCCTATCCGGGGGACCGTCCCCTGGACTATCCCGGACACCTCGAGATCGTCATGGCCGCGCTGCCCGTCGGTGAACCGTTTGTCATCCTGGGGGAATCCTTTTCCGGCCCCCTGGCTCTCATGGCTGCGGCGCGGCAGCCGGCGGGGCTCCGGGGCGTCATCCTCTGCGCGACCTTTGTCAGCTGGCCCATGGCTCTCCCCCTCCGGGTCGCGCGGCTGGCGGTCCTTCTGGGGGTGTTCAGGCTCAAATCAACGGGGCTTTTTCTGCGGATCGTCCTGGGGAGGGGTGGGTCTGCTGAATTGAAGCGGCTTTTCCCCCTGGTGCTGGCCCGGCTGAGCCCGGCTGTCCTGGCAGCGCGGGCCAGGGCGGTCATGGGGGTGAACTGCGCGGAAGAGCTGCGCGCCTGCCCGGTCCCGCTGCTGGCCCTGGTGGCTGAGCGGGACCGGATCGTCAGCAGCCGCTGCCTGGAGGAGATGCGCCGGGTCCGGCCGGACATGGCCGTCACCAGCTTCTCTTCGCCCCATCTCATCCTGCAGTCGGCAACGGCTGCGGCGACCACACGGATCAGCCGGTTCGTGGCGGAGGTGGGAAGCGGGAGGGATATCAGTTCCTGAACCGGGGGAGCGGTCCCGGGAAGATGACCGGCTTCAGTCCTACGGCGGGCAGCAGCCGCAGACGGAGCGGAAGAGAGTGGTGCTGAGGTAGCGGTCCCCCCGGTCGGGGAGGATGACGACGATGGTGCCGGAATCCATCTGCCGGGCGACCTCGATCGCCCCGGCCACGGCCGCGCCGCTGGACATCCCCACGAAAAGCCCCTCCACCGTCGCGAGCTGGCGGGCGGTCTCGAAGGCGTCCTCGTCCTCCACGGTCAGCTTGGCATCCAGGCTCTCCTCGTGGTAGATCGCCGGTACGATCGCCTCCCTCATGTTCTTCAGCCCCTGGACCTTGTGCCCCAGGCGGGGCTCCACGCCGACCACCCGCACCCCCGGTGCCTTCTCGTGGAAGAAACGGGCGTTCCCCATGAGGGTGCCGCTGGTCCCCATGCCGGCCACGAAGCAGTCGATCTCCCCCCCGGTCTGGGCGAGGATCTCCGGTCCCGTCATTTCATAGTGGGCGCGGACGTTGTCAGGGTTGGCGTACTGGTTGGGCATGTAGTACTCGTCCGGGTTCTCCTCCAGGATCCGGTGGGCCAGGCGGATCGCCCCGTCGGTCGCCTCTTCCGAGGGGGAGAGCACCAGCTCGGCGCCGAACGCCTCCAGGACCCGCCGCCGCTCCAGGCTGACGCACCCCGGCATGACCAGCTTCACCCGGTACCCCCGGGCGGCGCCGATCATGGCCATGGCGATCCCCGTGTTCCCCGAGGTCGGCTCCAGGATGACCCTGTCCCGGGTCAACTCCCCCCGGGCCTCCGCACCGGTGAGCATGTACCACGCCGGCCGGTCCTTGACCGATCCGCCGGGGTTGTTCCCCTCCAGCTTGGCAAGGATACGCACCCGGGGATTGGGATTGATCCGGGTGAGTTCCACCAGGGGGGTGTTGCCGATGGCGGTGCCGATATCGAAACGCTGCTGCATGGGTGATCTCTCCTTACGGCAAAAAAGGCAGAAAACCGTGGTTTTCTGCCTTTTTTCTCCAGATTGCGTACTGATCAGAACGGGATGTCGTCATCGGGATTGAAGCCGGCAGGCTCGTCGTAGGAGGGGTACGGCTCACTGCCGCCTCCGCCGGCCGGCCGGCCGCCACCCTGGCGACCGCCACCCTCTCCCTTGGCCCCCAGCATCTGCATCTTCTCGCAGACGACCTCGGTGGTGTAACGGTCGCGACCGTCCTTGTCCTGCCACTTGCGGGTCTGGAGACGCCCTTCGATGTAGACGGTCTTCCCCTTGGCGAGGTATTCGCCGGCCACCTCGGCCTGGCGCCCCCACAGAGTCACGTTATGCCACTCGGTACGCTCCTCCCACTCGCCGCTCTTGCTCTTGAACCGCTCGGACGTTGCCAGGGAAAAACTGGCCACCGCGGTACCCGAGGTCGTGTAGCGGACCTCCGGATCTTTGCCGAGATTGCCGATCAGCATGACTTTGTTCAAACTGGCCATAAATGTGGGTCCCCTTGTCCCGTGAGTATGAAATGATTTTTCAAGTGAGCCAGTCTATAAAAACCGCCCCTCTTTGGCAAGCGCTATTTGGTTGACTCTGCCCGCAAAAACCAGTAAGTTTGCGCAGATTACCCGGTGGATTCCGTTATGCTGCGAGCCTGTCTTTACCTGCTGTTCTTTGTCCCCTGGACGCTTTTCTGCGCCTCCCTGGCCATGCTCTCAACCTTCATTGACACAAGCGGCCGGACCTATCACCGGTGTGCCCTGCTCTGGAGCCGTGGTGGGCTGCTGTGCGCGGGGGTGCGGCTGGAGGTTGAGGGGGCCGAGCTGATTCCCCGCGACCAGCCGCTCATTTTCATGGGGAACCACCAGAGCAATTTTGACATCATGGCCCTTTTCCTGGCGGTGCCGCTCCGCTTCAACTGGCTGGCGAAGGAAGAGCTCTTCAAGGTGCCGGTCTTCGGCCACTCCATGAAGCGCGCGGGGTACATCCCCATCAACAGGGGTGACGGCCGGGACTCCCTGAGGAGCCTGGAGAGGGCGGCGAAGCTCATCAGGAGAGGGACCAGCGTGGCCATCTTCCCCGAGGGGACCCGCTCCACCGACGGCAGACTCCTCCCCTTCAAACGGGGGGGATTCATCCTTGCGGCAAAGGCCGGGGTCACCATCGTCCCCTTCACCATCAACGGCAGCAGGGAGATCAATCCGCCGGATAATTTCGTATTCCTGCGGCCCGGCACCATCAGGATCAGTTTTTCCCCTCCCCTCCCGGCCGGCGAAAAGAGGGGGGAACAGCAGGGACAACTTATGGAACGGGTCCGGGCGGCAATTGCCGCCGGACTGGAGAGTTGACATGGATCCACGATATATCGGCTTAATCGTTGTTGGCCTGGCGGTAACTGCATGGAGCCTTCCGGCAGCCTACCGCCTGCGCGCGCCATGGCATATTCTGGCCGCACTGGCGGCGCTGGCAGGTGTGGTAGCCACCCTCATGGGAACGCTCCTCCTGACGGTGCCGGGATTTTTCTCAAGGTGATGTGATGCTGGATCGAACGAAAACTGTCATAGTCAACGGTGTGGTCATTGCCCTCCTCGCCCTCTTCCTCTTCGCCGCCAGTACCCAGTGGCGGCAGTGGGTGCAGTACAACCGCGGCGAAAAGGCCCTGACAACGGGTAACTACATGCTGGCCATTTCGGGATTTGAAGCGGCAATCCACATGTACACCCCCCTCAGCCCGCTGGTGGAGCGTTCCGCCGTCAAGCTCTGGACAATCGGGGAATACCTGGAAGCCCACGGGGATACGGAAAAGGCCCTGATCGCCTACCGTGCCCTGCGCAGCTCCTTCTATGCGACCCACGGGCTGTTCCACCCGGGGCTGAAGTGGATCGCCGACTGCGACGCCAAGATCAGGAGCCTGGCCAAGCCGGTTCAACCGGCCCAGTAGCCGCCACCTATGGAATCCCCCACCCGCGACATTTCCGGGCTGAAGATCACCCCCCTGGGGGGCCTGGGTGAAATCGGCCTCAACATGATGCTGTTCGAGTACGGCGACGACATCATCATCGTCGACTGCGGCCTGATGTTCCCCGAGCCGTACATGCTCGGCATCGACCTGGTGATCCCCGACATCTCCTCCCTGGAAGGGAAGAGGGAGTCGATCCGGGGGATCTTCCTCACCCACGGCCACGAAGACCACATCGGCGCACTCCCCTACATCCTCAGGGAGATCAACCCTCCCCTCTTCGGCACCCCCCTCACCCTCGGCTTTGTCCGGGAAAAACTGAAGGAGTTCGACCTGGACAGCACGGTCGAGCTGAACCGGGTATCCCCCCGACAGCGGGTGGAGGCGGGTTGCTTCACGGTGGAGTTCATCCGCGTGGCCCACTCCATCGTCGACGGCTGCGCCCTGGCGATCCATACCCCCGAGGGGGTGGTGATTCACACCGGCGACTTCAAGATCGACCAGACGCCGGTGGACGGCGAACTGACGGACCTGGCGACCTTTGCCCGCTACGGGGATGAGGGGGTGCTGGCCCTCCTCTCCGACTCCACCAACGTGGAGCGGGAGGGATATACCCTGTCGGAGCGGCTGGTCGGGGAGGCGTTCAACGAGATCTTCCCCCGCTGCGACGGGCGGATCATCGTGGCGGCCTTCTCCAGCAACATCCACCGGGTGCAGCAGGTGGTCGACGCGGCGATCCGCACGGGTCGCAAGGTCCTGCTCAACGGCCGTTCCATGCTGGCCAACGTGCAGATCGCCCGGGAACTGGGCTACCTGCGGATCCCCGACAGCGTGCTCATCGACCTGAAGGAGCTCCCCCGGCTGCCCAAGGAGCAGGTCTGCATGATCACCACCGGCTCCCAGGGCGAGCCCATGAGCTCCCTCTCCCGCATTGCCATGGACGACCACAAGCAGATCAGGCTGGAAGCCGGGGATACGGTCATCCTCTCCTCCCGCTTCATCCCGGGGAACGAAAAAACCATCTCGGAGCTGATCAACCACCTCTACCGCCGGGGGGCCGAGGTCTTCCACGAGAATGTCTCCGAGGTTCACGTCTCCGGCCACGCCAGCCAGGAAGAGCAGAAGCTGATCCTGAACCTCGTCAGGCCCCGCTGGTTCCTCCCCGTCCACGGGGAGTACCGGCACCTGGTGCAGCATGCCCGCCTGGCCCAGCGGGTGGGGATTCCCCCGGAGCGCTGCATCGTCATGACCAACGGCGACGTGGTCGCCTTTTCCGCCGGTGAGGCGTGCATCATCGACAGGGTGGAGCATGGC
>CALMBF010000206.1 GCA_937860145.1 uncultured Geobacter sp.
GGGTGGGTCAAAAAACACGCCTATGGTGGGTCAAAATTCAATGCCGATTGACACCTTTGAAAACACGAGATTTAACGTTGTCGAAGTCGTCTTCTAGGCTATAGAATAATGCGGCTATTGCCTCTTTGATATTTTCATCGATTCGAGCCATAAAATTTATGTGGTTATTCCCGGCCAAGATTTTGTCAGCTTCTAATATAACCTCATCCTTTATGCGTTTTGCAACATCGCCATGAAGGCATCTGCAACCGGCCTCTAATTCTCTCATGCCGATTTTCTTGATTGTATTGTCGCAAAAATCTCTGATGGCTTGGTATTTCTTCTTTCCCGCATTACTACGTTCTTCTCTTAGGTACTCTTCAAAGTTTTTGGCCGCTGCTTCTCTGGTTTCGATTGTCTGTGCAGATTTTCCTATACCTAGAGCATCTAATAGACATTGTTGAATATTAATATTCTGATTGACTGCAAATTCTAGAACATCTCTAACGTATAAGTTCTTGTCTAGGTCGTAATGATCAATGAGCGGATATTCTTTGCCGAGCTTCCTTGCTAGAGCTCTACACCATTTATCGAAGTCAACGGCTATGAAGCTAACTAACTTTCCCAGGAAAGGGCTTTTTACTCCCTCCGCACATTTTAAGGTTCCATTTGCTATCGCGTCGCGAATCAACAAGTAATATTCGTTAAAATAATTAGTAAAATTGATAGGACCTTTAAAAACCTTATATTCAGGACCTATTGTCTTGCGAAGTGCAAAAAAAGAAATGGCTTCTGAAAAAGTCCATGTTTCTTTTTTAAGGTAGAAATCAGGATCATACTGGTTGTTACGTAAATAATGATATATGAACTGAAATCCAGCTTGGCCCATAAAATATTCTCCAGTTTGTCTTTGCTGAGGGCTTATTTTGTTAAATCACCATGGCTTCTGCATCTTCAACTCCGAGCGCTCGGAATTCAACCGAATATCCCTTATATTCAAGACTCAGGTTCTTCGACTTTTTTTCGAGCTCTGCCAGATTAACTCTACTCTTATTGACCTTTATCTCAGCAATGATGATCTCTTTTTTGAGGTCGTTGATGGCTACCAGGTCAATCTCATTCTTGTTGCCACGTTCCCAGTATGAGCCGATTCTGTTGTATTCACCGCTGGCGGCATACACTTCATGAAAGAACCGTTCCAGTACTTTGCCGGACCATGTTGCATAGTCGCGCTCTACAATCTCTCGAATATAAGCAAAGTTGCCGGTTTCGACAGCAGAGAGGTTCTTGTAGATAAACCTGAACCAGAAGCTGAGGAAATTGTCGCGGATATAATACTTCTGCAACCTGCTGCCAGGCTTTGCATCAATAGGTTTATGCCGGTCTATAAGGGCGTACTCACTTTCAAGCTTGCTGAGATATGCACCGGCATGGATCTCCAAAATAGATTCGATTTCGCTACGTGCCGTTTTCCCTGCGGCAATCAACTCCAGAATCGAGAAGTATGTGCCATGATCCCTGCCAAACTCTTCTATCAGCAGATTCTTCCCTTCAGCCAAAAACGGTGAATACTGTCTGAAGATGAAGTCGAACATTTGCTGCTGGGGGATTGCGCTGTTCTCAGCCAGTAGTTCAAGATATTTGGGCAGGCCGCCAGTAATAGCGTAAGCGCTGAACAGGGTCTGCATGTCCTTATAGCCATAATCATTTATTACGGTGAAGATCGATTTTATGCTGAACGGTTTCAGGAACATGATCCTGTCTGCTCTGCCGAACAGTGGTTCTTTGGCATCCTGGAAGATCCGATACATAAGAGAATGCACTGAGCCTATGAAGATAAGGTTCAGCTTGCTTGTGGCTTTGTTGCGATCCCACAGCCCCTGCAGTTCTGAATAAACAGCAGGGTTGATGCTGAAGAACTCCTGGAACTCGTCAATTATCAGGGTAAATCGCTCGGTAAGGGAAAGTTCGAGCAGCAGTCTGAAAATATCACGGAAATGGCGGATTTCGCCGATGACTGGAACTGTAAAAATGCGGCGGATCTCTTCAACGTATTCCTGACAGAGCAGCGCTTCTGCCTTCTTTGATACAAACAGGTAGAGGTGTTTGTGCTTTTTCGCTGACTCAAGCGCAAGCAGTGTCTTGCCGACACGACGACGCCCAGTCAGGACGGTCATTCTCCCGGAAGAGTTTGCTTGGTCATGGATGGTAGTCAGTTCAGCCAGTTCATTTTCTCTGTTGTAGAACTTCATATTGCCCGCCTAAGTATATAGTAACTGTGGTTACTGTAATCTATCTATGCGCTAATTGCAACAATGTCGGTAGGTTCAGCAGTTGCGGCTTGATCGTCTGCCTGTTCATCTTGGTCTGGCGCAACTTCAGGTGGCTGCATCAAATCCAGTAACCTGGTACTGATTCGCTCCATAGGTTCTCGTAAACGGTCTGTAGTGATCTGCAGATAGCCTCCAGTTACATCGTTACCATCGCTGTGATTCAGGAGTCGCTTTAGCGCGGCATAAGGGATGTCCTGACTTTCTGCGACAGTGATAAACGTTCTACGCAGATCGTGCAGGCAGAATTTAATGCCAGGAACAACCTTGTCAGGAGAGTCATTTATAATTTTGCCCAGCTCCTCTTTGGTTGCAACTCCATTGAGCGATAGCAGGCTCTGCCGTTCGATAAATTCGAGTTGTTTCTTGGGTTCAACAAGGTGTCCAGCTTTGCCCGGGCCGGGGAAGACATATTCATTGCTGCGACGTTTTTTAAGCTGTTCGAACAGGGAATGAAGATAAGTACTCATTGGCAAAGTATGTGGTTTACCGTTTTTTGTGTCAGTTATGGTGAATGATTTGTCATTCATGTCAACTGCAGTCCATGTCAGCGTAAGCCCTTCCATTTTTCTGATGCCCGTGAAAATAGTCAGGAGCAGATAATCTCGAATTACGAGGTTTTCAATCATCATAACAGCATCGTACCAATGTTTGAGCTCATGGGGTTTTATCAGGGTACGACGACGATCAGTTTTATACCATTGCCTGGCTTGGCTGAGTCTTAGGACCGGATTAGGCGGAATCTTTTCGTCAGCCATGATGTAGGCGAAGTTGTATAGCGAGCGCACGGTTCGCATCAGATTGTTGGCGGCATTTTCTCCATGTTTCTCGCCAACGTCTCGATGTTTGGCCACAATCATTTCTTTGGTTATGTTACTGATCGGTTGTTCAAGCCATTCGGAAACATATCCATTAAGCAGGTCGTCATAGCATTTGATTGTCCGGGGCTTGAGCTTACGGCTTTCCTTGTAGCTTTTAAAAGTATCCTTTAGTGTCTTGGACAAGTTCTCAGCCTGTTTTTTCTCTTCAACTGGGTCAATCCCTTTCGATAATTGTACAAGAATATCCTTTCCCTCTTTACGGGCGTCATCAAGTTTAATCAGGGCCGCTTTACCGAGGGTGCGCTTTACTTCTTTCCCGTTAACACGAGCCTGAACGAAATAGGTCTTGGCATTCTTTGTTGTGTAGACACCAAATCCTTTGATCCCTTGGTCAAAATAGAGCGTGAGCTTTTCACTTGGCCCAAGTCCGTCAACAAAACGCTGCGTCAATTTTACGGATGGCATATTGACTCCCTTCGAAATCCGTTGTAGCAATATTGTAGCAGATTGTAGTGGAATTGGAAGAAAAAGGGTAGGGGGCTATAAAATAAATAGTGTTATAACTAGTCGATATGATATGGTTATATGTGGTTTGGTGAAGCGCGGTAAAAGTGATACTTTCAAATTCCCAAGCTGAAGGTCGCGGGTTCGAATCCCGTTTCCCGCTCCAATAAAATCAAGCAAATTCATATAGTTGTGAGTAAATGCCCTGAACTCTCCCCGTGGCTCTCCCCACGAGGAAAACAAGTTCAGGGCTTTTGCTTTTCCGGACATGGAAACTTATGCTGCAATCATCCTTCCGTCAGCTTCTGCTTCGTATCTCTCCATACGATTCATGAAGCTTAGTAGTGTCGATTTCTCCTGCACTACAAAATCTCTCCCGAAGTAACGGAAGATATCGAAGGCGTCATTTTCCAGCCCATCGACATATTGCCCATACACCTCATAAACCATCTTCTTTGTACTGTGCCCCATCAGGTTTACCAGTTTGTTGTTGTCCACCTGGAGACACAGTGACCACGCCGCAAAAGTGTGCCTGGTTACGTATGGCTTTTGGTATGGGATTCCAGCCGCCTTGAATGCTTTTTCCCAGACAGTCTTTTTGAATGAGCCGTAATCGAAGGGTCTGCCATCGTCCATGACAAAAACCTTATCGGAAGTTGACTGGCTCATTGCGACGGTCAGTCTTTCGCGGATGGCTTTGGTAATGGGGATTCTCCTGGTCCTGTACCAGTTTTTCAGCTTCTCTTTTTCTACATCGAGAACGATGGAATTTCGCAGCACGATGTAGTTCCCTTCGATATCACTCTTTCGCAGCCCCCGCAGCTCAGAGGCTATCATCCCTGTCATTATCATCAGTTCCATGACGGGCTGATAAAATGACGGGACATGTTTGAGAATTTCCACCCACTCGTTGAAGCGCAGCACAACAGGTTGTTTTTTGTTTCCCTTGGGCAGTTTCTTACCGATGGTTTCGAGTGGACTCCGCAGGCTCCAGCGGTACTGGTCACAGGCATCATTCCAGATGGCACGTAATGGCAGCAGGATGTTGCTGATACGTGACCGGGACAGCTGCTTCCCTTGGTTTTTGCCACTTTCCCAGACAAGGCTTGACGTGAACTTGTGAAGCTCAACACTTGTCAGTTGATGGAAGGTCATGTCCTTGAAATACGGAACAAGCCTGGAATCAATGGCACAGAGGTAGTCCCGGCGTTTTGTCGCGGAATCAAAAGTGGGCAGCATTGATTCGCGCCACTTTTTGACATATTCCCCGAATGACACCTGATGCGGCTCCGGTTTGAACTCGAACCCTTCAAGCCGAGAAAACATCGTCTTTTCATCTTCCGACGCCCCCGGAAATGCCTCCGCGAAACGGAACGTCTGCTTCTCTATCTTGTCAAAGACCCGTTTAAGAAATTCCTGCACCTTTACCCGGTTTTCCGGGGTGTCGTTCAAGCCGGTCGATTTGGTAATCCGGTGTCCGAAGTAGTAGAAATCGGCGTAAAGCTTTTTCGAGTGCCGGAATGTCTTGATGCTGCCAAACTGCTGTTTCTGTTCATCGAGATTAATCAATGCTCTACTTGTCTTCATTCAATTTTCTCCTATAGGCTATCCCTCCCCTCGCTTTTTCGTTAGTCCGGGGAGGGATTTTACCGTATTGTCATGCTGACTTCAATAATCGAGATTCACTTGCAACCGATGTTTCCCCACCGCCGGAACCTTTAATAACGGCTTAATCACAGGCTCCTCTATTGACATGGCTTCCGGTTGCTCCGGTCTCAGTGAGTCCTCAAAAAGCTTCTGAACCAATTCTGGCCCCCACGGAAATCGAGTTGTACTGCCAATTCTTATAAAATGCCTTCCTGAAACAAGATGTCCGGATTTAAGCCACTCATAGACTGTGGTTCTGCGAACCCCCATCTTGTTAGCAAACTGTTCGATGGAAAGCATCTCCGCCTGAAAATTATTTTCAGGAATGGCTGTTAGCATCACTCGTTAATCCAATTGCGAATACCCCTTCACCTTGAGAGCCGTCTCCATGGCGAAAGATTTTCCCTCCTTGGTAAATTTCTTTCTGACTCATCCTGAAGAGGCGTTTCACGGCTGTGAATCGGCATGCAAAAATGACCCACCTATAGCCTAAATCGGCGTCCAAAT
>CALMBF010000207.1 GCA_937860145.1 uncultured Geobacter sp.
GGGCGGGGGGAGGAGGGTTTCAGTCGCGCTGCAGCGGGGCCTGGAGCAGGGCGAGGACCCTGTTCCTGCGGTAGGTGAAAATCCGCTCCAGCTGGGTACGGACGAGCGGCAGGACAAGCTCGCCAAGGGGGGCAAGGGGCAGGCGGTAGCGTACGTCGTCGGTCATGACGGTTGTCCCTCCCGGACCGTCCCTGAACTCGTGGCAATGGACCCACTCGGCATAGGGACCGGACAGCTGGCGGTCGACGAACCGGTCGGGAGGTGCCCATTCGGTTATCTCGGTCTGCCACGAAAAGGGGATGCCGAAGAGGGAGAGACGATAGTCGATCAGCGCCCCCTGCTTCATCTCCACCGGGAGCGGCGTGATGATGACGAAGTCGAGCTCCGGCGGGGTGATGAGCTGGAGATTTGCCGCATCGGCGAAGAAGGCGAACACCTCTTCCCGGGGGAGCGGCAGTTCAAGCGAATATGCAATGGTATGGGTATAACCGCTCGGTGCCATTGACATCCCCTGTTCCGTCAGGCAGGGTTCACGGTCACCCGGAACTCCGGCGGGTTGAGGATGATCTTTTTCACGGTGCAGAGCTCGGCGACCCGGACCACGGCGGAACGGTATTTCTCAGGGAAGTCGGCTGGCAGGTCGATGCGCAGGGAGACCCTGGCGAGCCGGTGTTTACCCTCGGGGTCGAGCTCGAACTCGGCCGCCTGGTGGAGGGTGATCCTGTCCGTGGGAATCCCACGGTGGTTGCAGAAATCCTCCACATAGACCCCGGCACAGGTAGCCAGGGAGGCGATGAACAGGTCGAGGGGGGTCGGCGCGGTCCCGCTCCCCCCCTCCTCCACTGGCTGGTCGGTGTGAACCGCTGTGCCATCTTCCAGATGTGCCGTTACCTTTCTCATCCCATCCAGCGTGACCGTGATCTCCATGGTGTAACTCCTTTCCAGCTTCATTCTTTTCTGAACAGTCTTCCCGCCGCTGCCAGTTGTTCGGCTGTCCCCAGGAGCAGGAGGGTGTCGTCCTTCGCCAGTTCCCACACCGGGTCAGGGTTGGGCACGACATCGTCCCCCCTTTTGATGACGAGAACCGTTGCCCCGGACAGGGTCTTGATGCTCCCCTGGCGCAGGCTCTCCCCCTCCAGCCGGGAGCCCTCCTGAACCCTGAGCGTGGCCAGTTCCGCACCTGCCAGGTAGCCGCTGATCCCCACGGCATGGCTGTGGCGGCGGCTCATGGAGCGGAGCATGCCGTAGCAGTTGCTGCGCACTTCGGCAACGTGCCGCTCGATTTCGTCATGGGGCACCATGAAGGTCCGGAGGACCCGGGAGAGGATCTCCACGGAGGTCTCGAACTCTTCCGGCACCACCTCGTTCACCCCCAACCGGTAGAGCGGTTCCACCTCGAGGACGTACCGCGTTCTGGCGATGATATGGATGGTGGGATTCATCTGCCGTGCCTGGGCGGCTATCCGGCGGCTGGCGGACGCGTCGGAAATGGCGATGACCACGATGCGGGCCGTCTCGATGTGGGCATGGGAGAGGACTTCCTTCATCGCCGCATCGCCGAAGATGACCCGTTCCCCCCGTTTCCGCTCTTTGGCGATGGTGAACGGGTTGGTGTCGATGATGATGTGGGGGAGGGAGAGATGCTTGAGCACTTTTGCCAGGTTGCGACCGTTGAGGCCATAGCCGCTGATTATGACATGCCCGGAGAGCTGGACCTCCCTGTTCCGTTCCGCCAGCCTTTGGCTGCCGCGGGCAAATCCTGCCGGCACGATCCGTTCGGCCAGCTCTGCCAGGGGGGTGGCCAGCCTGACCAGCAGAGGGGTCAGGGCCATGGTGGCCACCGAGGCCGCCAGGAAGAGCTGGTAGCTGTCTGCCGGCAGGAGACCGTGCTGCTGGCCGCTCTGGGCAAGGACGAAGGAGAACTCACCGATCTGCGCCAGGGCCATGGCCGAGAGGATGGAGATGCGAAGCGGCAGCCCGATGATACGGATCGCCGCCGTTGCCACACAGACTTTCACCAGGATGATGGCTGTCACGACCACGACGATCAGGAGCGGCTTCTGCAGGAGGATGGCAGGGTCGAGGAGCATGCCGACGGAGAGGAAAAAGATGCTCATGAAGGCATCGCGGAACGGCATGATGTCCCCGAGGACCTGCTGGCTGTATTCCGATTCGGATATGGCCAGACCGGCAATGAACGCCCCCAGGGCGAGTGACAGTCCAGCCTCAGCGGTGAGCCAGGCAGTGCCGAAACCGATGAAGATCACGCTCAGGATGAACAGTTCGCGGCTGCGGGCCCTGACCACGTGGCGCAGCAGCCAGGGGACCAGGTAGCGGGCGCCGTAATGGGCGGCAACAACGACAACGGTTGCCTTTGCCAGGGTCAGGGCGATATCCGCCGGGTCCGTGCCGCCACCGCCGAGGAGCGGCACGAAGAGCATGAGTGGCACCACGCAGAGATCCTGGAAAATCAGCACCCCCAGGGTGGTCTTGCCGTGGGGGGTATCGATTTCCGCGCTGTCGGCGAGGAGTTTCATGATGATGGCGGTACTGGAGAGCGCCGCCAGGAAGCCGCAGAAAACTGCCCGTTCGGCAGAGAGGCCGAAGAGGGAGGCCACTGCGGCGGCTGCCAGGATGGTGACGATCACCTGCAGGCCGCCGCCGAGAAAGACCATCTGCCTGATGCGCATCAGCTCCTTGAGGGAGAATTCGATGCCGATGGTGAAGAGGAGAAGGACGACGCCGATCTCGGCCAGTTGCTCGACCTGGTGGGTGCTGCGTACCAGGGCCAGAGAGTGGGGGCCGGCGATGATGCCGGCCGCCAGGAACCCGATGATCGACGGCAGGGCCAGTTTCCGGGCGAGGAGCACCGTCAGGATGGCGAGGCCGAAGAGTATTTCAATGTCCTGCAAGGCTTCGAGATGCATGTGACCACCAGTCAGGGGATACGGGAGGTGTTGTGTAAGTATAAACCCTCCCGTCCGTAATTCACTGTTGCTGCCGTCGACGTTGCCATTTTTCCAGTTCGAGCACGACCGGACTGGCAATGAAAATGGACGAATAGGTGGCGATGGCGACGCCGGTCACCAGGGCGAGGGCAAAATCGCTGATGACGTCGCCCCCGAACAGGTAGAGGGAGAGTGCGGCCAGGAACGTCGTGAGGGAGGTGATGATGGTTCGCGACAGCACCTCGTTGATACTCCGGTTGAAGATGTCCGGCAGGGGATCGGTCAGGTCCTTGTGGATGTTTTCCCTGATCCGGTCGAACACCACCACGGTGTCGGTCAGCGAGTAGCCGGCAATGGTGAGGACGGCCGTGATGAACAGGAGGTTGATCTCCCTGTCGAGGAGCGTGAAAAGGGCGATCATCGCCAGGACATCGTGCAGTGTGGCGACGATGGCACCGATGCCGAACCTGACATCGAACCGCCAGGCTATGTAGATGATGATGCCGACCATGGAGATGCCGACTGCCGTGAGGGTATCCTTTTTCAGCTTGGCGCCGATCGACGGCCCGATCTCGGCGGAGCTTTCCACGGAGAACCCGTTGTCACCGAATGAGTCCCTGAACAGTTCGACAATGGTTGCCGCAGCGTTATCCGACTGATGTCCGCTTTTACCGACCTTCACGAGGAGCTTGTTCCCCTCCCGGACCTCCTGGAGGTTCACCTCCCTGAGGTTGTGGGCCGAGAGGAGGGCGCGGGCCTGCTCAAGGGGGACCTGACTGCTGAAGCGCAGCTGGATGGATGTGCCGCCGGTAAAATCGATCCCCAGGTTGGCGGTGTTTGTGGCAATGCGGACAATACCGATCAGGCCGATAACCGAAATGATCGCCGAAACAATGAAGGCCAGGTTCCTTTTGCCGATAAAATCGAAAGAGTTGTTGCGCGTGAATTCCATATGTCATGCCTCGCAAACTAATGTGTTGATTGATAAAAGATAGCCGCTCTGCTCGTCGCCGGATCACGCCTGCTGTGCCGGATATGGCGGCAAGAGCGGGTGGTCGGGCGCACCGCTGCGGCATGCTTAGGGCAGGGACGGTAGTGAAGTTACTCTTCCTGATTGAGGTTAATCTGGAGCTTAGGCGGGAGGTGCCCTGGCCGGGACTGCCGCTGTGTGGGAGGACGGGAAGGAAAAAGGTTCGCTGCCCGAGAGGACCGTGTAGCGCGGAGCCCTGTCAGCGGGGGTGACGGCCGCGCAGAGAGCGCACGGTTGCGTGGTCTTGGCGACCCTGAGGGATGATTTTACCGGTGCCTTGATGACGGCGCAGGTTACCGGCTTGCCTTTGTGCGGGGCGGACAGCCCGGATTCACCGGGGGGGACAATCCGGGGGATGGCGATTGCCGGGGAGACGAAGAGGGCAACAGCCACCAGTAGCAGCGGCAGTCCCCAGCTCTTCTTGCATGCGTGTATCCCGGAAAGAAGCATGTTCCGAACCTATCTCAATCCGCAGCAGGATGCAACTGGTTTAGGGTGGATATCCTCACGGAGTCTCCCTGATCTCCTGCCCCGTGCTGACAAAGGAGATCCCCTGACCGGATGTGGCGCCGATCATGACCGCCTCGATGATCGGGGCATTGATGCTTCTGTCCGCATCCCAGCGGACGATGAAGTTGGCGCCGAACCCGCCGCTGGTATCCTTTTCACCGATGTGGATGTTGGTAGATGCCAAGGGGCCGAGAGTGAGCGGCCTGTCGAGGTAGCGGCGGACCAGTTTGCCGCCGGTGTCGTAATAGTCGATGGATTTTATCCGAAGGGTGGCGGAGAGATCGGTATTCCTGAAGCTCAGGGTCGCGGCCAGCTGGTAGGGACGGCTCTTTGGACCGCTGAACACATTGGAATAAACGGGAACATACACCGTCTGCCCCTTCGAGATGCGCAGGTCCGCCGGAGCCGCCTGGCAGCTGGCTGGCGCCGAGAAGCAGTCGATGAGGGTAACAAAGAGCGTCAGCGCGGCAAGAGCTTTACCCAGCAGCATATGAGCCTCCTTTGAGTGTAACGGCGTGCAGTGAAATAGTAATCCAGCCTGGCCGCGGCTGCCAGCAAATTTTCAGGAGGGTGGGCACAAAAAAAGGGGGGACCGACTGGTCCCCCCTTTCATGCGACACGTAGTGCCGGTTTACTTCTTCTTGTGAGCTGCCGGAGCAGCCTTGGGAGCAGCCTTGGCCGGAGCCGGGGCAGCGGCCGGAGCTCCTGGCGCGCCCGTCTTCCAGTTGTTCAGGTCATGGGCGATGCCGTGGCAGTCGCCGCATTTCGGGAACTTGGACATGATGCCGGCTGCGTGGGGTACGCCGTGGCAGTCCTGGCACTTGGGTACCATCTTGTGCTTCTCCTGGTGGCAGGTCACGCAGAGCAGTGACTTGTGCTTGGCCTTGCTTGCGGTCAGGAGGTTGAAGGCCTTGGCGTGGCAGGCTGCGCACTGCTTGGACGGCGTGTCGCCTGCGTAGGCTACGTTCTTCGGCTGGTGGGCCTTGTGGCACTTCTTGCAGTCGCCGGCATTCTGCTCCGGTGAGTGGGCCTTGTGGCACTGGGTGCAGGGCGGGATCTTGCCGTGAACGTCGTGGCAGAAGGAGCAGTTGAGCTTGCTGTGCTTGCTCGGGAACTGCTTCAGCTGGGCGATCTGCGGGGTGTGGCAGGTGAGGCACGGCTCGGTTACGTCACGTCCGAACACGATCTCTTTCGGGGTGTGCGGGTTCCTGTGGCAGCCGAGGCAGCCGCCGAGCTTGAAGTGGGGCTTGCCTTCGTGGCACATGCTGCACTGCGGAATGATCTTCTTGGTTGTCGGCGGGTGGCCCTGGTGGCAGTCCTGGCAGGTCACCTTGGTCTTGTGGGCCTTACCCTTGGCCTCGATGTCTGCCGGCGGCTTGGCGTGGCACTTGACGCAGTCGGCGCTGGTGAGCTGGGGCGTCTGTTTTGCGGCCGGGGCAGCAGGCTCGGCGGCGAATGCGGCCGAAGCGAGCAGGAGAGCTCCCGCTGCCAATGAAATGATGGACGTCACTGTTTTCATTCTTCCTCCCTGTGTGATGGTAATCGCCAAAAAAATGGCAGATGGAACGCAAAAACGGTCATGTGAGAAACTTTTTGCTTGTAGCACAGAGGTTTCCGCTCCGTCAATGAAAGATTGTATACAGTTTCAGATGGCGTTTTCGTCCACGTAGGCGCGGAGCTGGCCGAGGTCGGCTTCCATGGTCTGGCAGCGGGACGGCAGTTGCTCCAGACCCTGGAGTGGCAGCGGCAGCTCCGGATCGACGCCGGTTGCCTGCTTCACCGCGTCACCGAACTTGGCCGGGTGGGCGGTCGCAAGGCAGACCTTTTCCGCATCCTTTTCATCGCTCTGCAGGGCGGCGTAGACACCGACCGCCGTATGGGGGTCGAGGAGGTAGCCGGTCTTCTCCTTGAATGAGGAGATGGTGGCCAGGGTCTGTTCCTGGTTCACCGAGGTGGAGCTGAATTCGCTCCTGACCCGGGACATCTCCTCGTCGCTGAACTCCATCCGGCCGCTCGTCGCGAAGGAGGCGAAGGCCTGGCGCACCCGGGCGGGGTTCTCGTCGAATAGGTAGTACAGGTAACGCTCGAAGTTGGAAGCGACCTGGATGTCCATGGAGGGGGAGACGGTGGGGACCACGGTGCCGGTGGAGTAATCTCCCTGGTTGATCATCCGGGTGAGGATGTTGTTCTCGTTGGTCGCCAGGATCAGCTTCCTGACCGGCAGCCCCATCTTCTTGGCGACGTAGCCGGCGAAGATGTCACCGAAGTTGCCCGTGGGGACGGAGAAGACCACATCCCTGGTTGAGGTGTCGGTGACCCGGAGCCAGGCGTAGAAGTAGTAGACCACCTGGGCGAGTACCCGGGCCCAGTTGATGGAGTTGACGGCGCCGAGGGAGTGTTTCTCCTTGAAGGGGATGTCGCTGAACAGCTGCTTTACCATGGTCTGGCAATCGTCGAAGGTGCCGTTCACCGCGATGTTGAAGACATTTGGGTCAGTGACCGTGGTCATCTGCAGTGCCTGGATGGGAGAGGTCTTGCCGTGGGGGTGGAGAATGAAGATATTGATGTTCTCCTTGCCGCGTACCCCGTAGATCGCCGCGCTCCCCGTGTCGCCGGAGGTGGCGCCGACGATGTTCATCTTCTCCCCGCGCTCTTTCAGGAGGTACTCAAACAGGTTTCCCAGGAGTTGCAGGGCGACGTCCTTGAACGCCAGGGTGGGACCGTGGAACAGTTCGAGGATATGGACGCCGTCCCTGGAGACGACCGGTGTGATGGCCGGGTCGCGGAAGGTGGCGTAGGAACGGTCGATCAGCTCCTTGAGGTCGGCGCTGGGGATGTCGTCGGCAAAGGGGGCCATGACCCTGAGGGCCAGTTCCTGGTAGGAGAGTGGGCGCCATGATTCCAGGGTCGCCCGGTCGATGGCCGGATACTCTGTGGGCAGAAGCAGGCCGCCATCGGTTGCCAGGCCCATCATGACCGCATCCTTGAAGCCGATCGGGGCTATCTTCCCTCTGGTGCTGATGTATTTCATCACAAGTCCTCGTCTCTTGGTGTGGTGAACGTGACCGGGCAGGGGCCCGGCGGCATTATCCCGGACCGTTACTCCTCGTTGATCCTGACCCTGCGGCCGACGACCGTCAGCCTCCCCCGGGCAAAGAGCTGGATGGCGGCCGGGTAGAGTTTGTGTTCCTCAACGTGGATCCGCTCGGACAGGGTCTCTTCCGTGTCATCTTCCCGGACCGGGACAACGGACTGGAGGATGATCGGCCCGGTGTCGGTGCCGGAATCGACGAAATGCACGGTGCAGCCCGAGACCTTTACGCCGTACTCCAGCGCCTGGCGCTGGGCATCCAGGCCGGGAAAGGAGGGGAGGAGGGCCGGGTGGATGTTCATGACCCTGTTGGGGAAGGCGTCCAGCAGGGTCGGGGTCACGATGCGCATGAAGCCTGCCAGGACCACCAGGTCGACCCCGTGTTCCCGCAGGAGCGCCACCAGGGTGGCATCATAATCGGTTCTGTCGGCATGGAGACGGTGGTCCAGGTGGAGTGCGGGGATGCCGTGGTTCCTGGCGCGTTCCAGGCCGAAGGCGGAGGCCTTGTTGCTGATGACGCAGACCACGGTACCGTCGATTTCACCGGACTCGCATCTGTCGATGATCGCCTGCAGGTTGGTGCCGCTGCCGGAGATGAGAACGCCGATTCGTATCTTGTGTGGTGTCGTGGTCATGTCTGCTCGCTTGTCAGGCCGAATCAGCCCCGGTTCAGGCGATCTCCACGGCTTCGGCGCCGTTTTCACACTTGGCGATCTCGCCGATGACGAAGGCGGTTTCGTGGAGACCGGAGAGGCGGATCATGATGTCATCGGTCTGCTTTTCGGGGACGACGAGCACCATGCCGATACCGCAGTTGAGGGTGCGGAACATCTCGCTCTCTTCGATGTTGCCTGCCTGTTTGAGGATGGAGAAGATGTCCGGGACCTGCCAGCTCCCCTTGTCGATGACCGCCTTGCAGCCGTGGGGGAGCACGCGGGGGATGTTCTCCAGCAGGCCGCCGCCGGTGATGTGGGCAATGCCGTTGACGGTGAAGTCACGGAGCAGGTTGAGCACCGATTTGACGTAGATCCGGGTCGGCTTGAGGAGCTCGTCGGCAACGGTGAGGTCCGTACCCGGCATGATGCTGTCGATGGCAAGCCCCATCCGCTCGAAGATGACCTTGCGTGCCAGGGAGTAGCCGTTGGAGTGGAGGCCGGAGGATGCCAGGCCGATGAGCTTGTCTCCCACGGTGATGGAGGAGCCGTCGATCAGGTTGTCGCGGTCGACAACGCCCACGGTGAAACCGGCGATGTCGTACTCGCCGTCGGCGTAGAAGCCGGGCATCTCGGCGGTTTCGCCGCCGATGAGGGCGCAGCCGGCCTGGACGCAGCCGGCGGAGATCCCCTTGACGATGTCCGCGGCCTTTGCCGGGTCGAGCTTGCCGGTGGCAAGGTAGTCAAGGAAGAAGAGTGGTTCGGCCCCCTGGACGACGATGTCGTTCACGCACATGGCCACCAGGTCGATGCCGACGGTGTCATGACGGTCCGCCAGGAAGGCCAGTTTCAGCTTGGTCCCGACGCCGTCCGTGCCGGAGACGAGCACGGGGTTCTTGTATTTGCTGGCATTGAGGGAGAACAGCCCGCCGAAGCCGCCGATATCTGCCATTACCTCGGGGCGGGACGTCGCCTTTACCAGGGGTTTGATCATCTTGACAAAGGTGTTGCCGGCGTCGATGTCGACCCCCGACTCCTTGTAGGTCATGCGCTCATTACTCAAAACAGTTCCTCCTCTGAAATGGACACAAAAATATATGCTATCAGCCCGGGAAAGTCAAACCTTTCCGGCCGGTACAAAGGTATTTACAAGCCGGTGTCCATCGCTTATGATGCCGGCCATATGCCTGAAATGACGAACGAAATAACCATATGCCCCATGGCCGAGGAGGATCTGGACCAGGTTCTGGCGATCGAGCGTTCCTCGTTCCCCTCCCCCTGGCTGCGGCAGCACTTCCTGGACGAACTGAACTCCCCCCATGCCTTCCCCTACTCCGCATTCGACCCCTCCGGCCGCCTCGTCGGCTTCATCTGTCCCATGCTGCTCCTCGACGAGGGGCATGTCATGGACGTCGCCGTGGACCCTTCGTGCCGGGGGAAGGGGATCGGACGTCTCCTCGTGCAGCGGGTGCTGGATGACTGCCGGGCCAGGGGGGCCTCCTTCGTCTCCCTGGAGGTGAGGGTCTCCAACGTTGCCGCCATCTCCCTCTACCGGGGGATGGGGTTTCTGGAAACCGGCCGGCGCAAGCGCTACTACAAGGATGGCGAGGATGCCCTGATGATGGAGTACGTCTTTGCCGGGGAGTAGGTGACGGTCCGTTGCTTTTGTGTAAACAGTCTGCTATAAATCCAGCTCTTAAAATCTCTGTTCACTCGATAAATCGGTACAAAGGGGGGGCGCTCTCCATGCAGTTTCAATCCCAGGTTCTGTCCAACATAGAGGTTTCACCCGGTTACTACCGGATGCGCATGACCGCTCCCCCGGCCGTGCTGGAGGCTGCGGCCGGCCAGTTCGTCATGGTCAAGGTGAGCAGGGCGATCGATCCGCTCCTGCGCCGTCCCTTCGGCATCTACGACATGGGTGTGTTCGTCACCCCCTACACAGATTCGGGAACGCAGACCTTCCTGGAGATCCTCTACAAGGTCGTCGGCCACGGTACCGGCATGCTCGCCGACATGCACCAGGGAGACTCCCTGGACATCATCGCCCCCCTGGGGAAAGGCTTCGACCATGGGGCAGAGGACGAGGAGAAGATCCTCGTCGGCGGCGGTGTCGGCCTGGCCCCCCTCTACCTGCTGGCCAAGGAGCTGGTCAAAACCCACCGGGTGCGCCTCTTCGCCGGAGGGAGGAGCAAGGAGGACGTGCTCTGCATCACGGAGTTCGAGCGCCTGGGGGTCGAGACCTACGTGGCGACCGATGACGGCACCCTGGGAGACCGGGGGCTCGTCACCCAGGTCATGCTCAAGTACCTGGCCGCCAGCCGCACTCCCAAGCGCCTCTTTGCCTGCGGCCCCTTTCCCATGCTCCGGGCCGTTGCCGGGATTGCCGAGGAGATGCAGGTCGAATGCCAGGTCTCCCTGGAGGCGTACATGGCGTGCGGCATGGGGGCGTGCCTGGGGTGCGTCGTGAAGGGGGTCAACCATTCGGCCGAGACCCCCGACTACCGCTGCGTCTGCAAGGATGGCCCGGTGTTCGAGTCCACGGACCTTTCGTGGGAGTAGGGGAACCGGGAGCGGGAAGCAGAGAGTGAAACCGACATCGTCCAGATGGAGTGTGCTATGACCAAACCAAACATGTCCGTAGAGATAGCCGGAATCAAGATGCGCAACCCGGTAATGACCGCTTCCGGCACCTTCGGCTACGGCCGGGAGTTTGCCGATTACATGGATCTTGAGTCCATCGGCGCCATCATCACCAAGGGGCTGTCGCTGCGTCCCAAGGCGGGGAACAACACGCCGCGCATCGTCGAGACCCCCGGCGGCATGCTCAATGCCATCGGCCTGCAGAACGTGGGGATCGACGCCTTCATCACCACCAAGCTGCCGTTCCTGCGCACCGTCGATACCCCGGTGATCGTCAATCTGTACGGCAACTCCCTGGAAGAGTACGGCGAGCTTGCTGCCAGGATCGACGATCTGGCGGAAGTATCCGGGGTCGAGGTGAACATCTCCTGCCCCAACGTCAAGCAGGGGGGGATCGTCTTCGGCACCGACCCGGCCGCAGCCGCCCAGGTCGTGGGGCTGGTCCGCAAGTCGACATCCAAGCCCCTCATCGTCAAGCTCTCCCCCAATGTCACCGACGTGGTCGCCATGGCCAGGGCGTGCGTCGATGCCGGGGCCGAGGCGCTCTCCCTGATAAACACGCTGACCGGCATGGCCATTGACATCAACTCCCGGCGGCCGGTTCTGGCAAACATCACCGGCGGCCTCTCCGGACCTGCCATCAAGCCGGTGGCCCTGCGTATGGTCTGGCAGGTCTCCCGGGCCGTCAAGGTGCCGTTGATCGGCATCGGCGGCATCATGAGCGCCACCGACGCCCTCGAGTTCATCCTTGCCGGTGCCACCGCGGTGCAGGTGGGGACGGCCAACTTCCTCAACCCTGCCGCTGCCGAGGAGATTGCCGCGGGGATGGAGAGCTGGCTGGTGGAAAAAGGGGTGAAGGAGATCGGGGAGCTGGTCGGCGCGTTGAAGTGCTGACCGCCTGCTCAGCCCTGCCACGGCCGCGTTCCCCGAGGGGAGTGCGGCCTTTTTTGTATCGGCCGCTTCCCGGAAAGGGTGCCGCAATGCGGACGGGCAGCACTTGACGCCTGATGCCGGGGGGAGGGGGCCGGGTCAGCGGAGACCCGGGGGGAGGTGCACCAGCGAGAGCAGCTTGTCCAGGTAGCGGGAGTCCATCTGTCTGCGTGCCAGGAGCTGCTTGACGGGGGGGAGCCTGAGGATGACACCGAGGATCGCCGCCATGGCCCGGTGACTCGTGTGTGCCTGGTTGTCGAAGATCAGGTTCTGCAGGCAGTTCCGCTCGATGGCCATGAGCACCACCCGGTGGGCGGTGCTGACCGGGGTAAGGACCCTGGTCCGGCGCGGTTCGAGGCCGACGGCGCCAAAACGGCAAGCCCGGACGCAGAGGCCGCACCCCAGGCAGCGATCCATGTCGATACGGTCAATCTTCCTCCCGTGCGGGGAGCTGTGTGCCGCTTCATCCAGGGTGATCGCCTCCATCGGGCAGACGGCGGCGCATCTGCCGCACCCTCTGCACCGGTCGGGGGAGGGGACCGGCGCAAAGCCCGTGGTGTGGATCGGGTGGAGGGGGGCGAACCGCCGCGCCGCCAGCAGGGCATCGCAGCAGCAGCCGCAGCAGTGGCAGATGAAGTTGACCCCTTCCCGCACGTTGTCACCGAACTGGACCAGCTGATGATCGTAGGCCTGCTGGAGGAGGTCCAGCGCCTCTCTGGCGTCGACACGCCGGGCGTGGCCGTGACGTATCAGCGGTTCGGCCACGAGGTTGAGGCTCATGCAGATCTCCTGCGGGGCCGTGCACGCTCTCCCGACGTGGGACATCTTGTGCCGGCAGTAGCAGAGGCTTACGCCGATATGCCGGGAGCTGCGGATGACCTCGCTCGCCCGTTCGTAATCGAGCACCTGGGAGGAGTTTTCGGGCGACAGGGCTGGTTCGTGGACAAAGACACGCCCGATCCTGGTCTCTCCCCTGGTGAACAGGTCGCGGATGAAATCCTCTTCTACATTCATGTACTGGTAGAACAGTTCGCTCAAAGCCTGCTGATCTATGTCGGGACGGACCCGCATGAGGGCGAACTCGAAGAATCCCGCCATGGGGGGTGGGAGCAGGTAGGTGGTCTCGCCGTCGTAGGTCAGGTCGAGGAGAAGCGCCCGCGAGGCAAGGTCGTCGAGGATCTTCCGCGCCCGGTCTTCCCCCATGCTCCAGGCAGTTGCAGCCCGCTTGGCGGTGAACGGCATGAGGGGGAGCCGGGAGACGAGCTCTGCTTCCCGGGGATCGAAGAGGATGGCGAGGATGTTGTCGAGGAGGGGGGACGGGTAGGCACCCTGGGGGAATCTGTTGAGCCGGTCCACAAGGTGCCGGTAACCGGTTTTGGGTGCATGATGTGACATGGGAAGCCCCCGCTGCAGGTCCGGTGCTGCGTGGCGGTCGCGACCGGCGACCGTCGGGTTATGTCACGAGCCCGTACTCCTAGTGTAACACGGTGGTGCCAACGGTCCAGCTGCAGCACGCGATGGGGAAGAGTGAAGGAATTTGCGTCCCAATCCTGTTAGTTCTTGAACCACGGGGTGCTTTCGGGTATATTTAACCGCTATTTTGTCGAATTCATCCCCTTTTTCAGGAGGTTGTTCATGATAGAGTTTCTTGGCGACTGGAAGCGGAGCCACTACTGCGGTGGCATCACTGCTGCCGATGTCGGTGCCGAGGTGGTGCTGATGGGGTGGGCTCACCGCCGCCGTGACCATGGCGGACTGATCTTTGTCGACCTGCGCGACCGGGAGGGGATTGCCCAGGTCGTGTTCGACCCGGCCAGAAGCGTGGAAACCCATGCCAAGGCCGAGGCCATCCGGAGCGAGTTCGTCGTGGCGGTGAAGGGGAAGGTCATCCCCCGTCCCGAAGGGACCGTCAATCCGAGCCTCAAGACCGGAGAAGTTGAAGTGCTGGTCGAAGAGTGCAAGGTGCTCAACCCCTCCAAGACTCTGCCGTTCACCCTCGACGATTACGTCGAAGTGTCGGAGAACCTCCGTCTCAAGTACCGTTACCTCGACCTGCGCCGGACCCAGCTCCAGGATAACATGATCCTCCGCTCCAAGGTTGCCCAGACAACCCGTCGTTACCTGAGCGACAACGGCTTTCTGGAGATAGAGACCCCGTTCCTCACCAAGTCGACCCCGGAAGGGGCCAGGGATTTTCTCGTCCCTTCCCGTATCAACCGTGGCCAGTTCTACGCACTCCCCCAGTCGCCCCAGATCTTCAAGCAGATCCTTATGATCTCCGGTTACGACCGGTACTTCCAGGTTGTCCGCTGCTTCCGCGACGAGGACCTGCGTGCCGACCGCCAGCCCGAGTTCACCCAGATCGACTGCGAGATGTCCTTCATCGACCGGGAGGATATCATCACCATGATGGAGGGGCTGATCGCCACCATCTTCCGGGAGGCCAAGGGGGTCGATGTCCAGCTGCCGATCCCGCGGATGACCTACCAGGAGGCGATCCGCCGCTTCGGGGTCGATAACCCGGATCTCCGTTTCGGCCTGGAGCTCGTCGAGCTGACCGAACTGGTCAAGGGTTCGGGATTCAAGGTGTTCGCCGACGTGGCTGCTGGCGGCGGCATCATCAAGGGACTTAACGCCAAGAAGTGTGCCGGCTTCTCCCGCAAGGAGATCGACGACCTCACCGAGTTCGCCAAGATATACGGCGCCAAGGGGCTTGCCTACGTGAAGATCGAGAACGGTGAATGGCACTCCCCCATCGCCAAGTTCTTCACCCCCGAAGAGATTGCCGCCATGAACAGGGAGTTCGGCGCCGAGGATGGCGACCTCCTGCTCTTCGTGGCCGACAAGCCCAAGGTGGTCAACGACTCCCTCGGCAAGCTCCGCAACCATCTGGCCCGTCTCCTCGGGCTGGCGGACAAGGACACGTTCGTATTCGTCTGGATCACCGACTTCCCCCTCCTGGAGTGGGACGAGGAGGAGAAGCGCTGGGCGGCGGTCCACCACCCCTTCACCGCTCCGATGGACGAGGACGTTGAGTTCGTGGAGTCGGACCCGGGGCGCTGCCGCGCCAAGGCCTACGACCTGGTGCTGAACGGCAACGAGATCGGCGGCGGTTCCATCAGGATCCACCAGGAGGTCATCCAGTCCCTGATGTTCAAGATGCTCGGCCACTCGGAGGAGGACAAACGGGCCAAGTTCGGCTTCCTCCTCGATGCCCTCGAGTACGGTACCCCTCCCCACGGCGGCATCGCCTTCGGCCTTGACCGTCTCGTGATGCTCCTCACCGGCAGCGACTCCATCCGTGACGTCATCGCCTTCCCCAAGACCCAGAAAGGTACCTGTCTCATGTCCGAGGCACCATCGAACGTGGACGAGAAGCAGCTCAGGGAGCTGGGTATCAGAACGACTGCCAAGTAGGGGGGGACTTTTGTCCGTTCTCGTACGATTGGCATTACTCTCTCTTGTCGGGAGTGCGCTCCTTTCCGGGTGCGCTCCCGCCACCTCCCTCCTGAGGGATGATACCCACCTCCTGGTGGAGAGGGTCCGTGAAGAAGGGGTACAGGAGCTTTTCCCGGCCCAGTTCCGTGACCTTGTCTTCACCTTCGACCAGGGGGAAGAGCTGTACCTGAAAGGCGATGTCCCTGCCGCCGACCAGTACTACGGTTTTGCTGTCACCAAGGCCAGGGTTCTGGAAGCGGCTTACGCGGATGAGGTCAAACGTCGTGAGGAGATTGCCCGCAGGGAAGCGGAGCGGAAGGCTCGGGAAGAACTTGAGTTGGAGCTGAAACGGAAGCAGGAGCTTGAGCGTGCCGAGGCGGAGGCGGCTGCGGCCGCCCGGCGGGCTGAAGAGCTGAAGGCGGAGCAGGCCGAGGCCCGTCGCAGGGCCGAACGGGCCAGGTATGAAAAGACGCAGGTCCTGCCGACGCGCCACACGGTAAAACGCGGTGAAACCCTCCCCCAGATAGCGGCCCAGGCGGAGGTATACGGTGATCCTTCCCTCTGGCCGCTCCTCTACCGGGCAAACCGGGACCAGATCCGCGACCCCAAGGTTCTCTGGCCCGGCCAGCAGCTGAAAATCCCCCGCAACATCGACCGGAACGACATCAACGAAGCTCGCCGTTTCTCATCGGAAAGACCGTTCAGGTAGAATTCTTTTTCCCCTCTGATGAAGCGCCTTTCCACCCCTTTTCCCGCCTGATTTTTCCTTGACACCATATACCTATTTGTATACTGTATACAAAATTTTCTATTACTATTAAATTAAATAAATTTTATTTTAGTAATAATGAAATCTGTGTTGCTTCCGGTAGTACCGCTGCAAACCTTTCTATAGCCACAGGCGATCGGGCAATAAAATCAAGGAGAGAACATGTCAACACAAACAGCAAAGATTATCTGGTCGAAAATCGATGAAGCACCCGCACTGGCAACATACTCTTTACTGCCGATTGTCAATGCATTCACGAAGGCGGCTGGCGTTGTCGTTGAAACCAAAGACATTTCCGTTGCCGGCAGGATTATCGCAAACTTTCCCGATTACCTGACCGAGAGTCAGCGGATGCCGGATTACCTAGCTGAACTGGGTGAACTCACCCAGAAGCCTGAAGCTAACATTATCAAGCTGCCAAATGTCAGCGCATCCATCCCCCAGCTGAAAGCAGCCATCAAGGAGCTTCAGGAGAAGGGTTACAAGCTTCCTGATTACCCCGAGGAGCCGAAAACCGATGCTGAGAAAGAGCTCCATGCCCGCTATGCCAAATGTCTGGGCAGCGCCGTAAACCCTGTACTGAGGGAAGGTAACTCCGACAGAAGATCGGCCAAGGCAGTAAAGGAATACGCCAAGAAGCACCCGCACAAGATGGGTGCCTGGTCCCCTGACTCCAAGACCCATGTCTCGTGGATGGATTGCTGCGATTTTTACGAAAACGAGAAGTCCGTAACGATGCAGAAGGCTGGTAATGTGAAGATCGAGTTCGTCGATCAGGCCGGGAACGTCACGGTTCTTAAAGAGAAACTCCCCCTCCAGGCCGGTGAAATCTTTGACGGCACGTTCATGAGTGTCAAAGCCCTGCGCAAATTCATCGAGGAGCAGATCGAAGACGCCAAGGCAAAGGGTATCCTGTTTTCGGTGCACCTCAAGGCCACCATGATGAAGATTTCCGATCCCATCATGTTCGGCCATTTCGTCTCCGTCTACTTTAAGGACGTATTCGAAAAGCATGCAGCCACGTTCAAGGAGTTGGGCGTCAACCCTGATCTCGGTCTGGGCGACCTGTACCTGAAACTTGAGAAGCTGCCTGCAGCCAAGAAGGCAGAAATCGAAGCCGATATCCAGGAGACCTACAAGAAGAGACCGCCTCTGGCCATGGTTGATTCGGACAAGGGGATTACCAACCTCCATGCCAGCAACGACATCATTATCGATGCATCCATGCCGGTTGTTATCCGTGACTCCGGCGGGATGTGGGGTCCGGACGGCAAGCTGCATGATGTGAAGTGTGTGGTTCCCGATAGATGCTATTCAAGGTGGTATCAGGTCTGTGTCGATTTCTGCAAGAAGCACGGCCAGTTCGATCCTACCACCATGGGTTCCACCTCCAACGTCGGTCTCATGGCACAGAAGGCAGAGGAGTACGGCTCACACGACAAGACCTTCAAGATGACGGCAAACGGCACCGTCCGCGTTCTTGACGAGTCCGGCGCAGTGCTGATGCAGCACACCGTTGAGGAAGGGGACATCTGGCGCGGTTGCCAGGCCAAAGACCTGCCGATCCAGGACTGGGTCAAGCTTGCAGTTCGCAGGGCGCGGGCAACCGGTGCTCCGGCCGTGTTCTGGCTGGACAAGAACAGAGCTCATGATGCCCAGATGATCGAGAAGGTGAACAAGTATCTGAAGGATCACGATACGAACGGCCTGGACATCCGCATCATGGCCCCGGTTGACGCGATGCAGTTCACCTGCGAGAGGGCAAAAGCAGGCCAGGACACCATTACCGTAACCGGAAACGCCCTGAGGGACTACCTGACTGACTTGTTCCCGATCCTGGAGCTTGGCACCAGCGCCAAGATGCTCTCCATAGTACCTCTTCTGGCCGGCGGCGGTCTGTTCGAGACCGGCGCAGGCGGCTCCGCACCCAAACATGTCCAGCAGTTCGTTCAGGAAGGCTACCTGCGCTGGGATTCGCTCGGCGAGTTCCTGGCCCTTGCCGTATCTCTGGAGCATCTGGCCGCCTCCTTCAAGAATGAAAAGGCCCAGCTCCTGGCAGATACCCTCGACCAGGCCAATACCAAGTTCCTGGATCAAAACAAGAACCCGGCCCGCAAGGTTGGTCAGATAGACAACAGGGGGAGCCACTTCTACCTTGCCATGTACTGGGCCGAGGCCCTGGCAGCACAGACCAAGGACAAGGATCTTGCGGCCCGTTTTGCCAAAGTAGCCCAGCAGCTTCACGATCAAGAGGCAAAGATCAACGAAGAGTTGATCGGCGCCCAGGGGAAACCCCAGGATATCGGCGGGTACTTTATGCCGGATCCGGTCAAAACTGAAAAGGCAATGCGTCCCAGTGCGACCCTGAATGCAATAATCGATTCGATCTGATAGCAAGTCAATGCAAGTGCAGTAAAACTACAACCCAATTCAAGGAGGAAGTCAGAATGGCACGTAAAAAGATTGCTCTCATCGGTGGTGGACAGATTGGCGGAGTACTTGCTCAGCTTGCAGCGCTGCGCGAACTGGGCGATGTGGTGATGTTCGACATCGTTGAAGGTCTCCCCCAGGGGAAAATGCTCGACATCTCCGAAGTCGGGTCCGTTGACCGTTTCGACTGCTGCCTCAAAGGGACCAACAGCTACGAGGACATCGCAGGTGCCGACGTGGTCATCGTCACCGCCGGTCTCCCCCGTAAGCCGGGCATGAGCCGCGATGACCTCATTGCAACCAACGCCAAGATCATGAAGTCCGTTGCCGAGGGGATCAAGCAGTACGCTCCCAACTCTTACGTCATCGTCATCTCCAACCCCCTCGACGCCATGGTGACCCTCTGCCAGAAGATCACCGG